>NEUO01000052.1 GCA_002304315.1 Verrucomicrobiia bacterium Tous-C4TDCM
GCCCGAACCGGCACCACCGGCTCCTGAGCCCGCCGCAACAGCTCCCGAGCCGCAGCCCGCCGCCGAAATCGCCGCGCCATCCGTCGCCGAGCCCGCGATCCCGGCCCCGCCCAAGACCGAGTCCGTGCTTTCACTCGACGAACTCATCGCCACCGCGCCCGACGAACCCGAACCCGACCCAGAGCCCGCAAAATCCGACACGCCGCCCTGGAAACCGGAGCCCGCCTTCACCGAGCCCCCCGCCGCCAAGGCCGACCCGATGGAAGAATTCTACAAGGACCCGCTGATCCAGACCGCCCTCGAAATGTTCGAAGCCACGCTGAAGCGGTGAAGTTCCAAGGAAGAAAGTTCCAAGTGCCAAAGAAAGGCATCATCGTCGACCCATCTACCATCTGATATCTACCATCCACCATCTATCCCCATGGACATCCAGAAACTCATGAAACAAGCGCAGAAGATGCAGGCCGGAATGGCCGCTGCGCAGGAAGAACTCGCGAAAAAAACCGTCGAGACCAGCGTCGGCGGCGGCAAGGTGACCGTGGTCGCCACCTGCGCGGGCGACGTGCTCTCCATCGTCATCGACAAGTCGGTGGTCGATCCCGAGGACGTGGACTTCCTCCAGGACCTCGTGCTCAAGGGCGTCCAGGAAGCCATCACCAAGGGCCGCGACATTTCCGCCAGCGAAATGAAGAAGCTCACCGGCGGCATGGGCCTGCCATTTTAAAGTGCAAACCCGCCCGCTGTCCGGCCCGATGAAGTCCTCCCGCTTCCGCCGCCGCGCCGGATGGCTCCTCATCGGGTTGTCGCTGCTGCTCCACCTGTTCACGCTCTACGCCTACTCCCGCCAGCCGGACGAGCTGGCGGCCTTCACCGTCATCCCGATCTGGGCATGGGGCGGGGTCGGGCTGATCTTTTCCATCGTCGCCTTCTGGTTCCTCCGCGCCCCGCTTTCGCTAGTGGTCACAGGGGTCTGGGCGATGACTATTCTGCTCGGCGCCGACGAGGCACGCGTCATCGCGAACGTCGGCAAGTCCGCCCCCCTCCCCGGCCCCGCCGGCATGGCCGAGGGCCGGAGGCTGCTGCGGGTGCTGACCCTGAACTGCAACTACTTCAACTACTCCGGCGGCAGTGATCCCGCCGCCGATATCCGTCGCTGGGCCCCGGACGTCGTGCTCTTGCAGGAAGCCCTTCCTCAGCAAGTCCGCCACGTTGCCGACCTCCTCTATCAGGGCGAAGGCGACTACCGGCTTTACGCGACCAACGGCATCGTCACCCGCTGGAGCATCCGCCGCGAGGTCAATCCTCAGCCCGGCGGACTTCGGGTCCAGCAGGTCACCATCCGCAAGCCCGACGGCTCGGAATTTGAAGTGGTCAACCTCCACCTCTCCAGCGCCGCCACCGACCTCCGCCTCTGGCGCAGCGACTGTTGGAAAACCCACCGCGCCAACCGCCAGGTCCGGCTCAAGGAGCTCGGGATCGCGCTCAGCATCCTCACCGACACCGCCCCGGGAAAACCGGTCATCCTCGGTGGAGACTTCAATGCCCCGCCCTCCGACCCGACCCACGGACTGCTGAAGGCCGATTTCGACGATGCCTTCTCCAGCGCTGGCACCGGCTGGGGAAATACCTACCAGCGGCGTATCCCGATCCACCGGATCGACCAGATCCACCACAGCCGCCACTTCAAGACCATCCACTGCGCCGCCGTCACCACCCGCCGCAGCGATCACCGGATGGTCGTCGCCGATCTCCTGCCGGCCCCGTGAAAAGTGGCTGTGGCTCCTTTATCCCCCACCTCCCTGTGAATCCAAATCTCCCGCTCATGCCGCCGATCACCGGCCCACTCCGCGGCATCTTCTGGGGAGGATTGCTCTGCGTGCCTTCATCTCCACATCCCGGATGCGGGCCGAATCGATGATGCAGTGAAACTCGGGAGCCGTGCGGACGGGAAATTTTCGACTGTCCCGCCAGCACCGGCTTCGTAGCCTCCCGGCATGTCCGTCACCCGCGAGCGCTTGGCCGAAGTCCTGGAGGAAACCGCGCTGCTGTTAGAGATTCAGGGGGAGAACCCCTTCAAAGTCCGCGCCTACCGCCAAGGCGCGGAGATCGTCTCCAGCTACGACGGCGACATCGTGGCGCTGGCCCGCGAGGAAAAGCTCGATGGCATCAAGGGCATCGGCGAGGCCCTGCGCGACAAGCTCCACGAGCTCGCGACCACCGGTGAGCTGGAATTCCACAAGAAGCTCCGTGCCATTTACCCCGACAGCTTCTTCGAGCTATTCGACATCACCGGACTCGGCCCGAAAAAGATCGCCGCGCTGCACAAGACGCTGGGCATCGACTCCATCGCCTCGCTGAAAGCCGCCTGCGACAGCGGCAAGGTCGCCGGACTTCCCGGCTTCGGCGACAAGACCCAGGTCAAGATCCTGGAAGCCATCGCCCGCCTTGAACAAAGCGCCGGCGTCTTCCGCCTCGATGAAGCGACCACCGCCGCCCAAGAGATCCTCGAAATCCTCCGCCTTCATCCCGAAGTCCTCCGCGCCGCGGTCGCCGGATCGACCCGCCGCTCCAAGGAACTGGTGCACGATCTCGACTTCATCGTCGCCACCCCGAAGCCCGCGGAACTCACCGAATTCTTCGCCAAGCAGCCCTTCGCCAAGGAGATCATCGCCCACGGCGACACCAAGTGCTCGATCCTGTTAGAGAGCGGCATGCAGTGCGACCTCCGCGCCGTCTCCAACGACCAGTTCCCCTTTGCACTGATGTATTTCACCGGCAGCAAGGAGCACAACGTGGCCATCCGCTCCCGCGCCCTCAAGCAGGGCTGGTCGCTAAATGAATATGGCTTCACCGGCGAGAACCTGCCGGTGGTCCACGACGAGGCCGACATCTACCGCGCCCTCGGCCTCGATTTCGTCCCGCCCGAACTCCGAGAGAACCGCGGCGAGATCGAAGCCGCGGACGAGGGCACTCTGCCGCGCCTCATCGAATTGGAAAACCTCCGCGGCACCTTTCACAACCACACGACCGAGTCCGACGGCCGCTCGACCCTCGACCAGATGGCCGAGGGCGCGCGGGAACTAGGCTTGCAGTACTTGGGCGTCTCCGACCACTCGAAATCCTCGCCGCAGGCCCGCGGGCTCGACGAGGAACGCCTCGCCGCCCAACTCGAGAAGATCGCCGCCTGGAACCGCGAGCAGGGCGGCCCGCAGTTCCGCATCTTCGCCGGGTCCGAGGTCGACATCCTCAAGGACGGCTCGCTCGACTTCGACGAAGCCCTGCTCGCGCGCCTCGATTTCGCCGTCGCCTCCGTCCACAACGTCCTCAACCTCGACGAGGACACGATGACGAAGCGTATCATCCGCGCCATGGAAAGCCCGCACATCACCATGCTCGGCCACCTCACCGGCCGCATGCTGCTACGCCGCGACGGCTATGCGGTGAATCACGAAAAGATCATCGACTGCGCAGCGGCGACCCGCACCGTCATCGAGCTGAACTGCAACCCGAAGCGCTTCGACATGGACTGGCGCTGGTGGCACCGCGCCCGCGACAAGGGTGTGCTGTGCTCGATCAATCCCGACGCCCACTCGGTTAACCAGCTCCAGTTCCTCAAGTTCGGAGCCAGCGTCGCACGCAAGGGCTGGCTGAGAAGGCAGGACGTCATCAACACCAAGCCGCTCGCGGAGATCGAAGCGTGGCTGAAGCTGCCGAAGGAGAATAGGTAGGGTCGGACGCCCTCGGCCGACCGGAACGGTACCTGGCAGCCGTCTCTTCCCCATGTTCGCACCGACCTCCGGCTCACGAGTCCCAGCCTCTCATCTTTCCAAGATCATCACCGCCCTCCCCAGCCATGAACCATCCCCATGAACTCCTCGACTACTGGCAGGAAATGGATTCATGGGGAAAGAATCATGATCCGTCGTACGAGACCGTTTCAGCCGAAACTGCCGTCAGATTCGGACGCCACGTCGAGCGGCTCACACCCTTGGCCGACGGCGGCAACGACCTCGCCCGCTACGCGATCGCATCGATCCACCATCTCGGATTGCTTTACCCGGATGAGGAAGTCCGGACGGCCCGGATCGAACTCGATCAAGCGGAAATGACCCGCTTGCTGTGCCAATGCGCGGAGGGCGGAATGATCGCCGCGTTCGACAATCTTGTGACTTCCGGGACCGGCGAGATCGGCGAGTCGGCCCGCAACGCAGCGCGCGATTTCGAGCAGGAAAGAAAACCAGAGTGGGATTATTCCTCGGGGATACCCATCTATACCCCGGATTGGATGAAAGGAGCGATGGCACTTTGGCAGTCCCGCCGCCTGGAGGAGGCCGGCAGCGTCGCAAAGCCGGCCGGACTCCGGTCGGAGGGAGTGTTTTTTCTTCTCGCAAGTTCTGTCCTTCTCGCCCTCTCGAGCCTGATTCTTGGAATGCCGGGCGACTACTGGCCGATGATTCTCACGGCCTTCGTCCTCTCGGTGATTGGCTGGACAAAGGCAAAGGTCCGTCCGCTCCGGATTGTCGGCGTATTTCAAACCGGAATCTCCGGCGGCATGCTGCTCGGCGATATTGCCGCGTGGTGGACTTGAGTTCGCCCAAGCGTCCTACCGTCCTCCAAGAGAAAACGACCACGTGAATGCGAGTACCAAGTCGCCCTTCTCACCGACTCACCGCTTCGCCACCTCCTGCAACAACCTCAACCGCCCGAGCGCGCTGCCGTCGTCGATCAGGCTCCTGGCGATCTCGATGCCGTCGCCGATGTCGTCCGACAGCCCGCAGCAGGCAATCGCGGCACCGGCGTTGAGCAGCACCATGTCGCGCTTCGGACCCGTGTCCTTGCCGCTCAGGATCGCTTCCAAAATCGCCGCGTTCACCGTGGCATCGCCGCCTTGAAGCTCCTCGACCTCGGCGTGCTTCATCCCGAAGTCGCGTGGCCGGACTTCCTCGTCCACCAAGTCCTGATAGAGCCCGGCCTTGCAGATGCGGGTGGAACCTAACAGACTGACCTCGTCGACCGAGCGGCCGTCGCCGGTGGTCCCGTGAACCACCCAGGCGCTCTCGCGGCCGAGCCGCTGGAGAATCTCGGCGAAGGCCGGGCACATCTCCCGGTCGAACACGCCGACCAGCTGGCACTGCGGTTTGGCCGGATTGAGCAGCGGGCCGATCAGGTTGAAAATCGTGCGCACGCCCTTTTCGGCGAGCTGCTTGCGGACGCTCACCACCGCCTTGAAGGCCGGATGATAGGCCGGAGCGAACAGGAAGCCGACACCCGCTTTCTCCAAGCACTCGCGGAAGCCCTCCGCCGGCAAATCAATCCGGATGCCCAGCGCTTCGAGCACGTCCGCGCCGCCGCTCTTCGAGGTGATCCCGCGGTTGCCGTGCTTCATCACCACCGCCCCGGTCGCCGCGACGACGAACATCGAGGTGGTCGAGACGTTGAACAGGTTCAGCTTGTCGCCACCGGTGCCGCAGACATCGATGGTCGGGCCTTCGAGATCCAGCAGCCCGACATGCGGATCCACCGCGTGCTCCAGGAAGACTTCGACGAAGCCGGCGATCTCCGCCGGAGTCTCGCCCTTCTTTGAAAGCGCCTCGAGCAGCGCCGCTTTCTTCTCATCCGGTGCGGCGGGATCGAGCAGCAACTCCGCCGCCACCGTGACCTCCCGCGGCGAGAGGTCTTCCTTCCGTTCCAGATGGTGAATCAGCGCGTCCATTCGGCATTCAGCCTAACACGGGGCGGACCGGCTTTGCCAAGTCATTCTCTTGACCGGCGCACCCAAACGGCTGGATTGAGGAACAACGAAATCGGCGAAATTCGCGAAAGAAGAGAAGTCCGGTCTCCCCTTTGTTCGTTTCGAGATTTCCGTTGTTCGATCCTCTTTCCGCCGGTCCGCCGGGACTTATTTCCAAAGCCGGCGGATCACTTGGAGCAGCACGATCCCGCTGACGACCGTGCTCGCGGTCAAGATCCATGCCATGGTCATCTCGCCGTAGAGGAACTTGCCGATGGCGAACAGCGAGGACCAGATCACGGTGCACCCGGAGATCCAGCCGACGAAAGCAAGCCCCATGTGGTCGCCGGAGGCTTTGACGGCGCTTTGCGGAATCCCCGCTTCGGTGCGAACGGAGTCCCAGCCGGGACCGGCGGGATGGACCTTCTTGAAGAACGAGATCAAGACCTTCCGATCCGTCATCGCGGGAGCGTAGAAGGCGGTGAACAGCCAGCAAACGGTCGTGAAAGCCACCGAAATGATCACGGTCTGGGCGAAGGGCACTTGAAAATCCACCATGCCCGCCGCGTGCATTTTCTTGAGCACGAAGAAGGTCACGGAGACCACAAACGAGCTGATCATCGCCACAATCTCGCACCAGGCGTTGATCCGCCACCAGAACCAGCGGAGCATGTAGAGCAAGCCGGTGCCGGCACCAATCGAGATAAGCACCTCAAAACCTTCCTGCGCCGAGGTGAGTACCAGGCTCAAAAAGGCCGCCACGACATAGAGCAACAGCGTACAGATGCGACCTGCCGCAACGTAGTGCTTCTCCGTGGCGTCCCTCTTGATGAAGCGCCGGTAGAAGTCGTGGACCAGGTAGGACGCGCCCCAGTTCAGGTGGGTCAGGATCGTGGAAGAGTTCGCAGCGATCAAGCCGCCGACCATCAGGCCCATGAAGCCGACCGGCAGAAACTTCAGCATCGCGGGGAAGGCGCTGTCGTGGCCGATGAGCTTTTGATCCGCATCCGGGAACGCTTCCCTGATCGAAGCGAGGTCGGGATAAACGATGATCGAACAAAGCGCGGTGATGATCCACGGCCACGGGCGCAGGACGTAGTGGGCGATGTTGAAAAACAGCGTGCCCCCCAGCGAGTCCTTTTCCGATTTCGAGGCAAGCATGCGCTGGGCGATGTAGCTGCCGCCGCCCGGCTCGGCCCCGGGATACCAGTTCGCCCACCAGCCGATGGCGATGGGGACGATGAAGATCATCAGCGCGAGGTCCCACATGCCGAAGTTCGGCATCATGTCGAGGATCGGCTGGCCGGTCCCATCGATCACGCTCATGAGCGGTTGGCCGTCGGACACTTTGACCTGCTGCGTGCCCAGGGTTTGGACGAGCTTCTGAAGTCCCGCGAACGCGGTTTCACCGACGCCGGTGCGGAGGGCGACTTCCTTCAAAGAGAAATAGGCTGCCGCGAAAACAGCGGTCATCTTGATGAAGAACTGCACCATGTCGATGATCATTACGCCCCACAGCCCCGAATGGGCGGCGAAGACCACATTGAGCACGCCGCAGATCACGATGGTCTCCCATGGCTCCATGCCGAAGAGGATGTTGGCGATCTTGCACCCGGCGAGCGTCACCATGCCCATGATGAAGCAGTTGAAGAACAGCCCGAGATAGACCGCGCGGAAGCCGCGGACCACCGATGCCGCCTTGCCCGAATAGCGGACCTCGTAGAATTCGAGGTCGGTCATGACCCCGGAGCGGCGCCACATTCGGGCGAAGAAGAAGACCGTGGAGATCCCTGTAAGGACGAAGGCCCACCATTGCCAGTTGCCGGCAACGCCGAATCTCCGCACCTGCTCGGTCACCCAGTTCGGCGTATCGGAAGAGAAGGTCGTCGCCACCATCGAAAGGCCCGCCAGCCACCACGGCACCGATTGCCCCGAAGCGAAGAACTCGGACGTGCTTTCCCCCGATTTCTTTCCGTAGAAAAGGGCGGGAACGAAGCAGACCAAGATCGATCCGATGATGATCGCCCAGTCGATCCCCGTGAGGTGGATCGCGCCGAGGACGGCCGGATGAAAAGCAAATGCGTGCGCCATGTCAGTCGTTGTTAGCCGGTCGATACCGGGGCGGGCAATGGTGAAATGCGAAACGTTTCAGGCAAAATAGGGCGGTTCACTGCCAGCCTTCCACTTGATGCCACAGCCGCTGCTCGGAATGGGACGCACCCGAGGCTCCTCACCGGCCAGCATTCCCATCACCGCCGCGCGCAGGTCATCGCCGGTCGCGGGCTGGCCGCTTTTCGGGCGGGTGGCGTCGAATTGCCCGGCGTAGTAAAGCCGCAGCTCGTGGTCGAAGAGGAAGAAATCCGGCGTGCAGGCCGCGCCATACGCCTTGGCGACTTCCTGGGTCTCGTCGAAGAGGTAGGGGAAATTCCAGCCGTGCTCCGCGGCGAAGGTCGCCATGTGCTCCGGCGCGTCGTCCGGATACTTCTCGATGTCGTTCGAAGAAATCGCGACCGTTGCCACCCCCTCGGCCTCGATTTCGCAAGCGAGGCTGGCCAGCGCGTCCGCCAGATGGATGACGTAGGGGCAGTGGTTGCAGGCGAAGACCACCAGCAGCCCGGCATTGCCGCGGACCACGTGCAGCTCGTGCATCGTGCCGTCCGGAGCCGGCAACTGGAATCCGGGCGCGGCGTCGCCGGGGCGGAGGGAAAAGGTGGAGCGGGTTTCGGCCATGACACTCCCTTTCCGGAACCCCGCGGCGGGTCAAGGCGCAATGTGGCGGGTCACTCGCCGCGGAACTCCAGCAGCACCGGCTTCGCGGCGTCCTTCGAAGGGAAAAGCTCGCCTTCGAGATGAACCCAGTCGCCGAAGCTGGTCTGCGCCGTCGCCTGCGCGGTCGAGCGAACCTCGCTGCCGTCCGCCAGTTCGACCCGCAACTCCGCCCCGCGGAACTTGAACTTGTCGTCGCCGGAATCATGACGGAGCTCGAGCGTGTTCGCCGGCTTGATCGATCCCATCGGCACCTCGATCCGCGCCTTCCGCCACTCGTCCGGGCCAGCCGACAGCACCGCGAGTTTCTCGCCGTTGAGGAACAGCGTCTTGGTCCCGTGGCCCGCGCTGATCCCGAAGTGCTCGATCGTCAGCCACGCCTTGCGCATCCCGCGGAGATCGTCCGCGGTCAAGGCCCGCGATGGCACAGGCGTCGGCCGCAGCGGACGCTCCGGCACCAGGCAAACGGTCTCGCGGCGCGCCCCGGCGGAAATCGCCCATGGCAAGTCCCGCGTTTCGAAAGCCTCGTCCGCCGCCTTTCTTTCGGCCAGCAGCCAGGCCTCGGCGCGGATATTCACTTCCCCGCCGGAAAGCTCCACGCTCACCTTCTTTCCGGCCTTCGCGCTCAGGTCGAACGACGCCATCCGCCACTCGCGGACCTTCTCGCTCTTCATCCCCGCGATCGCATACCCAGCGAAATGGTTCAGCGCCGACTTGCTGGTGCGGACCGGTGCCACCACCTCGCCGTCGATCTTTACCTCCGGCAATTCCGGGTAGCCGATCACCAGCAGCTCGCACCGCCCCGCGAGATCGGTCGGCACTTCCACCGTGGCGACGGCTTTCGCATCCCCCGCCGTCAGCGTGCGGACCACCACCGGCCGCGCTTGTTCCTTCACCACAGACGCTCCCGGGCCAAACTCGATCGCCAGCGTCTCGTAGCCGGGAACTTCGATCTCCATCGCCCGACCGGCCGCGAACGAACCCGGCAGCGTCGCATGATACGGATAGACCACGCGACCTTGATACGCCGTCCCACTCTTGCCGGAAAACCCCGCCGCAGGATCGAAGGGCACCCGCAGCACCTGCGCCGCCGGCCCCGGATTCCGCGCAACCAGCACGCCCTTCTGTCCCTCCCAGCCGACGTAGCCATACGCATGTCCCTCGTCCGGCCGCCCGCCGATCCAGACGGCGTTCGCCAGCGCCTTGAAATTCCGCTCACTCCAGCGGTGGATCATCGCGAGCGACTTCCACTTGTCCTCCGACATCGCCGCCGGCGTGAGATACCACTCCTTCATCTGGATACCACGTCCGTAGTACATCATCACGTGGTCGGCCCAGTCCCGCGGCGTATCCTGCGGGCTCTCCATCTGACCGCGAGGATTGCGGATGATCCCGTGGGTCATCAACCGCGACACCGGCACCAGCGGCCGGTCGGCGGGATCGCCCCACATCCGCCAGAGGTAGGCGTCGCGATCGGTCGTCGCCATCGCCCGTGTCGACAGTTCCGGCCAGTTGCCGTTGAAGCCGTCGTCGCCCGCCAGCATCCACAGCGCGTCGCCGTGCACCAGCCACCACGGCGAGAACCAGATCCAGTTCGTTAGATTCTGATAGACCCCGGGATTCGCCTCCCGCGTCGATGCCAGCAGTTCGATCATCGCATCGACGTTCGCCTCGTGGCCGTGGCGGTCGGTTGCCGGATGATTGCAGCCCTCGCCGGTGTCGGACAGGTGGTTGAAGTCGTGCTTGAAGTAACTGATCTTCGCCTCCCCCGCCAACTTCCGAAGTTGCTGGTCGAGCTGCGGCTGGTAGCCGTCCGCGCTGAGCGAGTAGTGCGGAAAATACTGGCTGAAATAGTTGTTTGGCTTCGCCTTTTTGAAGCCCTGCCCCTCGCCCCAGCCGATGTTGTTGGTCGTGCCGTCGAGCGACAGCCACAGCCCGAGCGTCGTCCCGTCGGCACGCAAGGCCTCGCTCAGCGCCTTCAAGTCCTCGAAGCCCTTCGGGAAATGCCCGGCCGCGGGCTCCCACACCGAGGCCCCGTTCTGCCAGCCGTTGTCCGGCACCATGGCATCGATTTTGATATCATAGCCCTTCAGCGCCTCGCGGAACTGGCGGTGGATCTTCACGAAGTTGTCGCCCTTCAACGACTTCCCCGCGCCGTCGAACCAGTTGTTGTAGTGCGTGAACGAGCGGTCCGGCTTCTTCACCGAGTCCAGGTAGCGGACAAATCCCCGCTCCACCGGTTCGCCGGCCGCGGCCACTCCGGCGATGGCCCGCTGGCTGCGGATCACCCGTCGCTCGCCCTCCTTCTTCGCGAAGCCCGGGAAGTGGAACAGCCGCAGCAAGCCCGGCTGCGGCTTGGCCTCCTTGTCGCGGCCCTCGAGGTCGACGTAGGAGTAATTCCCCACCATCTCGTAGCGATGCGCGTCCGGCTTCGGCGTGTTGCCATCGGAATGCCGCGAGTGCCCCGCCGGATGCTCCAGCCCGAAAAACCAGCGGTCCCCGACCCACACCGGCTCGCCCCGCCCGCCGCGCGCCGCGGGTTCCGCCGTCGTGAAGCGCTCGACCTCCAGCCGATCGACCGTCGCGTCCCCGGCGAACTCCAGCTCCACCATCTTGCGAATGACCTGCGAGCATTCAAAACGGACCGTCACCCGCGCCGGAGCATCAGCCGGCCGCTTCACGCCTTCCGGCCACACATAACGAAAGACCAAGGTCCCCTCGCCCTTCTCCGGTTCGCCCGCGGACCGATAATCGTCCACCGTCCACTCCCGGTCATCCATCGTCCGCACTTGGAACTCCTCGCTCGCCACCGGCAGCACCTTCCCCGCCGGATCCACAAACGCCGAAGTCCGCCACACCCGGCCATCAAAGGCGAACTCGCGCAGCGCGCCGTCGGTCGATTTCAGTTCGAGCGCGGAGAGGATCGAGGGAGCAACGAGAAGAGCGACGAGGAAGAATCGGACCATGAGTGCTTCGGGATACGCCGCATCACAATGCAACTTTCATCACTCCATGAACTCATTCCTGCGCTTTACGGTCGCGGCTTTTCCAGTCCGCCCCGATGTCGGGAACCCAAGACATGTCCTACCGCCGGTCGACTGTCAGGCAAGTCGGTCACCCTGGGAGACCAAGGGGCGACACCGCCCCACCGCCTCACTCGGCCTTTGGATCGACCACCGGAAGGGGCTTGCGACCGGACCGATACGGAATCACCGCCTCACCAAGCGCGGCAACCGCGATGGTTCCATTCCTGGCATTCTTCCGGAGAACCCCGACCTCCGGGAAGTGATGGGCAAGCACCAGAATCAAATCGCATTCTGCACTCACGACCGGCGGCGTCGCGCCCCCCGGTATTTGCATGCTTTCCAACCTCGTCACGAGGCCAATCAGTTCCTCCAGGTTCGTCCGATTGACCGCCTGCTCCGGCTCCTCAGCTTTCACCGACTCGAAATACTCAACTTCCGTCTGGGGCTTCCGGGAAAGGTCGGGCTCCGGGGCGCTCAAGCGAAGCATGGGAGGCACCCAGCCCGGCTTCTTCAACTCCCGTGTCCCGACGCTGTAATGAACTTCGTGGTCTGATAGCTTGCCATCGGTGAAGTGCACCATGAGCAAGGTGGGAAGCATCCGCGCATCGCCCTCTTCCTTCCACCTCTCCGGAGCGACATGATAGACCAGCACCGAGTTGGCTTCTTCCGCATCTCCTTCCCCGCTCGTCGGTTTGCCAAGTGCAGCGACCACCTCGGCCCGGCTCATGCCCTTGCCCAGCATCGCATCCAGCTCCTCTTCGGACCGTAACGTGTCCGAGTAGAAAACCCCAAGCTTCGCCCTTCTCGCCTTGATCTGCTGATATTCCTCCTCGGTGTAGGGCTCCCACTTCTCCTCGGGAGGCTTGACCTCGGGCATTTCCACGCCGGGGACTTCAAGCGGTCTCCCCGCGATCTTGCGGGCAAGCTCCTTCATTTGTTGGTCGGTCAGATCGTCGAAGCCCTCGATGACAAATTGAGCTCCCAGCCTCCCGTGAACCACTGGTGCAGACTCCAGCTTGCCATCGACGATCAATGCCAAGCGCTCGATTCCCAGCTTTAGTTCCCCCGTGACCGCCGCCATTTTCTTCGCGCCCTCCGGCTTGAGACGGATCGCAATGTGCCGCATCGACGGGAGAATCTCGGCCCACGCCTCCTGCACATCCGCAGCGCTCACCACCGCCGCCGTCTCCACGAACAGAACCTCCTCGTGCTCCGCGACCTTGAGATTCATCCGCTCGACCCCCTCGCCCGCCGCTGCCACGACGCGGGACACCCGGAAGACCTCATTGGCGGAAGCCGCGGGACATGCGATCAGGAAGGAGAAGATCAGAGCTTTCATCGGAGTCGTTATGCTTGATCACATTCAGGCTCCATCACATCCGGAACAACCCGCCGCGTTTCCCGCCCAGCGCCGCGGCACCGGCGATGGCGATCCCCAAAAAGACCATCGCCCACACGCCCAGCGCAGCGGCCAGTTCGTGGCCGTTTCCGAGCGACGAAAGCAGCATGTAGATCGCCTTGGTGATCGGGTAGTGCTCCGTCTGCTGCGCCAGGATCAGACTGTCGCTGACCTCCAACATGGCAAAGGCGAAGGCGAGGATGCCGCCGGCCGCGAGGTTCGCGCCGATCAGCGGCAGCGAGATCCGCCGCAAGGTGCGGAACCAGCCCGCCCCCAGCGATCGCGCCGCTTCCTCCAGCGCCGGATTGCTCTGCTGCAAGCCCGCGACTGCGGACCGCACCACGTACGGCAAACGTCGTACTGCATAGGCCACGATCAGCAGCATCGCCGGATTGCCATTCTCGCCGATCAGGAAGCGCAGCGGCTTGCCTTCCTGCGACAGCGCCAGATAGCCGAAAGCCAGCACCAAGCCGGGCACCGCCAGCGGCAGCATGACCAGGGCATCGATCAGAGCGCGGCCCTTGATCGTGCTGCGGACGATCACCCAGGCGATGGCAATGCCCAGCACCAGGTCGATCAGCGTCGCACCCGAAGCGTAGAACAGGCTGTTCTTGATCGAAGGAACGACCAGCGGGTCACCCAGCGCATCAATGTAGTGGTCGAACTTCAGCGCGACCGGCAGCACCGTCTGATACCAGTCGTCCGACAGCGAAAGCAGGATCACCCCGAGATGCGGCAGCGAGGCAAGAAGGAAGACCCCGCCGAAAATGATCGCGCAGCCGAGCGAACGCAGGCCAGTCAGCTTCACCTCGCCACCCCGCCCCTTCGGCCGCGGCTGGGATCCGGCGGTCTGGCGGCCGAAGAGGAACTTGGTGATGGCGAAGACCACCGCTGAAATCACCAGGATCACCGCGACCAGCGCGTAGGGCGCCGGATTACCTGTTAGATCCTTGATCCCGTCGAACACCTGCACCGGCGCCACCCGCGTGTAGTCGAAAACCAGCGGCACGCCGAGCTCCGTGAAAGCCCACACGAAAACGATCGCCGAGCCCGCGAAAATCCCGGGCATCGCCAGCGGCAAGGTGATCCGCCACAAGCGCCGCGCCGGCGGGCAACCCAGGTTCTCGGCGGCCTGCTCCATCGCGGGGTCGAGGTTCGACAGCGCCGCGGTGACGTTCATGTAGAGGATCGGATAAAGGTGCAGCGCGTTCATCGCCACGATCCCCCAGAAGCGCCCGTTCGCCAGCCAGTCGTAGGGCCGCGCCGCGTCCATCAGACCGATCTCGATCAGCAGCGCATTCAGCGAGCCGTCGACGTCGAGCATGTGCTTGATCCCGATCGCCCCGACGAAGGGCGGCAGCACCAGCGGGACCAGAATCAAGATGCCCAGGATCCCGCGGCCGGTGAAGTCATAGCGATACGACAGCAGCGCCAGCGGGAAGGCGATCAGGAAGGTGGCGAGCGTGCTGGTCACCCCGAGCGCGAGTGCATTCCACAGGCCTTCGCGGTAAACGGGATTGCGGAAGACATCGCCGATGAACGACAGCGTGAAGCTGCCGTCCGGTGCCTTGAAGGCCTCGCCGATTACCGAAAAAGCCGGATAGAGGAAGAACACCGCGAACAGTCCGGTGACGATCGCCGTGATCGCGATGGCGGCATTGCGGTTCATGGCTGGCCCCCTTCTTCCGCGATCAGCGCGGCCTTCTCATAGTTCGTGCGGAAGACCGCGGAAATCTTCGTCATCTCCCGCATCGTAGCCAGCGGATCCTTCTTCCCGACCAGCGGGACGATCTCGTTCATGAGCCGTGCATAGGTCAGGTGGGAGACGTCGAAGAACACCTTCCCCGCCGCGCTGTCCTCCAGCGCCACCCCGGGACCCGTGTCATCGCGCATCGCCTTCCAGCCCGCCTTCATCTCATCGTGCGGATCGATGCACATCGCGCGGAAAATCTGGGCCATCGCACTGAAAGCGCTGCCGGTCAGCTCGCGCTTGTATTCAAAACCCGCACTCCGCTCGTACGGCAGCGCGTCGGCATCGGCGAACGAGGCCAGATGCTCCGTGGTGTAGAGATCCTTCCGCACCGGCAGGCGCCGCGGTGAAGTCTGGCTCGGTCCGCCGGGCAATCCGGCTCTCACGTTCCACAGCAACTGGCCCGCGGGGCTAAGGCAGAAAATGACGAACTCCTGGGCGATGTCGCCGCGCGGCCCGCCGCGGAACACCGCGATCGGATCCACGCTCAGCGAAGTGCCGCCGACAGGCGCGGTCCAGCGGATCCGCGAGGTGCCGTCGGCCTTCTTGCGCTTCTCCTCGTAGGTCCGCCCGTAGAAGTCGATGCAGGTCCCGGCCGCGGCGCTTCCTTGGGCCACGTCGTGCGGCACCTTGCTCGCGGAGTCGGTAAAGTAGCGCGCGTTCGCAGCCAGCCGCTGGAGCAGGTTCAGACCGTTGCGCCAACCTTCCTCGCGGCTCTCCGGCGTGTCGCCCTTCTCCGCGATGACCGCCTGCATCTGCTCCTGGATCATCATCTCGAAGGCCCGGCCGACCGAGGAACTCTTGGTCGGGTCCGCCAGCGCGATGTAGCCGGCATAGCCCGGATCGCCGAGGTCGCTCCAGCACCTCGGCACCGGCACCCCGAGCCTCGCGACCGAGTTGACGTTGTAGCAAATCCCCATCTGAGACAGACAGGTTCCCACCCATTTGTGATCCTTGTCGTAATAACTCTCCCCCGTGAAACGCGCCGGGATCACCTCGTCGCTGAACCACTCCGGATGGCGGGTGAAAACCTCCAGTTCGACGAAGCGACCCTTCTCGGCCTGCAGCTTGAAATCGGGCTCGCCGCCGCCGAAGAAGATATCGATTCCCACTCCCGGGCTGCCGAGGTCGTCGGCCGCCTTGAACGAGCTGTCGAGCACCCGCCGGATGTCCGAGGTGCCGCCGGGAATCCGCCAGTCGATATTGAGGGTGCGACCCGTCTTGTCTTTCCAATGCCGCGCGAAGGCTTCGCCGAATTCCGAACGGATGGTCTCGTTGTGCGGCGTGATGATCACCAGCCGGTCCTGGCCTTGCCCGGAGTCGGCCAGATCGGAACTGCGGCGCATCAGGATCGGCGCGGCGATCACAGCGACGAGCAGCAGAAGGATGGGAAGGAATCGGCGCATGGCAGCTCACTCAGGCTTCGAGCACGGCGACATCGGCATGGCGGGCGGAAAGCTTCACCACCTGCTCGCCCGGATCGCGGACCAGCAGCGGATTGAGCTCCACCACCTGCTGCGGGCCGGCGGCGGTCTCCACCACATATTGGATCCGCTGACCGAGGTAGCTGCGTTCGATGATCTTGCCGGTGACGCCGTTCTCGCCGCCGCCGGTGTCCAGCCGCCAGGCCTCGGGGCGGATCGAAAGCAGCACTTCCGCACCGGGGCCGGGCGTCCAGTCGGGCTTCGTCACCCGCCCGACCAGCGGGCCACCGGCGGTGTCCACCATCACGAACTCGCCGCGCACCTCGATCGTCCGGCCTTTGATCAGGTTCGTCTCGCCGATGAAGCCGGAAACGAACGCGGTGTGGGGATTCCGATAGACCTCCTCCGCCGTGCCGAGCTGCTCGATCCGGCCGCGGTTGAGCACCGCCATCCGGTCGGCCATCGAAAGCGCCTCTTCTTGGTCGTGCGTGACGTACACCCCGGTCAAGCCGCCCTCCTTGACGATGCGGCGGATTTCGCGGCGCATCTCGATCCGCAGCTTGGCATCGAGATTCGAGAGCGGTTCATCGAGCAGCAGGCATTTCGGCCGGACCACCAGTGCCCGGGCCAGCGCGACCCGCTGCTGCTGGCCGCCGGAGAGTTGGTCTATCCCGCGGTCGCCCAGGCCGGCGAGGTGCACCAGTTCCAGCGCCTCGCCCACCCGCTTGCGGATCTCGTCCTTCGCGACCTTCCGCTCTTCCAGACCGAAGGCCACGTTCCGTTCCACGCTCAAGTGCGGCCACAGCGCGTAGCTCTGGAATACCATCGCCGCTTCGCGCTTGTGCGGAGGGAGCTGGGTCACGTCGCGTTCGCCGAAATGAATGGTCCCCGAGGTCGGCGTTTCCAAGCCGGCGATGCAGCGGAGCAGCGTCGTCTTGCCGCAGCCGGAAGCACCCAGCAGGAAGAAAAGTTCCCCGGCGGCGACTTCGACGCTCACCCCGTCGAGGGCCTGCACCTTGCCGAATTGTTTGATGAGGGAGTCGGCGCGAATGGAATCCATGAAGCTTGCGGTGATGCTTTCCGCCGGGTGCCCGGATGCAAGCGGGAAGCATGCCGGGAAAGAAATCATCGTCCGCCAAAGATTCTCTTGCCAACCCGCCCCCTCCTCCCTAAATCCGCGGCCCACCAAACACCATGTGCTCGGGTGGCGGAATTGGTAGACGCGCTAGACTAAGGATCTAGTGGAGTAATCCGTGGGGGTTCGAGTCCCCCCTCGAGCACCACTCTTTTTCAAGGAGTTGCAAATGGTGGCCGCGCCGGCGGTATGGTTTCCGGCCATTTTCCGGCCACTTTCGCGGTGGCCGGATTTGTCGTTTTTGGAAACAACAGTTTCCACGACCGTCCGGTCTCTGCGGAGCCTGTTGGACGAGGTAATCGGCCGGTCGCGGCCTGCTTGATGGTCCGAAGCGGACAGCTCAGCATCGACCCGGAATTTTACCTGCGGTGCCCGTCTTTGTCCTACCCCTCCGGTTCGACTTGGGATCTCAGCCCCGCACATGCACGGCCCTGTTCCAACAATCCAGATGCCCGCACACGCCCGATTGAACCGTTCTGGACCAAGGTGACCCGACACGAAGCTTGTCCCATCTCAAGCGGCCTAGCAGGCTGCGTGTAACTCATTCGACGATCAGCTTCCTCCCCCATGAACGCCGCCACTTCCCGCATCCCGTCCGGTCCTAGCCCCGAGCGCTCCTCCAAGTTCCACGGAGGCTATGCGGTGGGCATTTACTCAACGGCCAACGTCGGTGCCTAACGACTGGAACCCTCGGCTCAAAGTCCTTCCACCTCGTCTCCACCCTGCCCATCCACACCATCCATGCTCACCTTCGCCCCCGGTGCCCGCGTCCTAGTCCGTGACGAAGAGTGGCTCGTTCGTCGAGTCGACCCCTCCTCCGATGGCGGCTACCTGCTCAACTGCGACGGCGTGTCGGATCTTGTCCGGGGACGATCCTCCCTTTTCCTCACCAAGCTGGAGGGCGACGACCAGATCATCGTTCTCGACCCGGCTAAAACGCAGCTTGTGGCCGATGGCAGCTCCCACTTCAACAGCACCTTCCTCTATCTGGAAGCGAAGCTCCGCCAGAGCACCCCGAACGACGACAACATCCACCTCGGCCACCGGGGGGTGATGAACCTCACCCCCTACCAACTCGACCCCGCCCTTCAGGCGCTGCGTCAGCCCCGGCAGCGCATCCTCATCGCAGACGCCGTGGGCCTCGGGAAAACCCTCGAAGCCGGCATCCTCGCCTCCGAGCTGATCCAGCGCGGCCGCGGCCAGCGGATCCTCGTCATCACACTCAAGAGCATGCTCACCCAGTTCCAGAAGGAATTCTGGAGCCGTTTCTCCATCCCGCTGGTCCGCCTGGACTCCGTGGGCCTTCAGCGGGTGCGCAACCAGATCCCCAGCAACCACAACCCTTTCAACTACTACGACCGCTCGATCATCTCGATCGACACCCTCAAGAACAACCTCGAGTACCGGAACTACCTGGAGAACGCCTGGTGGGACATCATCATCATCGACGAGTGCCACAACGTCGCCGCCCGATCCGGCGAGTCCGGGTTGTCGCGCCGCGCCCGGCTGGCCCGCATGCTGTCTTCGCGGTCGGACACCCTGATGCTGCTCTCCGCCACCCCGCACGACGGCTCGGCGCGTAGCTTCGCCTCCCTCATGAGCTTGCTGGACCCTACCGCCATCAGCGATCCGGACGACTACTCGCCCGACGACTTCCAGGACAAGGGCCTCGTCATCCGCCGATTCAAGAAGGACATCCGCGATCAGGTGGCGGAGGAGTTCATGGAGCGGATTACCGAGCAGCTTCGCCACCCCGCCAGCCCGGAGGAGGAAGCCGCCTACGAGGCCCTGCTAGCCATTCCCTTCACCCAGCAGGGCAAGCGGCAAGCCGGTCGTCAGCAGGAGCTGCAGCGAGTCGGCATGCAGAAAGCGGTCTTCTCCAGCCCGGCTGCCGCCCTCGACTCCACCCGGCGGCGGATCCGTCTGTTGGAAGCCAAAGAAGGCGGACCCAATCCAGAAGAGCAGACGGAGATCACCTCACTCCAAGCGTTCGCCGAGGCCCTGGAGAAGATCGACGCGACCCGCTTCTCGAAGTTCCAGCGGTTCGTCACACAGCTCCGCGATTCCGGCTACGCTTGGAAACCATCCGACCCCGCCGACCGCCTCGTCGTCTTCTCCGAGCGCATCGAGACGCTCGAATGGCTTCGCCAGCACCTGCCCGGCGTGCTCGGCATGAAGGATGACCAGTTCACCATCCTGCACGGCGGCATGTCGGACACCGAGCAGCAGGACATCGTCGAGCGCTTCGGCCGCAGGGACGATGCCATGCGTGTCCTTCTCTGTTCGGACGTCGCCTCCGAAGGCCTGAACCTCCACTACTTCTGCCATCGCCTCGTCCACTTCGACCTGCCGTGGTCACTCATGGTTTTCCAGCAGCGCAACGGCCGGGTGGATCGATACGGCCAGCGCCAGCAGCCGCGCATCACCTACCTGTTCACGGAAACGACCGTAGAGCGCATCAAGGGCGACCTCCGGATCCTCGAAATCCTCCAGACCAAGGACGAGCAGGCCAACAAGAACCTCGGCGACCCTGCCTCCTTCCTTCACGTCTACGATCCGGACAAGGAAGCCGCCAAGGTCGAGGAGGCCATGGCGGCCCACGTCGCGCCGGAAGCATTCGAGCAGGAACTCGATGAGAACGCATCCCGCTCCGACGACCCACCCGCCGCGGGCGGCGAAGGCGAGGGTGAGTGGCTCATGTCACTCTTCGCCGGCGGCAGTGAAGACAAGCAGGACAAGAAGCCGCCCCTCAGCACCACCTTCATCGCCGAGCCGCACTCGCTCTTCGGCGATGATCGCTCGGGGAGCGACTACGCCTTCGCCAAGACCGCCCTCCAGCAGCTCTCCATCCCGGATCCTATCGCCCAGTTCTCGGTCGATGACGAAGCACGCACCGTCACCCTCACCGCGCCGCCCGATCTTCAGGGCCGGCTCAAGTTTGGCATGCCCGCCGAGGCTCGTAACAAGGACCACCGCTACACCCTCACCGCCAGCAATCTGGCCATGGCCGACGCCATCGAGCGCGCCCGCCAGGCGAAGCTGGAGGAATACAGTTGGCCAGCCCTCCATTACCTCTGGCCACAGCATCCCATCATGGAATGGCTCGCCGAGCGCGTGCTCACCGCCTTCGGACGCCACCGCGCGCCGGTTATCCGCCTTCCCGATCTGGCGGACGGCGAGCAGGCCTTCATCCTACACAGCCTCATCCCGAACAGGAAAGGCCAGCCGCTCCTTATCGAGTGGCGCGTGGCGGTACACCGTGCGGGAAAATGGGACCTCGAAGCCTTCCCCGACTTCGCGGCCCGCTCTGGTCTCCAGGCCGGCAAACTCGCCAACAGCGGCAAGACCATCGACACCACCACCCTCCAGCAGAATCTCCCCGCCGCCGTCACCGCCATGAGGCGCTTCATGGTCGATCGCCAGAAAACCTTCGCCGCCGACATGAACGCGCGGCTGGAAAAAACCCTCGCCGACCTCGCCCGGCTCCAAGGCCACCAGGAAGAGCAGCTCGAACTCCGCTTCGCCAAGTCCGGCCTGGCTGAAAACCTCAAGCGCGGCCAGCGCGAGCAGCGCACCCAGCACATCCGCAAGGTGTTCGACGAATACCGCGACTGGGTTCGCGACACCATGACCACTGAGCCAGAGCCCTTCATCCAAGTGCTCGCTGCGGCGATCAAGTGATAATCGTTCAAGCCGCTCTCGCTCACCGCCCACATGCCACCCACCATCGAAACAATCCCTATCGGCAACCTACCTGTCTCCGTAGCGGGCAAGGAAGTTGCGTTCCGGATTCCGGCCTACCAACGAGGCTATCGCTGGACTCAGGGCGATGTCGCCAAGCTCCTCCGCGACCTGAAAGAGTTTCTGGACGATGGCGAGAACGGCAGCCCCTTCTACTGCCTCCAGCCGCTGGTAGTGAAGAAAGGAAAGGCTGATGACAGGGCATGGGAGGTGGTGGATGGCCAGCAGCGACTAACCACTCTATTCCTCCTATGGAAGTTCCTCGATGATCGCTCAGTTTACGATCTGAGTTACGAAACCCGGAACCACTCCAAGGATTTTCTGAATTCACCCGCCGAAGACCGTAAGGCGGAAAACATCGACTTCCACCACATTTATTACGCCTACCAGGCGATCCAGACATGGTTCGAGGGCAACGAAACCGAAAAGGACCTATTCCGGGAATTGCTGGCCGACGTGGATCCCAATGGCCGCAACGTGCGCTTCATCTGGTATGAGCTCGATCCCGACGATGACGCAGTCTCGGCCTTTACCAGGCTGAATGTCGGAAAGATCCCACTTGCGGACGTGGAGCTGATCCGCGCCCTCTTTTTGCGGAACCCGGAAGCAGGCAGGCTTGCCGCCGGTGCCTTCCAGCATCGTCTGGCGCTGGAATGGGACCGCATCGAAACCGCTCTGCAAGAACCCGATTTCTGGGCCTTTCTCTCCAACCAAGATCCACCGGACAGCGGGCGCATTAGCTTGCTGTTCGAGCTGAGTGTTCCGTCTGCATCAAGGAGCGCCGAGCGGGGCCTTTTCGACCACTATCAGGCGAGGCTCCTCGGAGAACGCGCCGAAAGGCCTTACCAGGTCTGGCAGGAAATCGTGGCCTGCTTCGAACAACTGGAGGAATGGTACCGCAATCCTGAACTCTTCCACCTCGTCGGCTATCGCACCACAATCTTGGAGGGGAAATCGATCGAGACTCTCAATAAGCTCTTGGAAGATGCCAAGGGCACCACAAAACCGAAGTTTGCCGCCGGCCTTCGAGCTGAGATCCGCAAACTGCTTGTCGGCGATGGCAAAGCTATCAGCGATCTGATCGATGGGCTCGATTACCTGGAGAATCCGAAACTGATCCGGCCAAGCCTGGCTCTCTTCAATATCGCCACGTTGCTTCGCACGCAGGGCGTCGCCATGCGTTTCCCGTTCCACTATTACCACGCCGGCAAGTGGGACCTCGAACACGTCCACTCTCAAGCCGGACAGGATTTGAGCAAGAGAGCGCATCAAAAAGGCTGGCTCAACTGCTGTGTGGACGAGATTCAACGGGAGAATCCGGAGCATCCCTTGGTCCGGTCAATCAACGCGTTCACCGGGGATCATCCTGAGGCCGTGAGCTTTGACGTCCTCCACAATGAAGTCACCGGCTTCTTTGGGGAGTCAAAGAATGCGCAGGGTTCGCAAGGTATCGGCAATCTTACCCTGCTCGACGAGTCCACCAACAGAGGCTACGGGAATGCCCCTTTCGCGGTGAAACGCAGCGCAATCCTAAAGGCGGAGCGTGATGGCACATTCATCCTGCCCTGCACCCGCGATCTATTCCTCAAAGTCTTCAGCGAGAATCCCGGAAATCTTCGCCGGTGGGACATCGAAAAAGACGGAACCTCACACCAAGGGGCGATCCGAGCTGCCTTGGAAAACTTCTTTGGCGAGAAGATGGAACGCGCTACATGAACGCCGAATTCACAAACCTAGCAGCTTCCTCTGGAGGCACGAAATCCGTCATCGGGGAGTATACCTTGCCCAAGCTGGTTGGGGGTTACACCGGCGGCATCCGGATTCCAATGATCCAGCGCGACTACGCGCAGGGCCGCGCGTCGTGGGAGAGTTCTAGGAATCGCTTTCTAACAGACATCAAGAAGGCGCTGGACGGCAAGAAAACTCTCCACCTCGACTTCGTCTACGGGATCAAGCAGGACGAGGATGGCGTTGACGCCTTCTGCCCGCTGGATGGCCAGCAGCGCCTCACCACTCTCTTCCTACTGCATTGGTATCTCGCCGCCCGCGATGGCCGACTGGACGAGTTCCGCAAAACTTTCCAGTCCGGATCGGGACTTTCCAAGCTCACTTACCAGGTCCGACCCGGGGGCCGCTCGTTCTTCAGTGCACTCGTTGAGCACGCGCCGGAGCCCATTGACTGCGAAAAAAAGAAGCCCCAGGACTGGATCCGCGAGCAATTCTGGTTCCGCTCGATTTGGGATCTCGATCCCAGTGTCGCAGGCACACTTGTGATGCTTGATGCCATTCACGAGCAGTTCAAGGACGCTCCTCAATCGGGCTATGAGCAACTCGTGAACGGCGACCGGATCACCTTCCAAGTTCTCGATCTCCATGCGGCCAGCCTTCATGACGATCTCTACCTGCGCATGAACGCCCGCGGGCGGCCGCTCTCCACCTTCGAAACTTTCAAAGCGCGTTACGAGAAGCACCTCTCTGGACACCCTGTTCCCAACGCCAAGGACTTTTCGAAGCATATCGACGGCAAATGGCTCGACTTCATCTGGAGCCGCTACGGGCCCAAGGAATCCACATGCGCGGAAACCGGTTCCGTTGATGCTGCCTTCATCAATCTGTTCAGAGCTGTGGCCTTGGCCTCACTACCGCCCCGGAACAATGATGAGGTGAAGGAGGACGCTGCCGTCATTTTACTGAGTCAGGGAGAGCCGGACTACGACGATTTCGAGAGCGGAGAATGGATAGGAGCGGCCTTCACGGTGCACTTGGTTCATGTGCTGGAAGCGCTCACCGGAAACTACACTGGGCAGGATTCCGACATTTTCGGCAACCAATGGTTTAGCTCCGGCGGCCTCTTGGATCGT
Organism: Verrucomicrobiia bacterium Tous-C4TDCM; assembly: GCA_002304315.1. Taxonomy (GTDB): domain Bacteria; phylum Verrucomicrobiota; class Verrucomicrobiia; order Verrucomicrobiales; family Akkermansiaceae; genus Haloferula. Next base: position 23,834 of record NEUO01000052.1, read on the forward strand.
GTCGTTCGTCACAAAGGGAATCCTGATCTCACCGACTACTTGCAATTCGCCGCCTGTGTCCGGTTCGTCACCCGCCACGGCCCGGAACTCGACGCTTCAAAGCAAGAACGCTTCAACGACTGGATGCGAGTGACACGAAATCTGATCACCAACAGCGAAGTCAGGGCTGAACGATTCAGACAAGTGCTCGCCGGCTTGGATCAGCTCCTGGAAGGGAGTTGGGATATTCATCCATTCCTCTCCACATTCACCGGTAGGCTGACTGGGATCAATGAGCAGCAGTTGGATGAAGAGCGGTGCAAGGCTATGCTAATCCAGACAGCCGGATGGGCCCCTCTAATTGAGAAGGCCGAGGACCACGGATACTTCCGTGGCCAGATCGACTTCCTGCTGGAGTTCTCCGGAGCGCACGCCGGGGAGATTGGATCCTGGACATCCCAAGACCATGCCGACCGCCAACGGAAGTTCCTCGCCTATCTCGACGACGCCAATGAGATGTTTGATGAACGCGGATTTAAGGCGAAGCCGGGCTTCCTCTGGGAACGTGCTTTCCTCGCAAACATCGACTTCCTCGGGAAAGCCGGCCACTTCATTTGGTCGTTTCTAAATGACGACATTGGCAGCGCGCCCGCCTGGAAACAGACCAGTTGGAAACGCCTGCTGCGCGACAACGACGCTAGGCGAAAACACCTCCAAGCGCTCTGGGATCGCATGGCTACTGAACACTTGGAAGACATCGCCACGACCCCCACCGCCGAGCCATGGCGCAACGTGCTTTGCTCACTCCCCTTGGCTTGGGACTACTGCGAACAACGGCTAATTCGTTACGAGGAAAGGTGGGGGAAGCCTGCCCGCGTTTTTCTCCTCAGCGCCAAGCAACGCCGTGCAGCCTACGCAGAACTCTTCACGTTTCATCTAAGGGAACAGGAGTCGCTCCAAACAAACCGCTCTCGCTTCGCGCCGTTGGAGTTCATCCGGCTCGCGGACGACACCGGCTTGGAGAATAGCCCCCATCTCGTTTTCGAGATCGAATTCAGCGCGAAGAAACGCACCCTCCAGCTCCACTGCCAGCACCAAGACGACACCGGTTTCTCCCTCTGGATTCCAGCCACTGACCTGGAGCCCGAGTTTCTCCGATTGCTGGAAGGTGCCGATTTCGTGGCTGAAATGGCAGGAGGAACCGAATTTCTGGTCAACCGCCAGGAGCCCGGTGATCCTCTCGACGGTGCGGCGTATCTCGATGTCATTGCTGGCTCACTCAGGCAACCCTCATAGTTCCCCTTCATCCTTTCCACCCCATGTCCGTCGACTCCGCCATCCAGACCTTTTCCGGCATCGCCAATGAAAACGAATTCTACGGCCACCACTACCTCGCCGAAGTCTTCCAAGGCGACATCAAGGCGCTGATCGACCAGTGGAACGCCACCGAAGACGCCGCCGCCACCCCGGAGGGAAAGGCCGCCGCCCGCGCCCCGCACCGCCGCTTGGGCGGACTAGGAGGAAAATGGTTCTCCGGCGTCTCCGCCTTCGCCAAGCTCAAGGATCCTGCCGAACGCCTCCGCGCCCACGCCGCCCTTCACCAGCCGCT
>NEUO01000053.1 GCA_002304315.1 Verrucomicrobiia bacterium Tous-C4TDCM
GGTGCCGGTTCGGGCGCGACGGCGACAGGAGCCGGGAGGGCGGCGGGCGCCGGGGCCGCTGCGGCGGCGTAAGTGACCGGGGAATTGAGGTATTCCGAGGCGCCGGCGAGGACCTTGATGACATCGGAAAGCCGGACTTCGCCGAGGGTCTGCACCGCCTTGATCAGGCCGATCTCGAGGTGGAGGCGCTTGTTGGAAGCCCACTTCATGCGGGCTTCGGTCTCGGCGAAGACATCGATGACCGAAAGCAGGCGCTCCGGCGGGTAGTTGTCGGCCGCGGCGCGGAGGGCGGCCCAGGTTTCGGCCGGGATGCCGTCGCCACCGCTGGTGGAGTCGAGCTTTGCAACCAGCAGGGCGCGGACCGAGCTGATCAGTTCGTTGAGCAGTTGCGACAGGTCGCGGCCGGCTTCGGCCTCGCGTTGGACGGTGGTCAGGGCGGTCGGAGTGTCGCGGGCAAGCAGGCTGCCGATGACGGTGGCGACGGTCTCGCGGGAGGTGAAGCCGAAGACATCGAGGACGTTCGCCTCGGTGATGGTCTCGCCGCAGAAGGCGACGAGCTGGTCGAGCATCGACTGGGCGTCGCGCATTCCGCCGTCGGCACCCTTGGCGATGGCCCAGGCGGCGGATTCGTGGAGGTTAATGCTCTCCTCTTTCGCGATGTGCAGGAGGTGGGCTGCAATGATCTCCGAGGGAATCGGGCGAAGGTCGAAGCGCTGGCAGCGGGACAGGACCGTGGGCAGGATCTTTTGCACCTCGGTGGTGGCGAAGATGAACTTCACATGGTCCGGCGGTTCCTCGAGGATCTTCAACAAAGCGTTGAAGGCGTTTGGCGAGAGCATGTGGACCTCGTCGATGTAGTAGATCTTGAACTGGCCGCGGGCCGGTGCGAAGCGGGCTGAATCGCGGAGTTCGCGGACCTGTTCGACGCCGTTGTTCGACGCGCCGTCGATCTCCAGCACGTCGAGCGAGCGGCCTTCGGCAATTTCTACGCAGATGTCCTCGTCGGGGTCGAAGTCGGCCTTGGGTCCATTCGTGCAATTGAAGGCCTTGGCCAAGATGCGGGCGGTGGTGGTCTTGCCGGTGCCGCGTGGACCGACGAACAGGTAGGCGTGTGCCAACCGCTTCTGGGCGATGGCATTTTTCAACGTCCTCACGACGTGATCCTGACCCAGGACGTCGTCGAAGGTTTTCGGGCGGTATTTCCGGGCGAAGACCTGATAGCTCACGCGGCGGAGGGTGAGCGGGGAGCGGCGGGAAGGAAAGTGTGGAATCGCGGCGGGGGCGTCATTTGGGGGAGAGGGGGTGGCGGATCGTAGATGGTGGATGGTGGATGGTGGATGGTGGATGGTGGATGGTGGATGGTGGATGGTAGGGCGCCTGTCCTCGGTAGCTTCAGCGAAGGAGGACGCCGATCTTCAGTCGGCTTGGACGGAAGGGCGAATGAAGTGCCACTGAAGAGGTGCGATGAAAGGCAAGGTGGATGCGAGGTGGCAATTCCGGCTTTTGTTCCGGGGGGAAGACTATAAGTTTGCCTATAGGTTTGCCAGTTTGCCTATAAGTTTGCCTGTCCCTTTGAGAAGAAGCTTGCGCTAGAACCCGGACCTTCCCATTCTCCTCCCGTGCGCCGACCACGACTCAAAGCTCCCGCTTTCTTGCCTGTCGCATTTTACCACTGCGTGTCGCGGGTGGTGAATCGCGACTTCGTCCTCGGTGAGGAAGAGAAGGACAAGCTGGTGGAATACATGCGGCTCTACGAGCGCTTCGGCGGGCTGCGCGTGATCTCTTACTGTATCATGTCCAATCACTTCCACATCCTGGTGGAAGTTCCACAGCGGCCGGGCGCGGCGGGGTTGCCCGATGACATCGGCCTGGTGGCGAAGGTCCGCTCCTGCCTCGGCGACAAGCTGGCGAATGACTTGGAATGGCAACTCGAACTCCACCGGAAGCAAGGCAACGCGTCGGCGGCCGAGGAGCTACGGGAGCGGTGGTTCGGTCGAATGTGGGACGTCAGCGCCTTCATGAAGGTGCTGAAGCAGCGCTTCAGTCAGTGGTTCAACGGCAAGCACGCCCGCCGCGGGACGCTGTGGGAAGATCGCTTCCGCTCGGTGCTGGTGGAAGGGAAAGGCCAGGCGCTGCGGGCGATGGCCGCCTACATCGACCTCAATCCCGTCCGCGCAAAGATTTGCGACGATCCGAAGGATTACCGTTGGTGCGGTTATGCCGACGCGGTGGCGGGCGGCAAGGAAGCGCGGGATGCAGTGGGATTTCTCGCCTCGCTCAATCCCCACGGTGGCATGCGGCCGGAGGCGGCCGGCAGCTTGAAGACCACGGAATCATTGCGCCGCTGGCGCTGCCACCTCTTTGGCATCCCGGAAAGCGAGGCGCGTCAAACGGCGGAGGCATTGAAAGGAGAAATGGCCACCCTCTACCGCGACCGGATCCCGCGCGACAAGGCGCTCGAAGTGCTCAAACAGGGCGGCAAACTCTCCGAGGCCGATTACCTCCGCTGCAGAGTCCGCTACTTCAGCGACGGCGCGGTCATCGGCGGGAAAGCGTTCGTGGAAGAAATGTTCGCCGCCTTCCGCGACCGCTTCGGGCCGAAGCGCAAGGATGGCGCGCGGCCGATGCGGGGACTTGCGGGAGATTGCGCGAATGACCGGCTCTTCAATTTCCGCCAGTTGAGGAAGAGCGTCTTCGGGTAGAGACGCGAAGTGTACGGCCGATGGCCCAAAACCCTGACCTCCGCGACCATCTTCAATTCCCAACTGCCGGCTGGAGCCGCTTGGGTTGCAGCCGGTTTTTTGATGAAGACCTTCGGCTGGCGATGGTGATCGTCCGGCGGGGCTTGCGGCATCCATCAGATCCGCTCTTTCACCCAGGCCAGCGCGGTGCCGCGGTCGGTCAGGCGGCCTTCGAGTTGCTCGGTCTGGACGTTTTCGAGGAGTTCCTTGAAGCGCGGGCCGGGGGATTGGCCGAGGGCGATGAGGTCGCGGCCGGTGACGAGGGGCGGGGGAATCAAGGGGGCGGCAGAGAATTCGTCGCGCTTGGCGAGGACGAAGTCGAGGTTGTCGGTGAAGCCGTTCGAGGAGCCGCAATCGACGCGGTGGAGCTCGATTTCCAGCGGGAAGGTGGGGGCGGCCATGAAGCGCTTGAGCTTGGAGACCCGCATCTGCTGGACGTGCATGAATTGCATGTGGCGTGAGACGATGAAGCTCACGGACTCGATGACGTCGTTCGAGTAGCGCAGGCGGCGCAGGATGTCCCCGGCCATGGTCGCGCCGAGGGCGTCGTGGCCGTTGAAGCGGATGCGGCCGGCTTCGGCGTCGAAAGTCCGGGTCGGTGGCTTGGCGATATCGTGCAGCAGCACGGCCAGGCAGAGTTCCAGCGGGGCGTGGTCGCCGAGCATCTCCAGCATGATCCGAGTGTGGGTATAGACATCGCCCTCGGGGTGCCATTCGGGCGGTTGTTCGCAGCCGATGAGCGGCAGGACTTCCGGCAGGAAATGGCGGATCAGGCCGGAGTCGAGGAGCAGCCCGAGGCCGCGGGCGCGGTCCGGGAGGACGAGGATCCGCGAGAATTCCTCGCGGATCCGCTCCGGGGAGATGCGGGCGAGGCCGTCGGCGTGCTGGACCATCGCGGCCCAGGTGGCGGGGTCGATGTCGAAGCCGAGGGTTACGGCGAAGCGGACGGCGCGGAGCAGGCGCAGGGAGTCTTCCGCAAAGCGGTCGGCGGGGGTGCCGATCGCCCGGAGGATTCGCGCGTTGAGGTCGGCGCGGCCGCCGACGTGGTCGATCAGCTCGCCGCTTGCGGGGTCTTCAAAGAGGCCGTTGATGGTAAAGTCGCGGCGCTGGGCGTCTTCTTCCGGGGTGGAAAAGGTGACGGTGGCGGGGCGTCGGCCGTCGTGGTAGGAGCCGTCGGTGCGGAAGGTGGCGATTTCGACGTGGTGGCCATCTAATTTTGCGATGACCACGCCGAAGTGAGCACCGACCTCGTTGGAGCCGGGGAAGATTCGCATCACCTGGCCCGGGGTGGCGGAGGTGGCGATGTCGTAGTCCTTCGGGGTCTTGCCGAGCAGGCGGTCGCGGACGCAGCCGCCGGCGAACAGCGCGACGTGCCCGGCCTCCTTCAGGCGGCGGGCGAGCGACACGGCGGCGGCGCGGGCTTCGGTCACGTCAGGGTTGTTAGGGGATGGCGGGGGCGGGGGCAAGGATGGTTGGTGGAGAGGCGGGCGGAGGTCGGCTGCGGTGCGACGGGTGGGTTGGTGCGAAACGCGGGGTGTGGCGGGCTGCCGGGTACCATGCCGGTCGGCCGAGGGCGTCCGACCCTGCCTTTTCGGTCGGCGATTGACCCGCGGGGCCGGGGAGGCAGGCTGCGGCGGTGCGCTTGAAATTGACGATCGCTTACGACGGGGCGGGGCTGGCCGGCTGGCAGGCCCAGAACGGGGGGAACACGGTGCAGGATTTCATCGAGAAGGCGATCGCGGAAACTGCCAAGCAGCCGGTGCGGATCCACGGGTCGGGCCGGACGGATGCGGGGGTGCATGCGCTGGCCCAGGTGGCGCATTTCGACGTGCCGGAGGGGAACTCTATGAATCCCTTCAACTGGGTGCCGGCGCTGAATACGAAGCTTCCGGCAGCGGTGCGGGTGATGGCGTGCGAGGAGGTGGCGGATGATTTTCATGCGCGCTACTCGGCGAAGGGGAAGACTTACCGCTACGACTTATCGACAGAGCCGGTGATGTCGCCGTTCCGCGCGGGGCGGGCCTGGCATCTGCCGCGGCAGCTTGATCCCTACACGCTGCGCGAGGCGATGGCGGTGTTCGAGGGGCGGCACGACTTCGAGGCCTTTGGCGCGCGGCGGGGATACGAGACGGAGGAGACCAGCTTCGTGCGGACGGTGACGCGGGTCGATCTGGAAGAGATCGGCTGGGGCTGGCGGCTGCGCTACCGCGGGGAGGGCTTCCTTTACAAGATGGTGCGGCTGATGACCGGGGCCGCGGTGCAGGCGGCGCAGGGTCGCCTGCGGGTGGACCAGGTGGCGGCCTTGCTCGATCAGGCCCCGGGGTTGGCGCTGGGGAAGAGCCCGTACTGCGCGCCGCCGGACGGCTTGTTTTTGGAGTCGGTGGAGTATGGCTGAAAGCGGCGGTCGATCAAAAGGTGCCGCCGGGGCTGCCCTGAAAACCAAGATGGGAACAACGAAAGGGACGAAATAGACGAAATTTCAGAGAGTCGTGTGAATGGCGCGATTCATCCCGCGGGTGTCCGGACCCATTTTCACCTTGCCTTGATTTTCGCGGAGTTTCGGCGGTTTCGTTGTCGTTATCCTGCCTTCCAGATTTACAGCGTGATCTGCGCACCGAGCTCGACGACGCGGCCTGGCGGTAGGCGGAAGTAGGCGGTGGCGGGCGAGGCATTGCGGGCCATGGCGGCGAAGACGACCAGCCGGATGCGGTCGAGGGCGCTGGCGTTTTTGCCGACGCCGTAGGTTTCGCGGCCGAGGATGTAGGTCGCCTTGCCGGGGTTGAAGCGGACGGCTTCCGGCAGGCGGGTTTTGAGGGCTTCGGGGACGTCGGGCGTTTCGGCGAACCCGAAATTCAGGCTGACCCGGTGCAGGCCGCCGCCGAGGTCAGTGTGCGCGGCCCAGTCGGTGGCGTCGGCATACGGCTGGTCGAGGGTGTGAACGTGGAGGAGCACGACCTTTTCGTGCAGAACTTGGTTGTGCTTGAGATTGTGCAGTAGGGCGGTCGGCACGGTGTCGCCGCGACCACTCATATAGACAGCGGTGCCGGAGACCCGGTGGATGCTGCCGCGCTCGATGTCGCTCAGCAGCGCTTCGATTGGCAGGGACTCATGGGAAAGTCGGGCGTAGAGGCGCGCGCGTCCCCAAACCCAGGTCATCATCAGGAGCATGGCGGTGCCGGCGACGGTGAGGGGCAGCCAGCCGCCGTGGACGATCTTGAGGGAATTGGCGGCGAGGAAGGGCAGCTCGATCGCGAGGAAGAGGGCCATCAGACTGCCGGCCTTGAGCTTCGACCAGCCCCACGTGGTGCGGGAGGCCGAGTAGAAGAGGAACGAGGTGATGGTCATCGTCAGCACGATGGCGATCCCGTAGGCGCTTGCCAAGGCGGCCGAGCTTTTGAACGAGAGGACGAGGATGATGCAGGAGACGAAGAGGAAGCGGTTGACGGCGGGGACGTAGACCTGACCGATCGAGTGCTCCGAAGTGTAGCGGATGCGAATTCGCGGCAGGCAGCCGAGCTGGACTGCCTGGGTGGTGAGCGAGAAGGCGCCGGAAATCAAGGCCTGGCTGGCGATGGCGGCGGCGGCGGTGGCGAGGACGGTGAGCGGCAGGAGCAGCGATGCCGGGGCCAGCAGGAAGAAGGGGGAGCGGAGAGCTGAGGGATCGTGGCTCAGCAGCGCGGCCTGGCCGAGGTAGTTCAGCACCAGACCGGGGAAGACCACCGCGAACCAGCCGCAGCGGATCGGCCGGGTGCCGAAGTGGCCGAGGTCGGTGTAGAGCGCCTCGCCGCCGGTGACGGCGAGGAAGACCGCCGCAAGCAGCGGGAAGGCGTGGGTCCACTCGCGGATCAGGAAATTGATCCCGGCCATCGGACTGACCGCACCGAGAATTTCCGGATGAGCGATGATCCCGCGCAGGCCGAGCGCGCCGAGGGTGATGAACCAGATCAAGACGATGGGGCCGAACAGAGTGCCGACCTTGCCGGTGCCGTGGCGCTGGATCGCGAACAAGCCGGTGAGCACCAGCAGCGCCAGGGGGACGACGTATTTCCCCAAGGCGGGTGTACTGACCGAAAGGCCTTCCACGGCACTGAGCACCGAAATGGTCGGGGTGATCATGCCGTCGGCATAAATCAGCGCCGCGCCAGCCAGCCCGAGGAGCAGGATGAATTTCGGATCCCTACCGCCGAGCCGCCGGGATGCGGAGCGAATCAAGGCGGAGAGGGCCAGAATCCCGCCTTCCCCCCGGTTGTCGAGTTTCAGGATGATCAGGACGTATTTGATCGAGACCACGAAGATCAGCGCCCAAATGATCAGCGAAGCTGCCCCGACAAGGTTCGAGGCCGTGAGGGGAGGCGGCGATCCCGAGTGAGGGGAAAAACACTCACGGAACGCGTAAAGCGGGCTGGTGCCGATGTCGCCGAAGACGATCCCAAGGGCCGCGAGGGTCGCCGCAGCGATGCGTGGTTGGCGGCCGGTGTGGCCGGCGGAGGGGCTGTTCATCGTCGCGAAACAGATTGTCCGCGCCGCTTTGGAAGCACGGCGTGGACCCGCTGGCCAGCGAAAAGGGTCGGGGAGGGGGATGGGCGAAAATTGGGAAACTACCGAAATCCCCCTCTCGTCAGGCTCTTCCTGCCGTTCTTCTCTCTCGCCAATTCTTGTTCCCAGCCTGTTGATCCTCCTCGCCTTGATTCTTCTTGGAGGAGCGGAACTCCTCGTCTCGGTCAAAGCGGCGATGCTCGGCTAGTCGGACATCGTGCTCGGCAATGTGCTTGGCTCCAATCTCTTCAATCTCCTGTTTGTGTTCTGGGGCAGCGCCGCGATCTACCCGGTTCGGTTCGCCGGATTGCAGCTTCTGGACCTATGGATGATGACCGGGGCCACGGTCATCCTTTTGCCAATTTTGTTCACCGGCAAGCGGCTCAACCGGGCCGAAGGGCTGCGGCTGATCGCCTGCTATGGCGGCTACCTTTTCTTCATGTGGCCGAAATGACGCGGAATCGCCGCTGGACGCTGGTGCGATGGGCCGTTAAACGCGGCCCGTCATGGCCAAGAAACCGGTGGTGCTTATCATTCGCGACGGCTGGGGTGTGAACCCCGGGGGGAAGAAGACGGCGAAGAAGGACGGCAACGCCACCTTGCTCGCCAAGACCCCGTTCCACGACGTGATGCTGGAGCAGTATCCCAAGGGCTTCCTCAGCGCGTCGGGTCTGGATGTCGGCCTGCCGGACGGCCAGATGGGGAATTCCGAGGTCGGCCACCTGAACCTCGGCGCAGGCCGCGTGGTCTATCAGGACCTGACCCGCATCAACAAGGCGATCGAGGACGGCAGCCTGGCCAAGAACAAGACTTTCAAGAAGGCGCTGGCGCTGGCGGCAGCGAAAGGGAAGCGTCTCCATTTCCTCGGCCTGCTGTCCGATGGCGGCGTCCACTCGCACCAAGACCACCTCTGCGCGCTGGTCGCGATGGCCAAGGCGGCGGGGGTCGATGACATCATGGTCCACGCGATCACCGACGGACGAGACACCTCGCCCACCGGCGGCGCGGGATTCATCTCGAAGGTCGAGGACGAGATCGCGAAGTCCGGGGCGCGGATCGCGACCATCACCGGCCGCTACTACGCGATGGACCGCGACAAGCGCTGGGAGCGCACCAAGCTCGCCTGGGATGCGATCGTCCACGGCATCGGCGAGGCGAAGAGCGTGTTGCCGTCCGAAGCGATGGCCGAGGCCTATGAGGACAGCAAGACCGACGAGTTCCTGCTGCCGATGGTGTTCGAAACGCCGGGCAAGAAGCTGGTCCGCGATGGCGATGTCGTCCTGTTCTTCAATTTCCGCGCCGACCGTGTGCGCCAGCTTTCGGAGGCCTTCTTGACCGAAGGCCCGTTCAAGCATTTCAAGGCCGGCCGCCGGCCGAAGGTCCACTACGTGACGCTGACCCAATACGACGCCAACTATAAGTGCGACGTCATCTTCGGGCCCGACAAGCGGAAGATGGTGCTCGGCGAAACCGTGTCCAAGGCCGGCAAGAACCAGATGCGGATCGCCGAGACGGAGAAATACCCGCACGTGACGTATTTCTTCAACGGCGGCGTCGAGAAGGCCTACAAGGGCGAAGACCGCTACATCATCCCGTCGCCCAAAGACGTGGCGACCTACGACCTCAAGCCGCAGATGAGCGCGGCGCAGGTCACGTCGACGGTGGTCGAGCAGCTCAAAAACTACGACCTGGTCATCCTCAACTTCGCCAACCCCGACATGGTCGGTCACACCGGCGTGGTCGAGGCGGCGATCAAGGCCTGCGAGGTCATCGACGCGGACGTGAAGGCGGTGGTCGAGGAAACGCTGCGGCTCGGCGGCAAGCTTCTGATCACCGCGGACCACGGCAATTGCGAGTTCATGATCAATGCCGACGGCTCGCCGAACACCGCGCACACGACGAACCTGGTGCACCTCGTTTATGTCGCCACCGATGCCGACAAGTTCGAGGTGAAGGACGGCATCCTGGCCGATGTCGCACCGACGCTGCTCGACCTGCTCGGTGTGCCGAAGCCGAAGGAGATGACCGGTTCGTCGCTGCTGAAGAAGCGGAGGAAGTAAGCCTTTTTAGCTCTCCGGCTCGATCGGAAACACCGGCAATGGTCCCGCGGGATTGAGGCCGGTCGGCGCTTGCAGCGCGAAGTGGCGGTCTTTGCCCGCCTGGAAGTTGCCGAAGGCGATCGGGGCGACGGTCAGGCAGACCACCGGGGTATCGCCACCTTCGAGCTTCGCGACGTGGATCAACATCGCGCAGTTCGGGAATTTCGACACCGCGAGCAGGTCGCCGGGCGCGATCCAACTGGCGGCCAGGGCGTCATCGGTGGGAAAGAGGTATTCGATGAACACCGGCCACGGCGCGGGCTCGCTGAATTCGTCGGGCGCGATCATCGCCAGGGCTTTCACCGCGAAGCCGGGCTGGAAGACGTCGTCGGGACCCAGTCGCCGGACCTGCTGCACCTTGTAGTTGCCCTCGGCGTATTGGATCAGCTTGGGCTCCTTGAGGTTGAGCAAGTAGTTCCGCATCAAGGCCGCGTTGAGCTTTTGGAGCTCTTCTTCCGAGAGGCCGGCGTAGCGGCGGTAGAAGGCGCGAGGATCGGCGGATTCGCCGGGCGGGGCCTCCATTTCAGCGAGCGGCACCGGTGGCGCGGTGCGGCCTAGCCAACGAAGGATCTCGTAGTTCCGCGGAATCTCCGGGTGCTTGAAGACATGCAGGCACATCAGCCAACTCACCACCGCCAGGCACAGTGCCAGCACGTTCGCCAAGGCCCACCAGTAGTAGGCGGGCGAGCGCTTCTTCGGCGGGGGCTCCTTGTCGCGGCGCATCAGTTTTTGCCGCAGTCCTCGGGCTCCGGCGTGGGTTCGGTGGCGGTTTCGAACGAAGTGCCGCAGCCGCAGGAACGGGCGGCGTTGGGGTTGTCGATGCGGAAGCCGGCGTCGGAGAGGTCGTCCGTGTAATCCAGCCGGCAGCCGGCGAGCTTGCCGCTGCTGTCAGCGGCGACGATCACCCGACCGCCCGGAATTTCGACCACCGTGTCGCCTTCCTCCGCGGCGGCGACTTCCATCACATATTGCCAGCCTGCGCAGCCGCCCTTGCGGACCGCGAGCCGCAGCCCGAGTTCCGGTCCGGCGCCCTTGCGTCCCAGCAGTGCCTTCAGCTCGCCCGCGGCTTTGTCAGTGATCGAAATCATCTGCGGGACAGATACGGCAGGGGGGGCGAGGGGCGAGCCAAAAAAGTGCTCGTCCTTGGCACTTGGAACTTTTCCCTTGGAACTTCACCTTCCCCTCGTGCCGCGCATCCGCATCCTCCCGGAAATCCTCGCCAGCCAGGTGGCGGCGGGGGAGGTGGTCGAGCGGCCGGCCAGCGCGGTGAAGGAACTGGTCGAGAACAGCCTCGACGCCGGGGCGGGGGAGATCCTCGTCGAGATCCGCCGCGGCGGCGCGGCGCTGCTGCGGGTGATCGACGACGGCTCGGGGATGTCGCGCGACGACGCCCTGCTCAGCCTCGAGCGTCATGCCACCAGCAAGCTTTCCGATTCCGCAGGTCTCGCGACCATCCGCACGCTCGGCTTCCGCGGCGAAGCGGTGCCGAGCATCGCCAGTGTGTCCCGCTTTCGCCTGATCACCCGCGAGCCGGATCAGATGGCCGGGACCGAGATCGCGGTCGAAGGCGGGGTGATCCGGGATGTCCGCGAAGCCGGTTGCGCGCCGGGGACGACGGTCGAGGTGAAGGATCTTTTCTACAATGTCCCCGCGCGACGGAAGTTCCTGCGGGCCGAGACGACCGAAGCCGCGCACATCGAGCATCAGCTGCGCCTTCATGCCCTGGCCGCTTCGTCGGTGCGCTTCCGCTTTCGAAAGGACGAGCGCGAGGTGTTCGACCTACCCGGTGGGATGTCGCGCCACGACCGGGTGCGCTGGATGACCGGCACCGAGCTGGGAAGCGAACTGGTGGTGCTGCCGCTGACCCACGGCAATGGGATTGCCGTCGAAGGCTTCATCCTGCCCGCCGCCCATGCCCGCAAAGGCCGCCGCCACCAGTGCGTCTTCCTTAACGGCCGGCCGGTGGAGGACTCCGCGATCTCGCGTGGGCTCGCCGAGGGATTCCGCGGTGCCTTGTCGGACGGGCTCCATCCCTGCGCCTGGCTATGGATCGACCTCGAACCTTCGCTGGTTGACGTCAATGTCCACCCCGCCAAGCGCGAAATCCGGCTGCACCGGCCTCACGAGCTGCGAGACGTGCTCACCGCCGCCGTGCGCGACGGCCTGGCCCGTGCCGAGGCGGCCCGCCGGCCGGTGGTCGCGACCGCCGCGCGGCCCGCCCCGGTGCTGGAAATGCCCGCCCCGCGGATCTGGCCGGCCGCATTACCGGTCCAGCGGCAGTTCGAAATGCCGGCTGCGGTGCTGCCGTCCGCGCCGCCTGAGAAAGCCGTGCCTTTCCGCTATCTGGGCAGCCTGCACGATCGTTTCGCCCTTTTGGAATCCGAGGACGGGCTGGTGCTGCTGGACCCGCGGGCCGCCCGCGAGCGGATCCTCTACGAAAGGTGGCTGCACGATGCCGCCGGCTGCGGTGTCGCAAGCCAGGCCCTGCTGGTCCCGGTGCTGCTGGAGCCCGGCCCGCGCGAGTGCGAACTGGCACTTCGGCACCGCGACGAATTCGCGCGGGCGGGAATCGAACTCGAGGACTTCGGCTCCGGCACCTTAAGAATCGGCTCGCTGCCGGAATTCCTCCAGCTTTCCGACGCCCGGAGTTTCCTGACCGGGCTCATCGACGACCTCGCCGCAGGCCAAAGCCCGGGTGCCCGTCTCGCCTTCGAGCTGCTGGCCAAGGCACTCGCCCGCCGCGCGACCCTGACAGAGTCGCCGCGGCCGCAGGAAGCCATGCGCCTGCTGGAGATCCTCTTCCGCTGCGACTTGCCCTACTGCGCCCCGGACGGGCGACCGACCCTGACCGAATTCTCGATGCGGGAGCTGGAACGACGCTTTTCGGGTGGGAAGCCTGTTCTTTTTTGAAAATCAGTGAACTTTGACTTTTTAGGGCTCCGGTTGTTCAGATAACCCAAAAATTTAATTGTTCGAGCCCAAGGATCCTGCTTTCTTGGGCCGGTCTATGAGTTCGATCGTTCCTCATCATTTCCCCGTTCCCGGCTACGCGCCAGGGCGGGGAAATGGTGTTGGGATCGGCCTTTCCTGATATTTCATCATTCCTGCTTAGGGGCTTCTGAATCGCTGGTGATTGAGCGACCGGGCCGTTTGAGCCGGGTTCCCGGAGAGCTTCAGATGCGGAAGAAGGCTAAGACAACCGAGCTTTCAAAGCGTTCAAAATTTACATAAAAATTTCTTGTTCAGATTTCCGAAATATTCATACTGCGCGGCGAATGCACCCGCCGGACTGCGTTTTTTTAGAAAACAGCATGAAGCTTCGCTCCGTCATCCTCCTCGCTCTCGCACCGGCCCTGCTGCCGGTTGCGACGGCCGCGTCGCAGCTTGGCGACCGCTTGCAGGAGGTTCACGGGGCCATGCTCGACAACCGCCGCGAAGCGCTACCAGGCCTCAGCAATCCCTTCGGGACGCCCGACAAGGCGCGTCTGGTGATTGAGCGCTCCGACGATGCGTTCCGTCAATTCCGCGGCTGGCGCAGCAATGTGGTCGGAACGGTGTTCTGGATCGGCGAGCAGCCCACCCAGAACAATCCGGTCCCGAACCACATGAGTTCCTGGGACATGAACTGGCAGGAGAATTTCGGCGGTTACGATGACCCCGAGCGCCGCAAGGGCTACCTGCCGGCCGACTTCGTTCCGAAGCTCAATCCTTTCTACATCGCCCTTCCCTACAATGACGTCGTCCGCGGCGGCCATCACCGTCCGGAAGCCTCCGAAGTGATTCCCTGGTTTTGGCGCGACTACCGCGGCGAGGGGATTTCGGTTTGCAAGGGCCGCTGGATCGCGATCCCTCGCGAAGGCAAGGTTTGCTATGCCCAGTGGGAAGACGTTGGCCCCTTTGAGGTCGACCATTGGCAGTATGTTTTCGGCAACGAGGAACCACGAGGCAACCGCAACAAGGCGGCAGGCATCGACCTCAGTCCCGCCGTCCGTGATTTCCTCGGTTTCCGCAGCGGCGAGCGCGTCCAATGGCGTTTCGTCGAAGCCCGTGACGTCCCCGAAGGCCCCTGGGCCGGTTGGGGGAACCGACTTCACGGGGACTGAGAAAGATTTCCCTACAAGCAACCTGACCATTGCTGTTCCCACACCCGATAGAGAGATAACCAGGACGACCCGTTCGTCCCCCTTACATCAAGACTGAATTTGTCCGGAGAGGCGATGTTCCCGCATCGCTTCTCCGGAGACCCGGCGAGGGACTCTGTCCCGAGCGGGCATGGCCCGGCTTCCTTACAGGCCGTTCCATGTCCGGTACCCCTCGCCGGGTCCCTCTCCTCCAAGGCCTGTCCCGGCCGAGGATCCCGGAGAGCGGATGAGGTCGACCTCAACTGTTCACCCACAACCAGCCATGAAAACCAGCCGACTGGCTGCCCTTGCGGCAGCCCTTATCGCCACCGGTGTGTCCACACCGCTCGCCGTCCTCGCCCAATCGACGAATCCGTCGATTCCGGTGGGCTCCCTGACCGCGTTCCCGCTCATCGTCCAGCCGGGAACCCGGCCGAACCTGACGTGGAACATCACCTATCCGTCGATCGTTCAGGATGTGGTCACCGTGACCCAGAACACGGTCACGCCGAAGCAGTCGCTCTACGTCGATGTCCGCGTGCTCGGTGCCGGGGTGACCGTGAGCCAGAGCGGCAGCACCAGTTTCACCTTCGTGCCGACGGAGGCCCAGGTAAGCTACAACGGCGGCAGCTACGGCCGGGTGTTCTACGGGACGAACAACAACGTCAACCCGAACACCATCGTCTACACCCGTCTGGTTGAAGCGAACAAGCCGCTCCGCTTCGGGGGCCGCTATTACCACAACAGCAAGTGGGGTCCTTACTTCAATTCGCAGAGCGGCACCCTCAACGTGCGGACTCTGGTCAATGGCCAGACCCCGCCGACGACCTATCCGCTGCACACGGCCCCGACGCTGGAGAGCTTCATCCGTCCGTATCTCGATGCCCAGGGCAAGGTGAAGATCGGTCCGATGGACGTGATCGTATTCATGGAGCTGACCCATACCGATTCCCAGCGGAACGACCAGGGTTATGACCTTCAGGACATGGTGCTCCTGGCCACCTTCCGGACCGTGACGACTCCCTGAGCGGATTGTCCCTCCAGAAACCGCAAGTACCCCTAGCCAGTCCTGATATGAAAACTTCTGTCGCCAGTTTTTTCGGCATCATCCTTGCCTTCCCCGCGTCCGGCGTCGAAGCGCCTCCCGCCGGAACCGTCGTCATGCGCGAGGTCGCCACTCACGAGCAGATCGTGGAAGCGGCACGCAAGGCGAAAATCGAGAACCCCTTGCCGGAGTTCAAACCGGTAGAAGGTGCCGACCCCACAGTCGCCAACCGTCCCCAGAGCCTGATCGCGCGGTCGGAATTCATTTCTTACGGCGGTATGACTTCGCTTGTTCCGAAGCGGGCGGTGCTCCACGTCCCGAAAGAGATGGCGGAGCGGCTCGGCATGAAGGACGGCCATGAGATCGGTTCCTGGCTGGACTTCCTGAATGCCAACCGCGGGTGGATCCGAACCGTACCGGTGACCCGGGTCCAAGCTGAAGGCCGCGAAGCGATGCCCGAGGCCAACCTCAAATCGTTTGCCAAGGAGAAGCGGCTTGTGATCGCCACCTATCAGGATGGTCCGATCTCCATCATGCCGCTGAAGGTTCCACCGCCAGCCGTCGAAACCCCAGGCGCTCCCGGAGCGCCTGCCCGTCCTGCCTCTCCCGCCGCCGCTACCACGGCTTCCGCCCCAACCATCAACGTTGCCACGCCATGAAACTCCGCCTGCTCTTTGCCGCCGTCTCGCTTTTGCTGCCGCAGTCCTTGCTGGCTCAGAACGGATCGACCTTCACCAACATCATCCGCCAGGTCCAACTGCCGGACGGTCCCGATTGGGACGTGGGAGTCGCCGTGTCCGGCGCGGTCCTTTCACCGCTCGCCATCGATCCGGGCGTTGCCCGTTTCGAACTGTGGACCATCAAGGCGACGCCCTTGACCGAATACCTGCTCGATAGCCGCTACGTCGGCACCTATGTTCCACTCGGCAACCTCAAAGTGCGCTCCGAAGATCCCTACACCACGATTCCCCGGACCCGCGCGGACCGGCCGTTTTACGTGGATGTGACGATCAACGGCCTCTTGTCCGATGCCGGCGCGCCCGATGCCGCGAAGAACATCAAGTTCCTCCGTCACGTCCAGACCTACGGCGCGGGGGGCACGGGAGTCTCGATCAACCGGGATCTGGCGACCTTGCATAGCCAGGTGATGATGACCCAGAACGGCACCCAGACACTGACCTACGTCGTCAACGAGGTTCCTGGAGCCGACCGCGCGAAAGTCCGTGGCGAAGAGCGCTTCACGCTGTTCTCGCTGCCGGACTATCAGGTTGCGGCAGGGTCGCAGCTCGCCTCCCAGTTCATCCAGATCTGGCCGGTGGCGGATGGAAATCTCGCGGGGATCACCCCCAACCAGATGATCCGTTTTTCGGTGCCTGCGGTCACGGTGACCTTGAACGACCTGTACCCGAGCTCTCACACCTATGCCCAAGTTTACAAGGGTCCTCCGGTGCTTGGCACGACGGGTACCATCGTGCCGGGCTCATCCTTGTTGATCAACGATACCATTCCGGTGAGCCGGGTGTTGACGCTGTCGAACTACGATGCCGTTTTTGACCAGGACGGCCAGTGGACCATGGAACTGGTGACTCAGACGCCTTTCGGTCTGGAGCGCATGCATCATGTCACGTTCCAACTCGACCGGACCATCCAGATGAACTCGTCGGTGACCACGGTTGAATGACCGGTCCGCCGGAGTCCGGCGAATCCATCACGCACATGAAGCTTCATGTTCCATCACTTCCCCTTCCCGCCGGGCACCTTGCCCGCGGGAACGAGGAGTTTTTCCAGGTCCTGCCGGAGGTTATCGTTCCGGTAGAGCAGGGAAAAGGTGGCCTCGCTGGTCTTCCGGAGTTGGTCCTCGACCGCGGTGTACGCGAGCAGGAGGAACAGCCCCTTCACTGGCTCGCGGTGAAACGACACGGAGCTGGTCGCGAAATTGTCCTTGATGAACCGGTCCTGCCGGTTGGGCGTGAGCGCACCGTGTTCGGCGGAAAGTTCCTTCTTCAGCTTGTTGAATCGGGCCTCCATCGCGTCCGTGCCCGCCTCGGGATCGCGGTAGTGGACCGTCAACTCGAACAGCCGCCCGCTGTGGAACCGTCCCTCCAGAGCTTGGGCAGCCGAATCGGGCAAATTCCCTTTTTTGGGGGAAATCTTCAGGATGCGAAGCGCGGGTTGATCTCCGGGCAGCGATATGTTAACGTCCAAGGAATGTCGGGAATACCAATCAATCAACTTTTCCGGAGTATCGCCCCAGTGCAGGCCGAAGGGTGGCTCCAAAACAGCCTGGCCACTGGCCCCGGCGGCCCCGAGCCACAGGGCGAAGACGGCGAATACCAGGTGCCGGACGGTGGTGAACACAGCGGTAGATTCCCGCTTTTCCGCCGCTCCCGCAAGCCCGCAGGTATCCGGCGCGGATCGGTGCTGATCGAGACCACGATCGCGATGACCATGCTCAGCATCCTAGGTCTGGCCCTGCTCAAGCTCTCGCTCAACGTGACGGCTCCGCGGCAGTGGACACTCCAGCAGACTGTGACCGATGCCTACATGACTTTCGAGAAGGCCTCGGCCCAGCGCCAGTCCTTCGACCAACTCACTTCCGCCAACTCCCTCGGGCCGGTCTATCCGACGATGGCCGCGACCACGGTTGAAATGGGCAAGCTGCCCGGAGGAAGGCCGATCAATGGTGTGGTCACCCGCACCCGCTTCGCCGACGCGAACAATCTGCCGGCCAAAGGCGGAACCGGCACGGCACTCACCAATCCCGCCTCGATGGAGGTGTGGCGCTTTCAAAGCATCATCCGCTACCAGGTGTCCGGCCGCAGTTACCTCAAATCCCGAACCGTCGTGCGCTCCCAATGAAGCTTTTCCACCCACGCGCCCGCGCCAGGGGATATACGCTGCTGGAACTGTCGCTCGCGATGGCCACCGGCATCGTGGTGGCGGTCATGTTGCTGGCCTTGGTGAACCAGCAGATCGCTTTCCTCAAGATCTACAATGCCCAGAACTTCCTCTCCACCGAGGCACCTCTGATCAACAACTATCTGGTCCGTGTCATTGGCTCGGCGGAGGGTTACCGGCTTTACGAAAGCGTCGATGACCTGAGAGACGGCTCACCTCCCGTGATGGCGGACGCGCCGGTCATCATGCTGCGTTTCAAGGAGCCCAACGGGACCTTCCGCGCTTCGGTCTTGTCCTTCGAGAACCCAGGCACCGGCCAGGGTCTTTACTACCGGATGGTGACCGCCGCAGGAGTCCTCGGCACGCCTGACTGGGCGATCACCAAGCGGCCGGTCGATGTCGATTTTTCAATCGTACAAGGAATCCTCCGCGTCCGGGTCGCAGGGCCGAATGGCGAGGAAATCTTCTATTCCGGCACCCAACAGTTATGAAAATCACCCGTCAATCCCGGAAGCTGCTGCCCGGCTATGTCTCTTTTGTGATCGTTCTGTCGGCCGGCTTGATGCTGACGCTGATGACGATGAGCGCTTACCGGAACGCCTCCGCGGCGGCGGTGGTGCAGTCGGAGACGCAGATCAAGGTCGACTATGCCGACAAGGAGGATGCGGTGCTGCGTGCCGTGGTCAACCTCGTGCCCAACCGGGCGATCCGCGCGATGCAGCATCGCTCGAACATTTCCGGGGTCGAGCGTGACTCGCTGCGCTGGCAGAACATCTTCTCCGAAGCGCTGGACCAGGCCAACGCGCGGACCTCGATCTCCGCCACGATCAAAGGCCAGGTCGGCGGGCCGAAGGCCATCGTCGCCAATAGCGGCGATTCCGCGCTGGCCTCGATGGACGTGATGTTCGACGCGATCGAGCCGGAAGCCGGCTACGTCGCCCCCGGCATCAACCGCTCCCTCGGGGCCGGATTCCCGGTTCCCTTGGAAACGGCCAACAGCACGGTCGCAAGCCGTGACCGGACCTATCCGATCATCACTTCCGCGAAGGTCTGCGGGAATCTCGCGGCAAGTGGGGTTTCCCTGCCGGTGGCGCAGTATTCCACGATGAACGTGATTCCCTATCCCGACATCCGCTTCGGTTACTCCGCGCCGGGCCAGCCCTTCGTCGCCAAGCGCAACTGGTGGGCCTTTAGTATGATGATCGCCGAGAATGACCAATTGCTCGACAGTTTCATGCAGGGTGGCGGCAACGCGAACGAGCGCGATTTCATCGTCTCGATTTATGAGATCCCTTCCCAGTTGGCGATTTCGGCCGAGGCATTCACCAAGCTCGGGACGCACGCCGACGGAACCCCGTGGCAACATACCAATATCGAAGGCGGCATCTATTCCACCCGTGCCCAGGTCGAAAGCGGCATGCATATCGACCGGCTTTCCGCGCGCCGCGGACTTTCCCTCGGCGGCGACGTCACGATTGGTGAGAACCAGCTCAACGGCAATCCATTCACGCCCGGAGTCCGCGAGCAGTTCGAGGTCACCAACGGGATCTTCATGCCGGTCACCATGGCGTCGGAAGCCGGACGCGCCGCGTTCGTGCCCATCAACCGGGGTAACAGCTACTTCGACCGCTTCGCCCACACCGCGGAGACCAGCGTCCTCTCGGCGACCACCTGGAACGACTATTCGGTCGGCGCGCTTCAGTGCGCGATGAGGCTTGATGTCACCGCGGTGAGAAGTTCCACCGACCCGACGCCCGACGCCTTGCGTTTCCAGTATTTCAAAGGCGGTGTCCGGCAGACCCTCGACATCCCCCTGAATAGCGCGCCGGTGGCGGGCTTGCCACCGGGTTATGTCAAGGTCGCGAACGAGAACCAGAGCTACACCTTCACGCAGCTCGTCGACGTGGCCTACGGTGCCCCCGGGGGCTGGGCTTTCCGGACCGGCGTGACCGGTCTCATCACTTTCAACAACGCGACTTTTGGTGACCTGCTAGTGACCGTGTTCAAGGGCGGATATTTCCGGGCTACTTATCCCTTCGAGTTGAAACTTCTGCACGGCACCAAGCCCTCGATCGCGGTCTATCCGGAACGCTTTCCGGCATTCCTTGCGGCTCTGGGTGCAGACAGCATTGCGGTAAACAACTCCCTGGTGATCAACGTCGATTATTCGACAACCGGGATCAACAATCCCAACTTCAAACCGAAAATTCCGTGCACCAATTCCGACTACGGGGTGCTCCTCACGGAATGCGACGATCTCACCGCGTTCACCAAGGGCTTTTCGCTGGTCACCAACCTTCGTCTCTACATCGGGGACGACTTCAACGTCGTCGCGACAACTCCGCCGCTCGGATCCGGCCTGCCATCTCCCTTCTATCCTCCCACCTCGCTGTTCGCTCCCGAACGGCGCTACGGCACGGACTTCGATCCCTTCAAGGTCCAGATTGCCGGTCAGATGGGCCACCTTAAGGGCGACGATGGCACGACCAACAACCCGGTTCACCTGCTCGACCTGAAGATGGCCAGTGAAACCACTGCTGCCGCGGCAAATATCGACGTCAACCTCCGTCCGATCACCCATCCGGCGGAACTGCCGCCGATCACGATGATGAACTGGCTGGTGATGATCGAGGAGCGGCGCAAGGTTTTCTACACCGCGAACTGAGTTCTCAATCGCCGGAGTAGACCAGTCGGCCGCAGCTTTCGCACTGGGTGCCCTCGACGCCGGAGTTCACCTTCACCAGCGTGGAGGCGACCAGCTTCATGTGGCAGCCGGTGCACTTGCCGCCTGTGACCGGCACCACGGCGAGACCGTTCTTGGTTTTGAGCAGGCGCTCGTAGAGGGGGAGCATCGCTTCCGGCGCGGCGGCGGCAAGGGTGTTCCGCTCGGCCTGGACTTCGAGCGTTTCGGCCTCAAGCCGCTTCTTGCGGTCGGCGAGGGCGGCGAGGTCCTCGTCGATGAGTTTCCGCGTATGGGCGAGCGCGGCTTCCGCCTTGCCGAGTGTGGAGCGCAGGGCGTCCGCCTTTTCCATCAGCTCGAGTTCCTTGGTTTCCAATCCGTCGATGTCCTTTTCGTAGCGGACGACTTCGTGGCCCAGGGCTTGGAACTCGTCGTTCTTGCGGGTTTCGAACTGCTGGGTCTTGAGTCGCAGGATGGTGGTGCGGCGGGTGCCGGTGTCCATTTCCACCTTCTTGATCTCCACCTCGTTGGCCATCATGGTCTCTTTCGCCTTGCGCACCGCCTCGGTGTCTCCGGCCAGCTTGTCGTTCGCGCGGGCTTCGTCCTTGGGGATTTTGGCGAGGTCTTCGGCGAGAGCGCGCAGGCGGCGGTCGCGGTCCTGGAGCACCAGCAGGGCTTCGATGGATGGGAGCATGCCGTGTTGTTAGCCGCCTGCTTCACCCGCGGCAAGCCCGGGGAGCGACTACCCGGGAGCGCTGGTCTTCAGGCCGGCAGCAAATGCGATTCGAGCCGGTCTGAAGACCAGCGCTCCCGGGGGGGCTCAGCGGCCGGTCCGCCGCGGGGTGGGGTTTTCCGGCGTCAAACCGCTGCGATACTTCGGGACGAAGTCGTCCTTTTCCGCGGCATCCACGTCCTTGAGCAGCACTTCGATCGCCTTGCCGAGCTGCGGGTCTTCACCGGCCACGAGTTGTCCGGGCTCCGGCCAGACGATGTGATCGGGCACGGCACCGTTCATCTCCATGTCGGCGCCGGTGTCCGGCGAGAACCAGCCGCGGAAGGGAACGCGCAAGGTGCCGGCCTCCAGAATCCGGTCGCGGGACGCGGAAATCACGCCGCCGGCCGTGGTGACACCCACCAGCGGGCCGCGCTTGAGGGTCTTGATCGCGTGGGCGAAAATCTCGGCGTTGGAGAAGGAGTTCTGGTTGCACACGACAACCAGAGGCTTGTGCCAGGAGGCGTAGACCTTGCGGTCCTGCGGATAGCCCGGGCCGCCGCCGCGGGGGATGGTCACGGCGTGGCGCGGTTGGCAGAGCACGGTCAGCAGGTGGTCGGTGATGAAGCCGCCGCCGTTGTCGCGGATGTCGATGACCAGGCCTTCCTTGCCGTGGGCGGAGGCGTAAATCTCGCGCTCGAATTGCTCGAACTCGTCCCAGAACATGCGGGCGATGTGAACGTAGCCGAGGCGACCGCCCGACAGCTCCTCGACCCGCTTGCGGTTGTCGAGCACCACCTGGGCTTCCGCAAGGTCGCGGGCGGTCTCGTAGTCGATGGGGTTGAGTTCGTGGGAATGCTCCTTGCCCGCGGCGTCGCGCACCACGAGTTCAATGTCGCGGTCGAGCCGGCCGTTCATGAAGCGGTGAACTGGCATCGAGCCGTCGATCGCGCGGCCATTGATCCGTACGATGGTGTCGCCCGGCCGGACCGGCGGTTTGCAGAGGGCGGCCGGGCTACCGGTGATCACCGAAGCCACGGTCAGCGGATCGCCCGCGCCGTGGCGCTGGAAGCGGATGCCGAGATGGCGGGTGGATTGGAACTCCGCGCCTTCGTTTTCCCAAGGCTTCGGCCAGACCGAGGAAGCGAAAGTCAGGTGGGACGCGTTCAACTCGCCAAGCATCATCTCGACGATGCTGTCGAAGGTCGGGGAGTCCGGCGCGCGGGCGGCAGCTTCCTCGTATTTGCCGAGGATCTTCTCCCAATCCTTGCCGTTCATGGAGGGATCATAGAAGCGGTCGCGCAAGGTCCGCCAGACCGAGCGGAACCAGAGGCGCTGGTGGGCGACACGGTCGCGGACCAGCCGCGCGGTCATCGGGTAGCGGGTCAGCTTGCCCTTCTTGAGCGTGGCGGGTGCCTGATCGACGATCCAGTAGAGCGTGCCGTCCTTGTCCATGCGGATCGGCAGGCCGCGGAAGTCGGCCTCGTCCGTCATCGCGGCTCCGGTCCGGGCCTCGATCCGGTAGAGCTTGTCGTTCGAGTTGTTGGTGCTCTGGAAAAGCAGGGCGCCGGAATCCTCCGTCCACAAAACGCGCTCCGGCTCGATGCCTCGGGTGTTGAGCCGGACAATGCGATCGCTCAGTCCTTCGAAGTCGATCCGCATCCGCTTGCGCTTCGGCTTCTGGATCTTGGTCGAGACTTCCGGGACGAGGCTCTTCGGGATGGACTCCTCGACGACCGGTTGCTCGGGCTCTTCGGCGTCGCTGTTTTCGCGGTCGCTTTCTTCCTGGCGGTAAAGCGGGTCGTCGCGCATCGCGGATTCGGCATCGATCTCGCGGCGGTCGCGGATGGAGCGGACGGCTTCCTCGATCTTGAGATCGACGAAGAACAGGCTCATCTCGTTGTTCAGCCGGCGGCCGGTGAAGGCAATGCGGCGGCCGTCGGGCGACCATTTCGGCGAGCCTTCGAAGTCCGGATGGCGCGACAGGTTGAAGGGCTCGCGGGAGCCGTCGGCGGGAGTGATGTAGATGTCGCGGTTGAAATTCTGGTCCTGCGCGGCGAAGACCAGCCACCCGGAGTCGGGCGACCAATCGAAGGTCGGCGCGTCCCAGCAGGCGAAGAGAAGCTTCTCCGCGCTGCCGTCGGCATTGGCCACGTGGAGATTTCCGCCGCCCGAAATGTAGGCGAGGCGGGTGCCATCCGGGCTCAGGGACATCCGGCGTTTCGGCTCGGGTCCGCGGGTGACTTGCTCGTGCTCGAAGCTCTCCGCCCGCCACCAGAAGTCGCCGTCACGCTGGCGGCGGACCCGCCAGAAATTGCAGTCGATGCCGTCGTCCTTAACGTAGTAGATCCACTGGCCGTCCGGCGAAAAGACCGCATCCTCCTCGCGGGCATCGGTCTGGGTGAGGCGGTTCGGCTCGCGCAGCACGGTGTCGCTGGTCCACAGCTCGCCCTCGGCGCAGAAGACGATCTCGAGACCGCTGGGGGAGAAGTCGGCATCGACGGTGCCGGTGATTTTTCGCAGCTCCTGAGTGGTGTCGGGAAGGTCCTCTTGCTGGCGGATCGTCAGACGCTGCGGTTCCCTTCCGGGTTTCCAGGACCAGAGGTGGAAGCCCCGGCGGAAGATCATCAAGGACCCGTCCGCGGAAATCGATGGGCGGATGACCCCGTCGTCGGTGAATGTCGTGAGTTGCTCGTCCTTGCCGCTGGCGAAGTCGCGGTTCCACAGGTTGAAGGTGCCGTCGCGCTCGGAGACGTAGTAAAAGCCGCTGCCATCGCTTTTCCAAATCGGCGAGCGGGCCTCGGACGGCTCCTGGACCATCGTGGCGAAGGTTTTGGCGGCGATGTCGTAGAGCCAGATCGAGGAGGCCCGTGGACCGTGGTAACCTTTGCGGTTGAGTTGCTCGCCTTCGCGGCAAAAAAGCACTTTCTTGCCGTCCGGGCTGTAGCGGGCGGACTGGCCCTTTTCGTTGAAGAGATAGGTTTCGGGAGCATCGCGTCGCAGATCGATCTCGATCAGCCGTTCGGGCCGGAAGCCGGGTTCGTCGCGCAGGCCGCGGATCAGCGCGCGGGTGCCGTCCGGCGTGATGTCTTCGAGATAGGCACCTTCCGAATGGAAGCTGTGCTGGGCCGCCGGGCCGCCGCCAGCTGGCATCGAGAAGAGCTGCAGGAAGCCGGCCCGGCTGGAGCAGAAATAGAGCGTCTTGCCGTCGGGCGAGTAGATCGGGAAACTGTCGCGCGCCGGGTGGGCGGTCAGCCGTTCCGCCAATCCGCCGGCCGCGGGGACGGACCAGAGATCGTCGCGCCACTCGAATGCAACGGTTTGCCCATCGGGCGATAGGCAGGGCCAACTGGCCATCAGGATCTCGCCGCTTTCCGCGGCCGCTCCGGCACGCAAAGCCCCGGCCCCGATCAGGGCCGCGGTGAGGAGTAGGGTGAAACGCCGGGTGAACATGCGTCGTTCGGGCTACGGAGCGCCCGGGAGAAGGCTTTCAGATGGTTAAGTAATCTTAAGCACCAGCTGCCGGGCGGTAGTAAGCATATGCCCTGCCAAGTGGCAAGGCCTCGGGGGCGGCCTTGGGGACGGGGCTGGTTCTTCGGGCGGAGAATTGGAGTGTCGCTTTCGAAGCGACATGACGATGGACGGGGGGCTTTTCAAGCGCCCGTCTTGGCGAGGAACGCAGGAGTCCGGGCGGCAGGATGCCGCCGGCCCGTCGTCATGTCGCCTGCAAGGCGACACTCCATCGCGGTCATTCCTTTTCGCGCGCTTCGACTTCCAGGGGCGAGTCGAGGTAGCCGTGGACCAGGCATTCAGTCAGATACTGGCGCATGAAGGGCTCGATCCCGCCGAGGCGCTCGTATTGGGCCACGTGGACGAGCTCGTGGCGGAGGATCCGCGAATGGCCGTCGAGCAGG
>NEUO01000054.1 GCA_002304315.1 Verrucomicrobiia bacterium Tous-C4TDCM
GATGTCGACGAGCTGGTCGGCGGCGCGCATGACGGCTTCCTCGTGCTCGACGACGACCAGGGTGTTGCCCTTGTCGCGGAGGCCGTGCATCACGCCGACGAGGCGCTGGATGTCGCGGGCGTGGAGGCCGACGGTGGGTTCGTCGAGGACGAACAGGGTGTTTGTTAGAGAGGCGCCGAGGCAGGTGGTGAGGTTGACCCGCTCGATCTCGCCGCCGCTGAGGGTGCGGGCCGGGCGGTCGAGGGTGAGGTAGCCGAGGCCGACTTGTTCGAGATAGTGGAGGCGGTTGGTGATCTCGGTGAGGATGAGATCGATTGATGAATTTTGATTGCCGATTGTTGATTGTTGATTGGAGAACCAGGGGACGAGGTCGGCGATGGAGAGGGTCCAGAGGTCGGGCAGGGTTTTGCCGTCGATCTTGAAGCAGAGGGCTTCGGGCTGGAGGCGCTTGCCGCGGCAGGTGCCGCAGGTGGTGTAGGAACGGTAGCGGCTGAGGAAGATGCGGACGTGCATCTTGTAAGCTTTGGTTTCGAGCCAGTCGAAGAAGCCTTGGATGCCGTACCATTCGCCGTTGCGGTGCATTTCCTCCAGGTCGTCGAGGGAGGCTGCGGGCGAGCTGCCCGCGCCCCTCTTGTGGCTACGATCTCCGTAGTAGATCCACTCGCGCTCTTCGTCTTCGAGGTCTTCCCATGGCGTGTTGATGTCGATGCGGCGCTCCTTGCAGCAGCGGACGAGGTCGCGCTGGCATTCGTCGCCGCGTTCGCCTTGGAAGGGTTTGATCGCGCCCCGCTTGATGCTGAGGGTGGGATCAGGGACGGACTTTTCGAGGTCGAGCCCGATCACCCGGCCGAAGCCGCGGCACTTGGGGCAGGCGCCGAGGGGGTTGTTGAAGGAAAAGAGGGCGGAGGAAGGCGGGCGGAGGGAGTTGCCGGTGGCGGGGTTGGTCCAGGTCGAAGAAAATGAATGAACATCGAACGCCGAACTTCCAACATCGAACTTCGAATGAAAAGAAGCGTGGCCTTTGCCGAGGGTGAAGGCGTGCTCGAGGGCTTCGAGGAGGCGGGGGCGGTTGGGCTTGGTGAGGGGGAGGCGGTCCTGGATGACGGTCACGCTGCCGGTCTGAAGACCAGCGCTCCCGGGTTCGTCGGTGCGGAGGATCTGGCCGTCGAGGAGGATGCGGAGGTAGCCTTGCTGGCTGAGGAAGGGGAAGAGGTCCGCGCTTTTCGTGTCGGCGGGGATGGGGACCGGGAAGGTGACGAGGACCTGCTCGCCGGAGAGGTTTTCGTAGGCCCAGGAGGCGGCGGCGTCAGGGGAGTCGGGGCGGATTTCCTCGCCGGTGTCGGGGTCGTAGCCTTTCGCCGCACGGGCGAAGAGGAGCTTCAGGTAGTCGTTGATTTCGGTCAGGGTGCCGACGGTCGAGCGGGTGGTGCGGATAGAGTTTTTCTGCTCGATGGCGATGGCGGGCGGGATGCCGTCGATGTGGTCGACATCGGGCTTATCCATGCGGTCGAAGAACTGCCGGACATACGGCGAGAAGGTCTCGACGTAGCGGCGCTGGCCCTCGGCGTAGAGGGTGTGGAAGGCGAGCGAGGACTTGCCGGAGCCGGAGGGGCCGGTAACGACGGTCAGTTGGCCGAGCGGGATGTCGAGGTCGAGGTCCTTGAGATTGTGCTGGCGGGCACCGCGGATCGAGATGGTGGATGGAGGACGGGGGATGGAAGATTTTGGCGGGGCCACGGCGGGACGTTAGGCGGAACGGCAGCGGGCGCTAGCGGAGTTTGAGAGGCTTGCTGGGCGGACACGGGGATACGATGAGGGCCGGCCGGTCTGAAGACCTGCGGTCCCGGGCTTGCCGGCCGGGCGCGGGGATGCGATGACGCGGGGATGGAATCGATGGAGGAAATCGTGGCGCGCGAGGTGGGCGCGGACGGGTTGGCGGCGATGACGGCGGCCTTTTACCGGCGGGTGCGGACCGACGACCTCCTGGGGCCGATGTATCCGGAGCAGGACTTCGAGGGCGCGGAGACGCGGCTGCGGGAGTTCCTGCAGTTCCGCTTCCTCGGCAACCAGGCCTACATGGAAAACCGTGGTCACCCGCGGCTGCGGATGCGGCACGTACCGTTCGCGATCGGCGAGGCGGAGAGCGCGCGCTGGGTGAGCCTGATGGAGGCTGCGATGGACGAATGCGGGATCGCCGGTGAGGCGCGGGCGGTCATTTCGCCGTTCTTCGCGCAGGTGGCGGAGTTCCTGAAGAACCGCTGAACGCGGAGTCAGTCCGCGGGGACGAGTTCGATGTCGTTGCCACGGCCGTCATCACCGACAAAGGAGGAGCCACGCTTTTTGAGTTCGAGAGTCCTGCCGTCCTGCAGGGTGACCTCGACCTTGTCCTCGACTTGCTTCCAAGATCCCCTGGCTTGGTTCAGGCCGACGCCGGCGAGGCTGCCGTCGTCAAGGGCTTCCCAGACCATCGGGATCAGTCCGGCGAGTTTCCATTTCCCGACAAATGAGGATCCGCCGGCTTTGAAAGCGTCCGCCTTGATGGCAGGTGCGTCCGGATCGGCTTCCGCAGGGGAATCCAAGCCCATCGCTTCAAGCCAATCCCCGAGGTCCTCGGCGGCTTCCATTTCGTCGGTGATCGACTTGGCGATTTCGGTCTGGCCGCGGGTCTTGGCATCCGCTTGCGCTTCCTTCAGCCGGACCACGTAGGCGTCACGGATTTTGGTGGCCTTCAGATTGAAGGTGGTGTCGATGGATTGCTGCTTGGTGAGGCTGTCAGAGCAAATTTTCGCCATTTCTTCTGACAACTTGACGCCCGATTGCGGGGTGATTTTATCCGGAACGCGGTTGCGGACCACCAGTGCTTTGAGGTTGAAGACATCGGTTCCCCAGCGCGTGCTGTCGGCGCGATTCAGGCGGCGAAACCAGGTGTCGAGACCTGAGTTGAAGTTCTTGGCGTTGGTGGCGAGGTCGCGCTGGCGCTCCTGTTCGAGGGCGGCGAGGAGTTGTTGCGACTTGGCGGCGAGATCGCCGGGGGCCAGCGGCTTGTTGCCGGGCTCGGGGGTTGCGGAGGCGGTTTCGCGGTCGTTGCTCCACTCAATGATGAAGCCCGAGGCGGGTTCCGAGGGGTCGGCGTCCCGCCAGCCCTTTCCGGGCAGAATCACGAGGCCATCGCCGTCTTCGGTCGGGTAGCCGTCTTCCCAGTTCGCGAAGGACCAGCTTTCCCCGGTCACCCATTCCCACTCGGCACCGTCGCGGGAGCCACCGAGCCAGAGACCCGTGGTGGTGGAAAGCGGCGCGATTTGCTCGGTGAGCCAGCCGGCCTCGTCGCGGGAAGCCGGGACCATCAGGTTTCCACCGGCCATTTCGGCGAACGCGGTGGCCTCGGCGGCGGTGACGTCCCGCTGCACGATCAGGACGTGGCGGGCCTCGAAGGCGATGGTGCCGGGAGGGAACAAGGGCACGGGGAGCCCGAGTGATTCGCGCGTCCGCTTGAGCACGGCACCGAGTTCGGCGGGATTGGACCCATCGCGCCGCCACTGGATGAAGAAGGGGTAACGGTCCTCGGCCTTGCGGACCCGGATCAGGCCGAGGTCGTCGACCGCGAGATAGGATCCGGTGCCGGCGGGTGTTTTCAGCTTCCAGAGCGAGCCGTCGACGAGGGCCCAGGCGCTGCGGCCGGAGCGGCCGGCACCCACCCAGAGGGCGGAATCCTTGTTGCCTTCGACCGGGGTGGCGGGGACCAGGCTCGACAACCAGGTGAGATCTTCTTCCGCCGTAGGAAGGGGCAGATGGCCGCCGTGGGCATCGGCAAAGGAAGACGCCTGTTGCCAGGTCATCGGGGTGGGGATCAGGAAGAAGTCCGACTCGCCGTGGCGGACGGTGCCTTTGGGCATTTCCTCACGCTTGCCAGCGGCCAGGTCGCGTTTCAGGCGGTCCAGGGCTTCCAAGCCCGTCTCTTTCTTGGGCGGCTCGGGGACGACCGGCACGGTCGGCACTGGATCCACAGCAGGTGGGGTCGGGGGCGGGTTGGCTGCCAGATTACGCGCTTCGGCTTGGGCCAGGGCGCGCTTTTCCGCCTCCTGTTCGATGGCGATGCGTTTGGCATCCTCGCGCTCGGCCAGGGTGCGCTTGTAGGTCTTCCAGGTGAAAGCGATGATCAAGAGCAGCGCTGCGATGATCACCAGGTTCCGCACCAGGCTCCAGTTTCCGCTGCCCACCACGATCTGCGGGACCGCGACGGCGGGGGCTGCGGGGGTGTCAGTGCCGGTTGCCGGAGTGCCTGCGGCGGGCTTGGCACAGGCGGCGGCTGGAACGGCGAGGGCGGCGCGCTTGGCGGGCGCATTCGAAGCGGCAGCGACCAGCTTGCGGGAGGAGTTGGCGGCCCCTTTGGTCATCCACTCTTCGAGCGCCTTGGACATCAGACCGGCATCGGCGTAGCGGAAGGCGGGATTCGGATGGGTGGCATTTTGCCAGATGGTATCCAAAGCCTTGTCGCACCCCTTGACTGCCGATGGCAGCGGGCAATTCGGCTCCTGTTTGCGACCGGTGAGCAGTTCATAGAGGATGACTCCCACCGCGTAGATATCCGAGCGGCGGTCGGCATGATCCGGACGATCCATCACTTCCGGGGCGGTGTAGCCGGGCGTGCCCATGATCAGACCCGGGCCATCGGAACCGCTCGGTCGGGCCAAGCCGAAGTCGCCGATTTTGGGTTCACGCTTCGGGGTGAGCAGGATGTTGGCCGGCTTGATGTCGCGGTGGATGACGCCGTTTTCGTGGGCATGGGCAAGGCCGTCGCAGATGCCCTTGACGATGGTGGTGGCTTGGGCGGGATCGACGGCGAGGTTGTAAGCGGAGTAGTAGAGCGACTTCCCGTTCACGTACTCCATGGCGATGTAG
The DNA here is from genome assembly GCA_002304315.1 of Verrucomicrobiia bacterium Tous-C4TDCM. Taxonomy (GTDB): domain Bacteria; phylum Verrucomicrobiota; class Verrucomicrobiia; order Verrucomicrobiales; family Akkermansiaceae; genus Haloferula. Next base: position 4,900 of record NEUO01000054.1, read on the forward strand.
AGCATGCCGTCCACGTCACCCGAGTCGTAGACCCCAATCAGGTTCGGGTGGTTGAGCCGGGCCATCGCGCGGGCTTCGGTCTCGAAGGATTTGCGGAAATCGGGGTCTTCCCCCAGTTCGCGAGGCAGAATTTTGATCGCCACGTCGCGGTCGAGCGATCTCTGGCGCGCCTTGTAAACCGCGCCCATGCCGCCTTGGGCGATGAAGGCTTGGAATTCGTACGCGGGCAGCAAACTCGCGAGGGCTTCAAGCGTGGGGGCTTCGAAGGGTATGGAACTCATGGAAGAGGAGCTACGGAATAGAGAAACGAGTCGCGCTTGGCGAGAGGAACCCGTTCAGGAATCAAAGCGGCGCGTGATAAACGATCCACTCCGGAATCTTAATGGCGGAATTATAGAGCGCGTGGAGCAGGATGGCCGTGGTAAGTCGGCCGGTGGCCGCGAAACAAAGGGCGCAGGCCGCGCCGAAAGTGCCTACGGAGACCAATCCGTAGGCCGAGTAGAAATGCACGATGGCAAACACCGTCGCCGAGAGCAAGGTTGCGGCGGGGACACGGAGGCGGTTCGCGATGGAGCGGAAGAGGACCCCGCGGTAGAGAATTTCCTCGGCAATCGGGGCCGCGATGCAGGCGGAGGTGACCGCCAGGATCAGACCGGAAGGCCCGGATTCCATTGAAGAAAGGCCGCCGGTGGGATCGGGCGAGGCGGAAGCGCCCAGAGTGTGCTTGAGAAACTGGTCCACAACCGCGAGCAAGGCGAAGGTCCCCAAAACCAGCGCGCCATCCGGCCGGGCAACGAGCCCGAGGCGGTCGACCGCATGACGACTGCGGCGGAACAGAAAGCCCAGCGCGACCAAGGGCGGCAGGAAGCGGGTCGCCGCATCCATCAGGGCGAACAGCCAGGATGGAAGCATGATCGGAGCCGCGTCATCGCCCGACAGGTTGCCCGAAATCACCAGATCGATCGTTCGCCCGAAGCCGATCGAAGCCAGATAGGCACTCAGGAAGACGCCAAGTCCCAAGGCCATCGGCCATGACCCCACGTAGCCACTGCCGCGGCTCCGGAGCGCCCGGCCGAAGGCTCGGAAAACCCGGGGGAGGAAGCCAAGGTCGGCGATGACCAGCAGCCAAACCGCACCGCGGGCAACGATGGCCCGCAAGGCGAGTTCGTGATTCCGCGGATCTCCCTCCGTGGTGCCTGCGTGCAAGGCCATCTCACTGGTGCTGAGCCGACCGGTTTGCTTGAGATACTCACGGTCCCACCAGGGATCTTCGCCATTCGCGATCCGGCGGATCACCGCCCCGACCTCAGGCGGCCCCGGGAGGCCGAGGTCGAGGAAGGTTCCCTGCGCGGGATTGATGCCGCGGCGGAGCGCCTCGAGAATGGCGAGGGCATACTTCCCTTCTTCATCGAGGGCATTTTCAGCACCCAGCACGTCGAGGGCATCGACGGCGGTCTTCAGCGCTGCTTGGCGGCTCTCGATCGCCAATGCGGAGCGCAGCAGCGGCGGCAAATGGTCGGTGGCCTCGGCCAGCCGCAAGTCGCGGTCGATCTTCAGCAGCGCCATCCGGCAAGTCTGCTGGTCGTAGGCAATGGCCGGCCCGAAATGGTTGTTCCACAGCCAGACGCCCATCACGAAAACCAGCAACGCCAGCAACGGCTCCGGCACGTGGCGGCGCAGAATCTGGCGATACGGATTGGCAGCCGGCTTTGGCGCGTGGGAGTCGATGCAGCGGAAGGTGGAGAGTTTTTTGGAAAATCGCAAGGCTTGTCGATAATCATAGTTACTTAATTAAAAATACGCAGCGGATTTCCCACTGGCTCCCGGGCGGCGGCGGGTTAAAGGTCCGGCGCGTTCATGCTTACCGCTTTTGCTTCCTCGGTCCCCTCCGCCAGTGTGCCTGCCGCTCCTGACGGGGCGTCGATGGTCATCATGGGCACCTTTCTCGCCGCGGCCCTGCTTTTCCTGGCCTTTTGGCTGATCCGGATAGCGCTCGGATTGGACCGCATCGCTCCGCTGCCGCAAGTCGAGCTCCCGCCCGCGGTCGAGGCACCTTGCGAGTCCCCCGCCCCGCCCCTGCCGCTTGCCCCCGCCGCATGGGGAAGTGAATCCCCTTATGCGCCGCCGACTTCTCCGCCGCTACCGCTGCCCGTTCCGGAGCCAGCTGCTCCACTCGGCAGGTTCCGGGTTCCGGTGAGCTATTACCGGCTGATCGATCTGCCGCTGATCGGCCTCGTCTTCCTCGTTTACTTCGCGCTGACCGCCATGCCCGGTGGCGAGGAAATCCCGCTTGAAAAGAAATTCGGGCCCGAGGTGCTGGTCGCCTCGATCTTTTTCCAACTGGTGCTGATGGGCATGGTCGTCGCGTTTGTCCTCTGGCGGGTCAAGCTGGCCGAGTGGCTCGGCTTGCGCTGGAAAATGTGGCCGCTCGCCTTCGCCATCGCGCCGCTGACGGTCTTTTTCATGTGGTGCCTGATGGGCACCCTCCACATCTCCGGCTGGAACGGCTGGCTCGAGCGCAGCCTCGGGATCGACTCGATGCAGGAAGCGGTGAAGCTGCTGCAAGAAGCGAAGGACCCGCTGGTGATCATCTTGATGGCCATCGCCGCGGTGATCGTCGCCCCCTTGGCCGAGGAGGTTATTTTCCGCGGCTACCTCTACCCCGCCGCCAAGCGCTTCTGCGGAACCGCCGGTGCGATCCTCTTTTCCTCGCTGGTCTTCGCCGCCGCCCACGGCAACGTGGTCGCCCTGCTCCCCTTGTTCGCCCTCGCGGTGATCCTGTGCCTGCTTTACGAGTTCACCGGCTCGATCTGGGCCTGCATCTCGGTTCACTTCCTCTTCAATGCCGCCACGGTGAGCATCCAGCTGCTCGCCCGCTCGGGCATCGTCGAAATCCCCACCCCGGAGTAGGATGAAACGCCTCCGCGACCTCGGCGAAGACGCCCTCATCGCCCGGATCCTCCGCGGTTTCCCCGGCGGGAAATCGCTGATCGTCGGCCCCGGTGACGACTGCGCGGTGGTCGACTCCGGCCGCGGTCCGCTCCGCCTTTTGAAAACTGACGCGCTGGTCGAAGGCGTCCATTTCCTGCCGGAGACCCCCGCCGCGAAAGTCGGCTGGAAGGCCGTCGCCCGCGTGCTGAGCGACTTCGCCGCGATGGGCGGCACGCCGGAGCACCTGCTGGTCACGGTGGCGGTCGATGCCGATCGCCCGGTCGCCTGGATGGATGGCCTCTACCGCGGGATCCGGAAATGCCTGGCCACCCATGGCGGCGTGCTGGCCGGCGGTGAGACCTGCCGCTTGCCCGCCGGCGCGGTGATTTCCGTCGCCGGCGAAGGCCTCGTCGAGCGCCCGCACCTGACCCTCCGCTCCGGCGGAAAACCCGGTGACGTCGTGCTCGTCACCGGCCGGCTTGGCGGGTCGATCACCGGCAAGCACCTCACCTTCACGCCGCGTCTCGCCGAAGCCGCCTGGCTGGTCCGCCACCTGCGGCCGTCCGCGATGATGGACCTGTCCGACGGCCTCGCGAAAGACCTCCCGCGCCTCGCCGAGGCCAGCGGCTGCGGCTTCGAACTCGGCGAAATTCCTGCCACCCGCGGCTGCACCCGCCAGCAGGCACTTGGCGATGGCGAGGACTACGAACTCCTGCTCACCGTCTCCCCGCGCCATTGGCAAGCTGCCGCCACCGCCTGGTCCGCCGCCTTTCCCAAACTCCCGCTCAGCGTGATCGGCCGCCTGACCGAGCCCGGCAAAACCACCCGCCTCGCCGGCGGCTGGGACCACTTTTCTCCCACCTCATGAAATCCCTGATCGAAACCTATTACGCCGCCTTCAACTCCGGCGACCGCGAAGCCCTGCTTGCCCTGTTGGCCGAAGACATCGCTCACGAGATCAACGAAGGCGGGGTCGAGACCGGCAAGGACGCCTTCCGCGCCTTCCTCACCCGGATGGACCGCTGCTACCGCGAGACCGTGGAAGACCTCGCCATCTTCACCGGACCCGACAACCGCGCGGCGGCCGAGTTTTACATCCGCGGCGAATACCTCGCCACCGATCCTGGCCTGCCGGAAGCCCACGGCCAGACGTATCATCTCCGCGTCGGGGCCTTCTTCGAGGCGCGCGGCGGGAAGATCACTCGCGTCACCAATTACTACAACCTTCAGAACTGGCTTCGTCAGGTCGGCTGAATCTCCAATCAGAAATGGGAACCACGGAACACCCGGAACACACGGAAGTTCATCGAGTCGGGTCGGTGATGACTCTTGCCCGCAAGATGTCTCACCCACACTGGATCATCGACTCACTTTCCGTGTGTTCGGTGTGTTCCGTGGTTTGCAATCTTCCCTTCCAGGTTGAACCAAGCCGATGATTCGCCGCTGGCATCGCTCGCGGCTGTTTTGGATCGGCATCGTCCTGATCCCGCTGCTTTCGGCCGCCTGGTGGGCGTCCGAGTTCTACCCATCGGTCACCACCATGCTGAAGCATCATCGCCATCAAGAACTCGGACATCGATTCGGAGGCTGGTCGTATTTGTCGGTGGACCGGCCGTCGGCGCTTCGGGATTTGCAGACGATCCATCTGACGACCTTCAACGTGGGTTCCACTTCGATGGCGGAGTGGGAAAAGCTCCTGGATTCCATCGGTTTCGTTCCGTCAGGTGCCGAACCCTCGTTCAGCTTTCGATCCGGTCCGGGAGTCCGTTACCTCCCGGAAGAGCTGGCCGCGCGAGCGGCTTGCTTTCCCCCGCCTGCGTTTCAAAGAGGCGACGGGTGGAGGTTTCTGTCCGTTCCGTATTGGCTGCTACTCCCCGGCTTTCTGGCAGTTTGGGCGACCGCCCTCGGGGTGTGGCAAAAGTGGAAGCGGACGAAATGCGCCTGAGATCGTGTCATCAAGAGCGCAGAGTCGGCATCGGTTCCCTCGGAACCGAAAGAATTCCCGTTCTTCGCACGTCGCCTATTCACCATGAAATCGCTCGCCTTCCTCCTCCTCGCTGCCGCCTCGCTTCACGCCGGGGAGAAATCCCTCTTCAATGGCAAAGACCTCACCGGCTGGGAGGGCAATCCCAAGCTCTGGTCGGTCCAGGACGGCGCCATCACCGGCAAGACCGCCAACGAAGGCGACGCCAAGATCTCCCATAACACCTTCCTCGTCTGGAAAGACGGCACCGTCGGTGACTTCGAGCTCACTTTCCAATATCGCATCGAGAAGGGAAACAGTGGCGTGCAGTACCGCTCCAAAGCCCTCGATCCCGGCCCGTCCGGTCCGGTCATCAGCGGCTACCAGGCGGACTTCGAAGCCGGCAAGACCTACAGCGGCATCCTCTATGAGGAAAAGGGCCGCGGCATCCTCGCCAAGCGCGGCGAGAAGACGACCATCGGCGAGAATGGCAAGCCGACCGTCACCGGCCAGGTCGGCGACAGCAACGAGATCCAGGCCACCATCAAGGACGAGCAGTGGAACGAGTACAAGATCGTCGCCAAGGGCAACCACGTGCAGCATTTCATCAACGGCAAGCAAACCGTCGACGTCACCGACAACGACCCGAAGAACGCGCCCAAGGAAGGCCTGCTCGCCCTCCAGATCCACGCCGGCCCGGCGATGGTCGTGCAGTTCAAGGAGCTGGTGTTGAAGACGGAGTGAGCGTTTAACAGCCATCCTCCCCCCGTGATCTCCCGCCGCAAGATCAAGTACGACGTCTCCCCTTCCCTCCGCCAGTACCTCTACCACTTCGACCGCCTGCGCGACATCCCGCTGGTCTATGACGACCTGACGCGTTTCGCCGGCTCGATGCCCTACGAGGACCCGCGCGGGAAGGAGACGCTGTGGCTCACGGTCTTCTACCCGCAGGAGCTGATGCTCGAGCTGCGGCCCAAGCTGACCAAGATCTACGCCGAGCTGAAAATCGGCGGCGAGACGGATCTCCACGAGCACCTCACCGTTGACCGCATCGACTTCGGCGAGTTCGGCAACTCGCGGCCGTTCCGGATCCGGATCACCAACCTCTACAACGACAACTCGGACTACTTCTACGTGAAGCAGGCCGACGCCTCGCGGATCTACGGCCTGGAGCTGGAACACATCCTCTCCCCGAACCGGATCAACTACCTGGTCAACGGCAACACGCTCATCGAGGAGCACATCGCCGGCGTCCCCGGCGATGTCTTCCTGAAAAACCACCTGCCGCGCCCGGAGCTCAACAAGGTCCGCATCGCGAAGGAGTTCACCAAGTTCAACGAGCGCTGCTTCATCCGCCTGCTCGGCGATATGCGCAGCGTCAACTACGTGGTCGACATCACGCCGGACTTCGAGGAGGTGCAGTACCGGGTCCGGCCGATCGACTTCGACCAGCAGAGCTACGAGCGCCGCGGCAAGATCTACCTGGCCTACCGCTTCGACTCGAACCGCACCGTCACCAAGCTCGCCTTCGACGTGTTGAACCGGAAAACGATCGACCAGTACGTCGCCGAGGAACGTTCCCAAATGACCCGCCGCGCCAAGGTCGAGAATTTGCGGCTGAAGGCGCTGTTAGGGATCATGCGGCGCGAGGAACTCGCCCCGCGCGACCACGTCGTCTCCCTGGCGGCCGACCTTGAGAAATTCCACGGCACCGATGTCTTCCACGACTGCCGGACGATGGGCGAGCTGACCGCCGCGCATGTCTCGCTGATGCTGGATTTGTGAGGCGGGACCGACGGGTCACGGAGGCGTGACGAGCCTCACCCGGTAGAATTTCCGCGGGGCTGAAGTGGCGGTGTCGGCCCAGCTTTCGGTGCCGGGAGTGCCGTCGAGTTCGATCACTTGCGACTCCGCCACCTCCGTCCAGGAGCCGTCGAGCGTCTCGCTTGTGTCCACGACATACGTTCGCCCGTGGACCGTGGTCCACGTGATGGTGACGGCCGCACCCCTGGTGATGGACGCGACGCGAAGCCTCGATCCCGGATTCCGGGGATCAGTGCCGCAAAGGAACTCGTCCCGATTCACGGACCCGTCGCCATCCGCATCGCCAAGGGCATCGTCCACCAAGGGACTCAGACCGTTGGCAATTTCCCAGCCGTCCGCCATGCCATCGCCCTCGGTATCGGGGTCGAGGGGATCCGTTTGGGCGGTACCTTCGGCGGCGGCGTCAAGCCCGTCGCCATCAAGATCACCCGAACCGGAAAGGGCGAAATCGACAAAACCGTGGGTTTCGAACAGCCCGGTCCAGACGCCCGCAAACTCCCAACCTGGCGATTGCGACATCGTCACGTTGATCCCGAAAACCCGGTCGGGCACGAGTTGCAAACCTTCCACCACCGGCGCGTCGGGAGCGAAGTAGGTGTAGCCGCAGCCGTGGGGCAGCACCTTGGGGATCCTGACTTCGGTCGTGTACCAACCGCCGGATGAACCCGTCACCACCTGACTGCCGGGGATCACCCCTACGTCGTAAACCGACGCGCTCGCCGAGAAGGGAGATATCTCGATGTGATTCCCCTCGGCGTAAACGTCGGCATACCATGTGGCCCTGTCACCGGCGTTGGCGTCGGGATGGCGCACATCAGACTCGAATCGTCCCAGATGGCCGCTGCCGTCGAGTGCGAGCCGGTAAAACATGGAGGGCCGGGTCGAGCGGAAGGCCAGGTAAAGGTAGTCGGAATCGTAGTTCGCATAGGTTTCGAAGCCGAAGTCTTCGGCTTCACTTGTGAAAAAGTAGCCGTTGCGGATCTTCGACCACTTCGCCTCGACCGAGCCGTTGAGCACCGGTGGACTGGCCGTGTAGGCAATCACGTCCGGGATGGCGTAAAGCGGCTGGGGGTCGGCACCGTCGGTCCGGCCGTCGCCGTCGGAATCATCGTCTTGTGGATCGAGCGAGGTGTAAACGTGGCGGTCGTATTCGCGCCCGTCGCCGAGTCCGTCGGCATCGGTGTCAGCCACGCCTACCGTGCTGCCGAAGCGGGCCTCGTCCATCGCGACCCGTGAATCGCCGTCGGCCATGCCGTCGCCGTCGGTATCCCATACCTCGATGTAGTCACCGTGGTTGATGCCGTTCCAACCTGCATAGTCGTCATAGACCCGCATGATCTTCGAGATTCCGTCGTAGTGGAGGCCCCAGTCAACGTGTTGGCCGTTGAGCGGGGATGGGTAGTTCCACGGGAAGTGGTTGAAGAGCATGTTGTCGCCGCCGGCGTCGTCCACCATGGCGTCGATGGCATGATGGATTTCATGGGTGAAGGTCCAGGCGAGGACGTAATTGACGCCAGGGTTCTTTGCCGGGTAGGGCACGCCGCACACGATGCCCTTCGAGGCACGCGTCGTGCCGTTGAAGACCAGGAAGCCGCCAAGACAGGGGCCGATGCCCGCCCCGGTGGTGAAGCACAGGTCGTATTGACCATCCACCACCCCGCGGCTGCGGAGGTCGGCTTCGATCGCCGCGTAACCGTCGCCCTTGTCAGGGACCGCCGCTTCGATCGGCATCCAGGTCACGTCCATGAAGAAGCGCTGCTCGCTGTTCCGGTAGAACCAGTCGAGCGCGAGTTGCATCCCCGCGACCGCCGAGTTCTTTTCCTCCGCTGTCATCTCGCCGTGGTAGAGCGCGATCAGCAATTTCGGGGCGGCGATCCGCCGGAGACCCGAGCCACTCGCCAGCAGGGTCGCGGATGTCTCTGCAGACCCGGTGAGGAGGCTTCCACTGCTGTCGAAAGCGGCGATCTTCCAGAAATAGGTCTCGCCCGGGGTGAGGCCGTGATCGGTGTGATCCTGCCGCGGGCCGATGCGGGCCGTGGGTTGCGCCGGGTAGGAACCCGTCGCGCTGCGGCGGTAGATCAGGTAGCTTGCCGCATTGGCCGGACCGGCGCTCCACGTGAGATGCGCCGTCGTATGAAAAGCGGAAGCCGCGAAACTTCCGGGCGGGGGGCCGAGAGGCACCACCGTGAGATCGCCATGATCGCCATGATCGCCATGATCGCCGAGGACGGCACCGATCTCCGTGGTGCCAGGTGCCACCGTGGTCGCCATCCCGCTCGCTGCCACGGTCGCGGCATCCGGGTTGCTCGACGACCATGCGACCTCTCCGGTCAGATCGTAGCTCGTTCCGCCGGTTGCCCAGCCGGTGCAGGTGTAGGCCCGGGAATTCGGGTGCGGCAGTTCAAGACTGGCCGCCACCACATCGATCGCGCCGATCGTGACAAGGCCGTGCAAGCCCCACTCGTTGATGTGGACGTAGTTGTCGTTCACGCGCTGGACCACGAGCTTGCAGATCCTCGCCGTCGCCGGAGCGGGCAGGTCCTGATCGTGGAGAAGATCGTCGCCGGTCGCGGGCTGCCAGGGAAGCAGTTCGGCCCAGCTTCCGGTCTTGCCGTCCATGTCGGCCTGGGTGTCGGCCGCTTCCACCTTCCACTGGTAGGGGCCGCCGCTGGAAAAGGACACTCGGAAACCGTCGATCGTTCTGGCCGAGGTGAAGGCAAGCTGGATGAAGGCCGGGTTGACGTCCGCGCTGCGATAAAGCGTGCCCAGATTCCCATCGAAGACCATGTCCGGGTTTCCAATGTCGGGAGGCGACGACGTGATGACCGTCTGGCCGAGATTGCGGTAGGCGAGGACATCCAGCCACAACGGCTGGACCACGGATTCCTGCACCTCGACCGCGCCGATGTCGGCCGCGGGTCCGGCGATCCGCGGCAGGCCGCGCTGATCCACGGTGAGCGTCGTACTTCCCGCGGCGTCGATCGCGGGCGAACCGGGCTGGGGCAGCATGGTCAGGGTCGGGCCGCCGTTATCGGAGAGCGGCCCGAGCTGTGGCGGTGCGACGATGCCGGTGAAGGGGCCGACGATGCCGTTGGTGGAACTCACGAGATTGACGCCCGTCTGGGTTTCGATGGTGCCGCGGAGATCCGGGCCGGAGCTGAACGTTTGGTTCGCCGCGATGATCGAGTTCGTGAGGCTCAAATGACCGGGCGTGCCGACGTATACTCCGCCGCCCTCTTCGTAGGCGTTGTTGCCCGAGATGGTGCAAGAGGTGAGCACGGTGGACGCCCGGGTGTAGAGGCCGCCGCCGTATTCGTAATCCGCGTCATTGCCAGCCAGCGTGGTGTTGACGAGCACGAGGGTGCCCGCCCCGTGGAAGATCCCGCCGCCGCTGTACTGGCAGTAGTTTCCCGCGAAGGTACAGCCGGTGATCGTGCCGCCCGAAACCAGCAACCCGCCGCCGTCGCCGTCGACAAAGGTCTGGTTGTCTTCGACGGTGCAACGCGCCATCACGAGGGTTCCGCGGCTAATGATCCCGCCGCCGCTGCCATAGGCACCGTTGGAACGAACGACGGAGTCGAACAGGCTCAGGCTGCCGCTGCTGGAGATGCCGCCGCCCGAGCCGCCGTCCTCGTTGCCGCCGCTGTTGTCCATCAGCGAAGAGCGGGTGAAGATCGCGGTTCCTCCGCTGAAAACGCCGCCGCCTTCCGCCTCGGCGTGGTTGTCCGCGATCTCGCAGTCGGTGACTTCGAGCACCGCGCCCGGTGCGTTGAAAATACCGCCCCCGGATTCGTCGGAGTGGCTTTCGCGGATGTTGCAATTGTGAAGAGCGAGCGTTCCCGAATTGTGGATCGCCCCGCCCGACGTCCGGTTGCCATCGCGCAAGGTGAGCCCGCGAAGCTCGACCGAGATCCCGGAATCCACCGTGAAGATGCCGCTGAGATCGCCCCCGGAGATCGCGAGATTCAACCGTTCCGAGCCATCGATGACCAGTACGCGGGTGACGACGACCGGGCTGGTCAAAGCGATGGTCTGGCCATCGAGCGCCGGCGCGAAGGTGATGGTCGCCCCGGCCGGAGCCGCGGCGACGATGTCGCGCAGCGATCCCGGACCGGCATTGGCGGTGGTGGTGACGATGGGGGCGGCCTGCACTTCCACCGCGCCGATGTCCACCGCCGCGCCGACCACCCGCGTCAGCCCGCGCTGGTCGGTGGTGAGGGCGGTCGTTCCTCCCGCGTTGATGGCGGGCGACCCCGCCAATGGCAGCATGGTCCGCGTGCGCCCGCCGTTATCCGCCAGGGCCGCGAAATTCGGGCTCGCGACGATACCGCCGAAGCTGCCGCCGAGTCCCGAGGTGCTGGACAGCAGGTTCACCCCGGCCTGGGTGTTGATCGAACTCGCCTTGAGGTCCGGGCCCTGGTCCACGGCCGTGTTGCCTGCGATGATCGTGTTCTCCAACAGCAGGGTGCCGGAGCTTTCCTCGATGCCGCCGCCGTCGTTGGTGGCGTGGTTGCCGGAGAGGGTGCAGGAATAAAGCCGGATCGTGCTGCTGCCGTCGCCATCGATCGCGCCGCCGAACTCGGCGGTGTTGCCGGAGAAGGTGCAGTTGGTGGCGGTGAGCGTGCCGGACGCGTGCTTGATCGCCCCGCCTCCCACTTCCGCGGTGTTTCCCGCCAGGGTGCAGGCGGTCAGCGTGAGCGTCCCGCTGTTCTCGATCGCCCCGCCGCCGTCGCTGGCCTCATTCGCGAAAAGCTCGCAGCGGTCGAGGGTCAGGTTGCCGGCGTTGAGAATCGCACCGCCATCGCCGGTGACATCGCCGTTGACCAGGTCCAGCGCGGTGAGGGTGACGGTTTTCGACGAGGAAACGCTGAACACGCGCGAGGCGTGGTTTCCCGAAACGATCACCCCGGTGGCCAGCGAGGCAGCGCTGATCGAGAGATTCTTGCCGATAGGGATCTGCCCGAGTGTGAGGGTGAAGGTCTGGCCGTCGAGCGCCGGCGCGAAGCCGATCACGGAAGCGTCGGGGGCGTGGAGCACCGCCTCACGCAAGGAGACGCCCGCTCCGAGCGCGGGATTGAGGCTGCCGTTGTTCTCGTCGGCGGTGGTGGTGACGAGCACGTCGCCGCAGGCGATCGAGCCGATGAGCAAAAGTGCGACGCCCATGCGGCGACGCCGGGAAGTTGTTGCGATCATGACGGGAGGTGGTTGGTTTATGGACCGACGAGCCCCACTTGCATCAAGGCCCTGACGGATCCCTCCACTACCCTCCTAGCCTGATCCCCGTGAATCGCATCTCCCGTGTAAGAGATGCGCGGGAAATGGTCGAAAACGCGGCACGGCGGCTGGAACGGAATTCCCGTGCTTCAATGGCATTCCCGCGTGCGTTTAGGCCCATCCGCCAGCGGATCGCAAGCCCCTCACCCGAAGATCCGCTCGACCGTCCAGTAGAGGCCGGTCACCGCGATCGCCGCCGAGGCGACCTTGCGGAACTTCTCGAAGCCGGGCTTTTTCATGAACCAGAAGGTCGCCGCGAAGGCCAGTGCCAGCACCGTAATCTGGCCGAGCTCGACACCGATGTTGAAGCCGACCAGCGGCTTGAGGATCTCGCCCTCCGGCAGCTCCAGCTCCTTCAACACCGTGGCGAAGCCCATCCCGTGCAGCAGGCCGAGGCCGAAGACGAGTGCGACCCGCCACGGCTTGAGCTCCTTGACCCACAGGTTCTCGATCCCCACATAGGCGATGCTCAGCGCGATCATCGGCTCCACCACGCTCGCCGGGGCGGTCAGGATGCCGAGAATTGCCAGTGCCAGCGTGATCGAGTGCGCCACGGTGAAGGCACTGGTCTGCCACAGCAGCGGTTTCAGCTTCGGCTGTAAGAGAAAGAGGCCGAGGATGAACAGGATGTGGTCCAGCCCTTTCGGCAGGATGTGCTCGAAGCCCGCGACGATCCAGCCGACCAGGGTCGACTCCTTGGTTTCCTCCACCACGCCGCTGGCCTCGATCGTCATCAGCTCCGTCGGCTCGTCGCGCGGTGCGAGGCGCATCACGGAGATCTTCGGCTTCTTGCCGGGCCGCGGCGTGATCACCTCGAGGGCCAGCGGCTCGTCCTCGTCGTCGTTCCACACCAGCTCCAGCGGTCCAGAGACGCCGGGCGGAAATTTTCCTGTTAGATCGATCCGCACCACGGCCGCGCCTTCGTCGGTCTCCTTCAGCACCGGCCGCTCGACCGTGTAGTCGGGGAAAGAGTAGCTCGCCTCCAGGTTCTCACCGGCGAGCGTCAGGATGAAGATCGAGCAGAGGAATTCCTCCGCGGTTTCCCGCATCACGCGGTGGTCGTCCGCGTCCAGCCCGGCGACCCAGGCGTTGCCCGACATCTTCGGATCGCCCGGCGTTCCCGGCGGCACTTTCGGCCCGTCCTCCGGATAGAGCGCCCAGGCCTCCAGCCATACCGAGGCATGCCAAACCCCGTCCGCGGCGCGGATCTCGGCGCGGACCTGCTTCATCGCGTGCCCTTCGGCGCTCGCCGCAAAGGCCAAGAGGCCGAGGCATACGAGCAACCACTTCCGCCAGAACCCACCGAACGCTTCGATCATGCGCGGCTGCTTACGGCATCGGCGGGAGGAATGCTATCACCATCCCGCGTCACAAGCCGGGCAGCTTGTTGAAATCGATCACCGGCTTCGCGCCCGGCGTGGATTCGCGCTGGAAGCTCTGGTTGATCTCTACCCTTTCGCTGAAGAAGCCGCCGTTGCGCAGATAGAAGCCCTTCCCTTCGACGCCGCCGGCATAATCGAGCCGGTGACGGCCGCCCGCCGTGGCATCGCCGGTGAAACGCGCTTCCGTGATCTCGTGCCACTTGCCGTCGATGTCGCACACCCATTGGTTGCCATGCAAGGCACGGCGGCCAAGGTAGCCGATGCGGTCGGCGAAGTTCTCGAGGAACGAATGGAAGCCGGTCAGGTACTTGTCGGTCTTCGGCCGCTTGAAGCGTGCGATCAGCTTCCAGCCGTCCTTGCCGACTTCGCCAAACCACGCGGTGTAAATGCTGTTGCCCTGGCCGTCGGGCTTCACCGAGTTGAGGAAGCGGTAGGTCACCCCCGCCTTCCACGGGAACACCAGGAAGCTCTGCCCGCCCGAGCCCTCGCTGCCGAACTCCCCTACCCTCACACCCTCGCCCTTGCCTAACAGAACCACGCGATCCGCCTCCGGGATGTCGCGCGGGTTGTCGGTGTGAAAGGGGCTCCACACCGAGAACAGGATCCAGCGCTCGGTCGGGCTCTTCACCTGGATGCCGTAGTAGCCTTCGCCAAAGCCGTTCGCCATGAAGTAGGAGCCGATCGGGTCCTCGCCGACCGGCACCGTCAGTTCGCTGTAGGCGTACTCGATCTTCTTGTCGCGCGGCATCGTGTAGCCGAGATGCACGGAGGGACCGCGGCGGCCCCAATAGAACATGTTGCCCTCGTTGTTCTTCACGTAGTCGAGCTTCAGGCCATCGGTCGCAGACGAAACCATCAGCTCCGAGGCCTCCGCGAACACCGGCCCGGTCCTGCTCACGCCTTGCAGATCGACCCGGACGTAGCCGGGCTCATTCACCTCGACCTGCCCCAGCTTGACCTCATAGGCCTCCGCGCCGCTGGCCTTCGTATCGAAGGTCGTCTTTCCGACGCTCGTCCGGATCACCGACTCGCCCTGCGGCACCTTGAGCCGCAGCGCCAGATCGAGCACCGCCGCGCGGTCGATGTGGAAATAGACCGAAAACACGCTCTTCGCATCCTGCCAGCGGGTGCTGCCGTCACGCTGCAAGCCATCGCCCGCGCCTTCCGTGGTCAGGTAGGCATTGCCGCCGAAAGGCACGGACGCCTCCAAAGCCGCATCGGTAGGACCGGCGGAGACGGGGAGCAGGGCGGCGAGAAAGGGTGATCGGACGAAGCGGAGCATCGCCGATAAGAACGCCGTAGAGGGCCGGAAACGCACGGAAAATCCCGCAAAGCGCAGCAATTCTGCCGAAAAGTCTCAGATTGAGGCACGGCAACGCTGTCCGATGGGGACTCTCGAACTTTGCGCGGACGCCCTTTCCTACCTCCACGTGGGCTTGCGCTGCGTTGTCGCGCCCCTATTTCACCAGTCTCTTCAAGAGGCGGCTCGGCTCAAGCGCTCATCCGTCGGCCATGCGCAACTCCAACTGCTCATCGCTATTCATGCAAAGCACCCGGATGGTAGTGCGACCGATGGCCGTCTTCCCGACGATCCGGATACCCTCCCATTCGAAGTGATCCTCCCATTTCTGGTCGCGGGGATGGAACAACGGGGTCGTGACAGCGGAGTAAGGGCCGATCCCCGTGAGGTTGCTTCCCTTGTGCAAACTGCAGTCGATGCACGCAAGGCAGAGGTTCGTCTCATCATCGCTTCCGCCGTGCTTGCGCGGACGGATGTGTTCGATGTGAAGCGCGGCAAGAGGTGAGTCGTCCTGATGGAGCTGGCAATACTCGCATCGGTCGCCAGCCCGCTGGCGCACGAAGGCCCGGGTCCCGGAGGTCATGCGGCACTGCCGGACTTGAACTTCTTCGCCTCCCGACGGAGCACGGCCACGAACTTGTTGGCCCGAATGTAGCCCATATACTCCTCGCGCTCCTCCGGAGAAAGCGTGCCCTCGGTGCTTTTTGACGCCAACTGCTCGATCCGATCGCTGAGCGCAGGATCTCCCTTGGCAGCAAGCAATTCATCGACCTTCCCCGGCAGGAGAAGCTCGAGAAGCGGATTCACGCCGCGCTGGAAAGCTGCCGCACCACTCATGGGCAATTCCCTATCCTACAGGCGATCAAAGGCAAGCTCCCTTGCCTTGCGGAAGCCGGATGCAAATGCCTGTCAAACACCGATTGACTGGAGAGCCGCTGGGGATTCGGCACCGTCTTCGTGATCCGGACCCTACTTTCATCGGCCCCTGATCGCGGGATCAGAAGGCACGGAGCGCGTGGGATCAGTATTCGATGGGACGCAACTTTTTCCTGCACGCCACCTCCTGAAGTCTGCCGGAACCGTTGCAAGGGGGACACCATCCGCCCGGAAATCGAAGGGGACACCAGGCCGCCCGGGTATTGATTATCAATGTATTCAACTCCTTCTTGCGTCTGAATGCCTGGCACACTGTCTCCACTGTCCCTTGTTCGCTTTTGGGGTCTATTGGCTTGTTAAATGCGCCGCAGTGCATCGTCAGGCCCAATCCACTCTCGCGTCACCTTAATGCCACTCAGCAACTGAAGCAGATCCATTGTTTCCACTAGAAACGACCGGATATCGTTCGGCGGGACGCGTCTGTCTTTGATCCAGAAGACGATGACCTCCCCATGGGCTTCCACGCACCAATCATTTCGAAGCATGAACGCATCGGTCACCTCTTGTCGAAACACTCTGCGGATGGCCGCATCGTCGCGACCATTCAGAAAATATCGCTTGGAAAACCCGGAGGCATTACCAATGTCGATGTCCTTCATTCCCAGAACTTTGGTAAGTTTCAAAGCGAAGCTGTCCGGCATCATCATCAAATCTGGCCACTCGTAATCGTGAAGTTGAAACATGACGATAGTCTGTCGCCTCGTCCGGCGTCTCCCCTGTGATCCCGAATAGTTGGAGCAGGTATAATCAAGGATCCTCACTCCCACATTATCGAGTTTCCCACTCAACATGTAGGGAATATGCTGGGAATCCTTGCCGGTGAGGAGGAAGAATTCATCCCTCTGCGGCAGTGACTCCATGCTGGCATCTACTGAGAAAGTTAAATTTAATGAACCAGCGACAGCCAAATAGATAGGCTTTTCGCGTCTGGATTTTAGCCAATCTCGGACGATACTGGCAATCAACGAGAGCACCACGCCGCAGACGATAATGATTAACCACTGTGTTTGGGTCATATGAGTTCCAAGTTTCTTGAAGCGAACAGTCCTGTTCACCGACCGGTCGGTGAACAAGGACAAAGCCGACGCGAGCGGGCCGGGTTTCGCACAGATCATTCATATCACGGACGCTAGAAGCCTCTTGAGAAGGACTCAAGGTGAAAGCCGGGAGTTCCAAAGCCCGCCCCCAAAAACCTGGCTTGGATCGGGGCTGTTGACTTGGTTCCTCTGTGGACCTGCCCGGTTCTGCCGCCGCTGGCGGACCGGGCGGGGGTGGATGCCCCCCTGCCCCTTCTCACGCCAACACTTTCCGCACCACGTGGCCATGGACGTCGGTGAGGCGGAAGTCGCGGCCCTGGGCGCGGTGGACGAGCTTGGTGTGGTCGAAGCCTAACAGGTGGAGGATGGTGGCGTTGAGGTCGTGGACGTGGACCCTGTCCTCGACGGCATTGAAGCCGAGTTCGTCGGTCTTGCCGAGCTGGACGCCGCCCTTCACGCCGCCGCCGGCCATCCACATGGTGAAGGCGTTGGGGTGGTGGTCGCGGCCGTCGCTACCGCCCTGGACCATGGGCGTGCGGCCGAATTCGCCACCCCAGATGATGAGCGTCTCATCGAGCAGGCCGCGCTGCTTGAGATCCTGGATCAGCGCGGCGCAAGCCTTGTCCACGTCGAGGCAGTTTTTTTTCAGCCCACCGACGAGGTTGCCGTGTTGATCCCATGACTCATGGAACAGCTCGACGAAGCGGACGCCACGCTCGATGAGGCGGCGGGCGAGCAGGCAGTTGTTGGCGAACGAGCTCTTGCCCGGCTCCGCGCCGTACATTTCGCGGACGCTCGCCGGCTCCAGCGAGATATCGGTGACTTCCGGCGCGACGTCCTGCATGCGGAAGGCCATCTCGAAGGCGGCGACGCGGGAGTTGATCTCGGGATCGCCGATCGATTCGTAGCGCTTGTGGTTGAGGAAATTCACCGCGTCGATGGTGCGGCGCTGCGCCTCGCGGGTGATGCCTTTCGGGTTGGAAAGATAGAGGACGGGATCGCCGGTGGAGTTAAAGGTGACGCCGTCGTGAACGGTCGGGAGGAAGCCCGAGGACCAGTTCGCGTTGCCGCCGGAGGGGCCCTTGGTGCCGGAGGACATCACCACGAAGCCCGGCAGGTTGGCATTCTCCGAGCCCAGGCCGTAGGAGACCCACGAGCCGAGCGAAGGCCGGCCGAACTGCTGGGATCCGGTGGACATCAGGATCTGCGCGGGGGCGTGGTTGAAAGCGTCGGTGTGCATCGAGCGGATGAACGCGATGTCATCAGCATGGGACCCGATGTGCGGCAGGATCTCCGCCATCTCCATGCCGCTTTGGCCGTAGTGTTTGAACGCGAACTTCGAGCCGAGCAGCTTGTTCTCGGGGCGGATGAAGGCGGATTGGTAGCCTTTCAACAGCTCCGCGGGCGGGCTCTTGCCGTCCATCTCGCGCAGCACGGGCTTGTTGTCGAAGAGGTCGATGTGGCTGGGTGCTCCGCCCATGAAAAGGAAGATGACGTTCTTCGCCTTGGCCGGAAAAGGAGGGGCCTTGGGTGCCTGCGGGTTGACGCCGGGCACGGCGCCTTGGGCTTCGCCGAGCATCGAGGCCAGCGCGACGGAACCGAGGCCGAGCCCGCATTCCTTCATGAACCAGCGGCGCGAGTACGAGCGCTGGAGGTCGGCGAGGGTGGAGAGCGGGAGCATGGGTCAGTTCTTGGTGATCGTTTCGTCGAGATTGAGGAGGACGCGTGCGACGGCGGCGGCGGCGGCAAGGTCCGGCAAGGGGTGCGCGGAGAGATCGAGGGTGACGGGCTTGTGGTTCTCCAAAAGCAGCTTGGCTTCGGCGGGATCGGCGGCGCGGGTGGTCTCGTAAACGGAGACGAGGGCGGCGATTTCTTCCACATCCGGCACCCGCGAGGTGCAACGGACAAAGGCGCGGGCCAGCTTCTCGTCCAAGGTGCCGGTGTCGGTGAGGATGAGGTGGGCGAGGCCGAGCGCGGCTTCCACGGAGACCTGCTCGTTGAGCGTGACGAGTGCCTGCATCGGGCTGGTGGAGATGTTGCGGCGCGCGCAGGAGGCGGTGCCGGCCGGCGCGTCGAAGGCGACGAGCATCGGATACGGCACCGAGCGGAAACGGAAGGTGTAGAGCGCGCGGCGGTAGCGGTTCGAGTCGGTTTCCACGTCCCAGGTCTTCGGGCCGTAGGAGACGGGCTTTTGGAAGAGATAGCCGGGAGCGGGCGGGAAGACGCTGCGGCCGCCCATCGTTCCGTCTAACAAGCCGGAGGTGGCGAGCTGGATGTCGCGGACGGTTTCCGCCGGGACCCGGAGCCGTGCGCCGCGGGCGAGGAGGCGGTTCTTCGGATCCATCTCGCGAAGCGCGGAGGAGGCGGGAGATACCTGGCGGTAGGTGGCGCTTTCCACGATGAGGCGGTGGATGTGCTTCATGTCCCAGCCGCTTTCCATGAACTCCACGGCGAGCCAATCGAGCAGCTCCGGATGCGAGGGCCGAGCGGCTTGATGGCCGAAGTCCTCCGACGTCTCTAACAGGCCAATCCCGAAGTACGCCTGCCACAGGCTGTTCACCAGGCGGCGCGCGGTGGTGGGTGATTTCGGATCGACCAGCCACTTCGCGAAGGTGAGCCGCGACTCCGGATCGCCGGGCGGGAGCGGGTGGAGGAAGGCGGGGACGTGCGGCTTCACGACATGCTTCGGCTGGGTCTGCTCGCCGCGTTCGAAGAGGCGGGTTTCGCGCGTTGCCTTCGTTTCAGCGGCGACCAGCGCCCAGGTCGGCGGCGGGACTTTCGCGTAGAGGGCCTCGATTTCCGCAGTCTCGGCGGCGAAGTCCGGGTTGCTCTCGCGCCAGTGCGCGAAGAGCCGGGCGGCCTGGTCCGGAGTGCGGTTTGCCGCTGGCGTTTCCAGCGCCCCGCGGACCAGAGGCGGGAGGTTGTCGAGGGCGTTGGGTAAGCTGGCGGCGACCGAGAGGCGGATGCGGCCGAGGTTGTAGGTCTGGGTGTCGT
>NEUO01000055.1 GCA_002304315.1 Verrucomicrobiia bacterium Tous-C4TDCM
TGCCGTCGGTGCCCTGGGCGTTGACGAATCCGAAGTCGCCGACGGCGATGTAGATCCAGCCGTCGATGCCCATGCGGATGCCGTTGGTGGTGTGGTCGGCGCCGCGGTCCTGGTTGTGTTTGGCGACGGAGATGTCGCGGACCAGGATCTTGGCCGGGCCGTCGGCGATGCCGTCCTGATTCTTGTCCTCGAGGACGGAGAGGTGCATGCCGGAGAGGATGCCGGTGTCTTTCGGGATGACGGTGTGGAGGACCCAGAGCTTGTCGCCGAAGGAAATGAGGCCGCGGGGGTTGTCGATTTCCGCGAAAACCGTGTGCTTGTCGGCCTTGCCATCGTGGTCGGCATCGACAAATCGGACGATGCGTCCTTTGCCCGGGCCTTTGCCGAGGGAGCCAAGCAGATCGACGCCGACGTAAACCTCGCCGGTGGCGGCGGCGGCGATACAGGCCGGGGACGGGGCGAGCTCGCTGCCGGCATACTTGGTAAAGGTCAGGTCGGCGGGGTTGCCGGCGGCGGAAAGGGTGAGGACCGTCAGGAGGCCGGGGATGAGCTTGGTCATGTGGGTTGGGTGGCTAGGGACGGGCTTCTAGGCGCGATTCGAGGGTGAAGCAATTCTCAAAACGGGGAGGGGGCTGGGAGGGGTCTTCCGCCAGGGTGTGGTTGGGGCCCTAGGGTGGAAAACGGACCGGCGGCGGCTGGAATTTCAGAACTGACACCAACGGGGATCGATCGTCCGACGAAATTGCCCCGAACGTGGGATCGACTTCCGGTGCTACGGGGGCTCAACTCGGGGGATGAGGCAAGCTGTGGCTTTCATGTTTTGCTGTAGCGGACTTCTCCAAGCAGAACCGATCCGGATCAAAGGCTCCGATCTACTCGGCGCGAAAGTGGTGCCTGTGCTCTGCGAGGAATACCGCCGGCAGCATCCCACCGCGCGGTTCGAGATCGCGGCGGAGGGTGGGGAGGCTTTCGGACGTTTGCCGGATTTCCTCGCTGGCAGGGTTGATATCCTGATGGCTGATAAGGAGCTCGGTCCCCGGGAAATTTCCCCGTTCGAAAAGGCAGGGGTTGCTTTGACAAAATCGTACGCAATGACCGATTTCTTCGCGATCGCCGTTCATCCTTCCAACCCGGTCGAATCTCTCACGATGGCGCAAGTGGAAGCTCTGTTCACGGGCGAACATGCGAATTGGAAGGCGGTCGGAGGCAATGACGCGCCGGTCTCGGTCTACACCCGGAACACGGCATCAAGTACCTACAGGCTGTTCCAGGTGGCGGCGATGAAGGGGCGGCCCTATTCGAGCAAGCTGGTTCGACTTGCGGGTGGAGAACTGGCGTCCATGTCGGTTGCGAAAGATCCGCAGGGAATCACCTATCTTGGAAACCTCTATGCCCGCGGGAAGGATCTGAAGGTCGTCAAGATCGATGGCATCGATCCATTGGGAAAAGATGTCCGGCGATACCCCTTGTTGCGCCCTGCTTTTTACTACTTCAGGGACAATGCGAGGCCGGAAGTGAAGGGTTTGGTCACGTGGATGTCCACGTCTCCCGAGGCCGCCGAAATCGTCCGCAAGACGGGATTCCTGAAAATGGAATGATCCAAAGCGCCGCCGCGCGCTTGGTCCATCCCGCCGGCTGAAACTAAGGCCGCGCATAAAGCAGGAACGGCTCCCTTCGCTTCACGAATCCGGGAATTCCCCGCTCCACGATTTTCTTCAGCTCATTGCGATTCTTCCCCTTCTGGATGGCGGCGAGCGCATCTGGATCCCCGAGCAGTTTTGCCATCTGGTCCAGCCCGAGCTGGTCCGGGTGAAGCCGGTGGAGGGTGGAAGCGAGCGCGAGACCGAGGTCGGCGGCGCGGAAGGCCGTGCGGTCCGTCAGGAGGATCCGCACGCCGCGGCATTCCTCGCCTTTGAAAACGCTGGCGTCCGGCGTGAAGCGGACCGGCACGAAGCGGACGCCGGGGATCGCGTTGCGGTTGAGTTCCGCGGCCAGCTTGAGGTCGTCCACATACGGTGCACCTAGTAGTTCAAAGGGCGTCCCGGTGCCCCGGCCGACGCTGAGCTTGCAAAACTCCAGCAGGCCGACGCCGGGGTAGAGCGTCGCCGCGGTCAAGCTGCGCATGTTCGGCGAGGGATCTCGCCAGGGCAATCCGGTGGCGTCGAACCAGCGCAGGGGCGAGCCGCCCTCGCAGCGGATCACGCCGAGGTCGGTGCCGAACTTTCGTTCGGAGTTGATCAGGCGCGCCAGTTCGCCCGCCGTCATGCCATGGCGCAGCGGGATCTCGTGGGCGGCCACAAAGCTGCGCTCCGCCGTGAGGACCGGTCCTTCGACGAGCGGGCCGATCGGATTCATGCGGTCGAGCACCACGAAGCGGACCTTCGCTTTCCCGGCGGCTTCCAGGCAGTTCGTCATGGTCGAGATGTAGGTGTAGAAGCGGCAGCCGATGTCCTGGATGTCGAAGACCAGAGTGTCGATGCCCTTGAGCTGGTCGGCGACCGGAGTACGACGTTCCCCGTAGAGGCTGTGAACCGGGAGGCCGGTCTTCTCGTCGGTGGTGTCGCCGATCTTTTCATGGTCCTGGTCGCCGCGGATGCCGTGTTCGGGGGAGAAAAGCGCGACGACCTTCACGCCCGGCGCGGCATGGAGCAGGTCGATGGTGGCGTTCCGTTCGCGGTCGATGCCGGTGTGGTTGGTGATCAGTCCGATTCTCCTGCCGCGGAGCTGGCGAAAGGAGTCGCGCTTCAGGACGTCGATGCCGTTGAGGACCGGGCCATCCTTCGATCTTCTCTCGGCCGGACGACGGTTCGCGGGGTCCTTGGGAAGGGCGCCGGGGACCTTGCTGAAATTGAAGCCTTCGACCGCGCGGGCGGCCAGCGTGCCGAGTTCGTGCTGGAGGGCGATGACGCCGCCGTTCTCGTCGGGATGGTTGCGGTTGGAGAGGAAGATGGTGGAGGTCTTCGAAAAGGGATCGATCCAGATCCGCGTGCCGGTCCAGCCGGTGTGGCCATAGCTGCCGACCGGGAAGATTTCTCCGCGCGGTCCGGCGTAGGGCGAGTCGATGTCCCAGCCGAAGCCGCGCCGCGGAAGTCCGGGTGGGGATTGCACGGAGGTCATCGCTTTCACGGTCTCCGCCTTGAAGACCCGCACGCCGTCGAGTTCGCCGCCGTTCAGCATCATCCGGGCGAAGCGCCCGAGGTCCGCGGCGGTGGTGAAAAGTCCCGCGTGGCCGGCGACCCCGCCCATCCGCCGCGCGGTGGGATCGTGGACGATGCCGCGCAGGGGCTTGCTGTCTTTCATCAAGGTGGTCGGCGCGATCCGCGTGGTGTCGCCTGGATCGAGGGATCGGAAGCCGCTGTCCTTCATCTTGAGCGGCTGGAAAATCTCCCGCTTGCAAAAGGCGTCCAGCGCTTCCCCAGACACGCGCTCGATCAGCAGGCCGAGCAGGATGAAATTGATGTCGCTGTATCGGTAGGACTTTCCCGGCGGTGCCGGCAGGGTCTCGGCGCAGGCGAGCTGGAGCGCGCCTTCCTTGCCCGTCCAATTACCGTCCGGCGAGAGTCCGGCGCGGAGGCCGGAGTTGTGGGTGAGGAGTTGGCGAAGGGTGATCGCTTCCTTTCCGGCACCGGTGAACTCCGGCAAGTAACGGCTGAGCGGCGCTTCCAAGTCGAGCTTGCCCGCTTCCACCAGCTTCATCACCGCGGAGGTGGTGGCGATCACCTTCGTCAAGGAGGCCGCGTCGAAGATCGTGTCCTCCTTCATGACCTCGCGCTTGGGAACGATCATCCGGTCGCCGTAGGCTTTCTGATAGACCGTGCCGTTCCGCTCCATCCGGAAGACCGCGCCAGGAGTGCGGGCGTCGGTGACGGCTTGGGAGATGGCGTCGTCGATCTCTGTCAGTTGGCCATCATTGAAGCCCTTTTGCCCGTAAGCCGGGGAGAGGAGCGTGAGCAGGGGAATCAGGATGCGGAGGAACAGGTGCATGAGGAAAGGCCGGCAGGTCGGGTGGACCACACTACGCGGAGGGAAGCCGGGATCTTCGGTGACGGCGGCACCCTTGAACAAGCCTCTTGACTAGATCTTGCGTCCGAGTCTTTGACGTCGCGGAGAACCGGGGTAGGTTGCAAGATGGCCCAATCATCAACCTCCAGTCGTGCGTCGTTCAGCATCCCTTCCATCATCGCCCTGCTCGCCGCGATCGGCAGCTTCATGAACGGGGCCATCCTCGGGATGGTCCTCGCCGTGATTGCGATCGTTTTCGGCATCCTCGGAGTCGTCCTGTCCCTCGCTCCAGCCAAGCGCGGCGGGATGATCAGTACGTTGGGGATTGGTGCCGGGGCGATCGGAATCATCGCCGCGGTGATCAAGGCGGTGATGTGGATCCTTTGATATACGGCGAATGTCCGGGCGGCAGCGGATGGAGACCTCGATGGCGGGGCTCTGGTCTGCTAGAGTGCGCGGGATGAAGATCGCGTGAGTCGGTCTTCGATCGTTCGTCATGCCCCTGTCGGCCGCCGAACGTCCGGTCGTCTATCCCTTCGACGTAATGGCCCGCATCAGCCGGCGACGGGAGCCGCGGGCCTGAGGTCGGAAATCTTGATCAGCTCCCAACTTGCGTTCTTGCCGATGCGCAGCAGCCAGTCGTGGTGCTTCACCAGGGTCGAGCGGTGGCCGACGCTGACGAAGGTGTAGCGGTGCTTGCGGAGGTAGTGGTACATCCGTTCCTCGTTGGCCTCGTCGAGCGCGCTGGTGGACTCGTCGAGGAAGGCGATGGCCGGCTCTTTCAGCAGCAGGCGGGCGAAGGAAAGCCGCTGCTGTTCGCCCAGCGACAGCATGTTCGACCAGTCGGCGGTGCGGTCGAAATCCCCATCGACGCGGGCGGCGAGCTCGGGCAGGTTCACCGTCTCGAGCACTTCCTTCATCGTCGCTTCGTCGATGTTCTTGCCGGCACCCGGGTAGTCGAGCTGGGCCCGCAGCGAGCCCGGCACCATGTAGGGGCGCTGGGGCAGGAACATCATGTTGCGGTAGGCCGGGCGGCCGATCTTGCCTTCGCCGGAATTCCACAGGCCGGCGATGGTCCGCAGCAGCGAGCTCTTGCCCGAGCCGCTCTCGCCCATGACCAGCAGGCTGCCGCCGGGCTGGAGCTTGAAATCGAGCTCGCGGATCAGTTCGCGGGCACCGCCGGGGGTGCTGACGGTCAGCTTTTCCAGGACCAGCGTCCGCTGGTCCTCCTTGACTTCGATCTGTTCGTCCTCGGCTTCCATGTCGTCCTCGGCATCCTGCGCATCCAGGCTGTCCCACAAGCCGCCGAGCCGGGTAACGCCGGCGGCGAACGCGCTCAGCCGTTCGAACTGCGTGATCACCAGCGAGACCGCGGCGAGGAAGACCGAGAAGGCGGCGGCGGCCTGGGTGATCTTGCCAAATTCCACCTTTCCCTGCAGGAACAGCGGCGCGACGATCAGCATCGGCAGGATCAGCGCGAGCGAGTTATAGCCGGTGGTGAAGAAGGCGAGGTTCCGGTTCCAGCGGATCAGCATCATCATGTTTCCGACCACGGCACCGAGACGGGAGCGCAGGTCGCGGAACTCGCGCCGTTCCCCGCGGTAGAAGGCGATCGACTCCGCGTTGTCGCGCACCCGGACCAGCCCGTATCGGAAGTCGGCTTCCCGCTCGTATTGCAGGTAGTTCAGGCCGATCAGCCGCTTGCCGATGAGGAAGGCGACCAGGGTGCCGCCGATCGCATAACCGAGCAGCACCGCCACCAGGGTGCCGGAGATCGACCACAGCACGCCGGTGTAGCCGATGATCTGGATCAACGAATTGATGAGGATGAGCACGAACGACAGCGCGGTGACGGTGAAGTTGCGGGCGTCTTCCGAGATGCGTTGGTCCGGGTTGTCGATGGCGTCGTTAGAAAGCAGGCGGTAGTAGGCCCGGTTGTTAAAATAGCGCAGCATCAGGGTGCGGGCGAGGACGTCGCGCCAGTTCAATGCGAGACGCTCCTCGACGAAGCGGTAGAAGGCGGCGAGCGGGATGGTCAGGGCGAAGGTGCCCAGGTAGAGCCACAAGGCACCCTGGTAGCCGGCGGTGTCGCGTTTTTGCAAGGAGGTCACCAGGTCGCCGCTGACAAAGCCGGCCCAGATGCCCACCCCGGTCACGGCGACCGACAGGGTGATCAAGGCCCCGAGCTGGCCCCAGGCCCTGCCCCAATTGCGGCCGAAGAAGAAGGGGCGGATCAATCGCCAGAGCTGCGACCAGACGTGGCGGGTGAATTTGGGTGCCTGATCCATCGGGAATCTCATCCTGAGTTTCCCTCATTCGCACGACGAGAGAAAACCGGAGATCATGGAAGGACTACCTCATTCTGGATTTCTCACCGCGAATGAACGCGAATGAACGCGAATGAACGCGAATGAACGCGAATGACATCAAATTTGCCCGCTCCTGCGCCGTGCTCTCCGGCTGTCCTTCCACTTGTTCCGAAAATTTCGCGTCCATTCGCGTCCATTTGCGGTTTGATTTCTCAAAGTGAGGTAGCATTTGGGACCCTCCGTGCCGTCCGCGGCCGGCCGATCAAGAGGGAGCCAGCGGGAGTGAAAGCGCAAAGCAGGTCCCGGCTTGCCGGTCCCGCAGGAGCAGGTCGCCGCCGCCGGCCCGCGCGAGGCGGCGCGAGAGGGCGAGGCCGAGGCCGACGCCCGGGCGGCTTTCCGCGGCGGCGGCGGCCGATTTGTGGAAGGCTCGGAAGACGCGCTTTCGCTCGGCAAGGGCGATGCCCGGACCGTGGTCGCGGACCAGGATGGCAAACGCGCGACCGCCGGCTTCCGCTTCGATCACGACTTCCGCGGGCAGGGAACCCGCGGCGTATTTCGCGGCGTTGTCGATGAGGTTGAAAAGCACGTGCTCCACCGCGGCGCGGTCCGCTTGAACCAGGGTCTGCCATAAAGGATCGGCGAGATCGCACCTGAGATTGAGCCCGACTTCCTGCAGGCGATCCGCGAAGCGATCGAGCATCGGGCGGATCAGGTCACCGGCCGGCAAGGTGGCGGGTGCCGCGCGGGCGCTGCCTTTCTCGATGCCGGAGAAAGCGAGGACGTTCTCGACGAGGTGCGACAGCCGCCCGGCCTCGCGGTGGAGGGTGCGGAAGTATTCGCCGCGCTTCTCTTCCTTCACCGCGCCGCTTTGCAGCATGTCGGAGTAGAGTTGGAAGGTGGTCAGCGGCGTGCGCAGTTCGTGGGTGACGGCGGAGACGAAGGATGCGCGGCGTTCGCTCAACCGCATGATCCCGCCGACCATCACGGCGACCGCGGCGAGGGCGCAGAGCACGGCGATCCAGCCGATCCACAAGGGCGCGCCGATGAGGGTCGCCTCGCCCGGGATCCCTTCATTCCGCTCCAGCCGGAACGGAAAGGAAACGAGCGCGAGCGGATCCTCGACGGATGGCGGTGAGATCCCGTTCACGGCCGTCAGGGGGGTCAGGGTGGCGGTCGGGAGCAGGTCGCGGATCTCGCCTAACAGCCGGTCCCGGACTTTCCCGGAATCCATCCAGACGCCCTGCACGAGGTGGGAGAGCGGCGTGACCTGCTGGCCACCGATGGAAGCGGAATCTTGGAAGCTGACTTGCCGCAGGAGAAACAGTTCGTCGGCGATCCACACCGCCCGCATGTCGCCGACTTCGCCGGGCTCTTGTCCGCCGATCCCTGCCATCGATGGCTCTGCAGCCTGATCCTGCTGGGTGAAGCCGTTCGCGTTGTTGACGGTCTGGCCGACGATCTTCGCCCGCTGGGCGCGTTCCGCGTCGTTGAAGTTCGTCTGGTATTCCTGCCCGCTCCTCGCCTTGACCAGTCCTTCGTTCTGCCGGAGCGCGAGGTTGTCGCTTTTTTCGGTGCTTCCGGTTTTGTCAATCGCTTGCCAGAACTGCTCGCTTTCGAGCGCGGCACATTGCAGCAGAGCACCGCCTTCCAAGGGCAGCGGGTGGCTGCCCAGAATCGCACGGAGGTTCTGGAGTTTCTCCATTCCCAGGGGGGCCGCGGCGGGCTCGAAGGGGCAGGTCAGCGGTCCGTTCGGCAGGGCGCGGAAACGAAGCTTTGCCAGCTCGTTGACCGGGACTTCGACCGATGGCTGCGGACCTTCCGGCGAGAGGTAGAGGCGTGATGGGATCCGGTTCTCCCCGAGGATGACTGAGGCTCCCTCCGCGTCCATGCGCCACAGCGCGAGCCGGGTCCGCTCCTCGAGATCCGCCCGCGCTTCGGCCCCCGCGCGCTCCTTCTCCGCGGCCAGCACGCTGCGGGTCAGCCAGCCCATCGCGCCGAGCACCATGGCCGCGCAAAGGGCGAGCGCTCCCCAGATCATCCAACCGCGCGAGTTCTTCATGGCGTGTCCTCCGCGTGGAATCTCCATCCTTTCCCGCGCACCGTCACGAGCATTTCCTGGTCGCGGTCGCGCAGCTTGGTGCGGAGGTGCATGATGTGCATGTCCAAGGTGCGGGTCTCGGTGCGGGCGGGATCGAGGCCCCAGACGTGGCGCAGGATTTCATCGCGCGAGACCACCCGGCCGGCGGCGTCTAACAAGTAGCGCAGCAGCCCGGACTCGCGTTCGGAAAGCAAGGCATCGCCGCCATCCGCAAACGCGATCTTTCCGGAGGTGAGATCGACTTTTCCGCCGCGCAAGTTCCGCTCTTCCGCCGGGGCGGGCCGCTCGCAGGTCCGGCGCAGCACTGCCTCGACCCGCGCGAGCAATTCGCGGACGCTGAAGGGCTTCATCACGTAGTCATCGGCCCCGAGACCGAGGCCGCGGACCCGGTCGTTCTCCTCGCCGCGGGCGGACAGGATGATCACCGCCTGGCCGGGGCGCTTCTTCTTGAGCTCGGCGAGGATTGAAAAGCCGTCGCGGCCGGGGAGCACGAGATCGAGCAGCAGCAGGCGGTAGTTCGACTTCAGCGCGAGGTCGAGGCCGCTGTTTCCCTCGCCGGCTTCCAAAGTACGATAGCCGCCGTATTCCAAGGCGTCGACCACCCCGCGGCGGATCGCGGGGTCGTCTTCGATCACGAGGATGGTGGTGTCGGACATCGTAAGTGATCCACGGAATACACGGAATCCACGGGAGGGGGCAAGGCGGGTTTACTTCATCGACTTGCCGGCGAAGGGGATCTTGGTCGTCTTGATGTCGAGCAGCGGGCCGAGTTCGTGGACGTTGGTGTAGCCGTGGCCGTGGAGGGTGATGAAGGTGGGAATGTTCAATGCGACCACCTTGCCGGTGAAGAACTTGGGCTCGCCCTCGAAGTTGTTGTTGCAGTAGATCAGCACGCGCGTGGTTTTCGTCGGGATAATCCTGCGCAGCGATTCCTCGTTGAAGTCCGAGAAGTTCAAATGGACCGCTCCTTTCACGTGGAGCTGGTCGTATTTCTCGCGGCTGCGGGCATCGAGTACGATGGTCCCGGGCTCGGCAGCGAGGCGGATAAAATCGTCCTCCGCGAGCCGACGTGAGTCCCGGAGTTGTGCGACCTCCTGGGTCAAGATCGCGAACTTGTTGATATCAATTTGCGGGTTCGGGGCTTCGCCAGCGGCGAGGGTGGCGGTGCAGAGGAACAGGCGAAGGACTTTCATGAGATCCGGATTCTTGCCCAATCCGCGGCTCACGTCCGTCAAAGCCGTGTAAATTCGGCGGCTGCCTCAGAGAAGACGTCGAAGATTTCACCTCCGCGACCGGATCAGCTTCCGGATCTCATCGTGGTTGCCGAGGAAGAAGAAAACGAGTTCCGCGGGGGTTGCGATGAAGATGAAGGCGAGCCGGTCATCCAGGCCGACCCGGCATTCGAAGATCGTCTTGGTGAGTCGGCGAATTCCTATCCCGCCATGGAAGTGAGGATGACCCCATGACTCAATGACACGATTGATGGCAGCGCCAATCTCGCGGCGCTGCGCCTTTGGCCGCAGGCGGATCACTTCCAGCAAGTCTTCAGTGACCGTTGCCTTCAAGGAGGGCTTCGATGTCTCCGGTAAACTCCCGGAGTCGGCCTTTTTTACGGGCTTTTTCGATTTGGCCATGAATCCTTTTTTCGAATTGGTCAAGTTCGGCTGCGGTCGCGCCGTACTCGCGTTGGGCGTAGTCGGTGGATTCGACCGCGACCGGCCGCAACGCGACGATTTTCCCGTCGACCACGATGCCGATGTCGTCGCCCTTGAGCGCGCGCCGCAAGAGGTTCGAAAGATTGCCGCGGGCGGCGGTCGGGGTGAGGGTCAGCATGCTCATGTCAAAAAGGTGACGCAATTCCGACGGAAATGCGAGCAGGATATTGCGCGCGTCGTTATCGTTCAAATTCACCTTTGCGCGGTGCCGGGAGATGGCCCACACCTTCGCCCGTGCTTTCCGTCTTCAGCCGCAGCGGTCCTTTCGCCCATCGCAATGCGCGGCTGTATGTGTTCTTCACGGTGCTCTACAATGCCCGCGCCTATTACCCGGTGCTGGCAATCTTCTTCACCGACCTGGGCCTGACGCTCGAGCGCTTCGTCTTCCTCAATCTGGTCTGGGCGCTGGCGATCTTCCTCCTCGAAGTACCATCCGGTGCCTTGGCGGACACCATCGGGCGGAAGAAGCTGCTGGTTTTCGCGGCGGCGGTGATGGTGGTCGAGATGACCATTCTGCTGACCGCACCGAAGGACGGCGGCACCTTGCTGTTCGCCTTCTGCATCGTGAACCGTCTGCTTTCCGGCACCTCGGAAGCCGCGGCGAGCGGGGCGGACGAGGCGATCGCCTACGAATCACTGCCGGAAGAAGGCCGCGAGAAGGCCTGGGACGAGGTGATGGCCACCGCGATGCGCTGGCGCTCCGCCGGCTTCCTGATCGCGATGGCGCTGGGCGGGCTGCTCTACGATCCATCGTGGCTGGCGAAGCTCGGAGTGATCGTGCCGGTTGAAGTCGCGCACCGCCTGCCGGTGGCGGTGGTGCTGCTTCAAGCGCTGGTCTGCGTGGCGATCGCGCTGCGCTTGGAAGAGACGCCGCATCCGGCCGGCCGGCTGGGAGAGCGCTGCGTGGCGGCCTTCCATCTGACCATGCGCACCGCACGGCGGGCCTTTACCACGCGGAGCATCGCGGTGGTGATTCTGGGTGGCCTGCTGATCGATTCAGTGGCGCGGAATTTCGCAACGATCAACAGCCAGTATTACCGGCTGATCGGCATCCCCGAGTGGGCCTTCGGATTCATCGGCGCGGCGGTCGGGGTGACGAGTTTCTTCGTCCCGGGGATCGCGAAACGGCTGAACGAGCGCTTTTCGCCGCTCGGCGTGCTGGGCATCGCGGCGGTCGCCGGAGTCGTGGCACTGGGCTTGCTGGCACCCGCCTGGCCATGGTTCGGACTGCTGCCGGCGATGCTGCTGATGACCCTGCTCGGGCTGGTGGGCTTCACGGTGAGCCGGCATTTGCATGCCTCCGCCGAGTCCACGCAGCGGGCGACCTTGCTGAGCGTGAAAGGCCTGGCCTTCAACCTCGGCTACGGGACCTTCTCGCTGGGCTTCTCGGTGCTGTTAGCCCGGCTGCGGGAGACGCAGGGGGACGATGCCTTCCGCGCCGCCCTCCAGTGGCAGATGCCGGCCTTCGCGCTGTTGATCCTCGTGTTTTTCGCCTGGGCCTGGCGGGGCCGGGCGATGGCTTAGAAGGCCAGCTTGCGCGGCTTTGCGGCGGGCCGGTTGAGCTTTTCGCAGGCGATCCGGCAGAGCTCGAAGACCATCGGTTCGCTGATCTCGTAGATCACGCTGGTGCCCTGCTTGGTGCGGGCGACCAGGCCGGCGTCGTGCAGCATCTTGAGCTGCTTGGAAACGTTGGCCTGGGTGGTCGGCAGGGTGTCGACGAGTTCGCCCACCGACTTCGGGCCTTCCTTGAGCTCCTGCAAGAGGGCCAGGCGGGTGGCTTCGGCGAAGACGCGGAACAGGTTGGCGACGCGTTCGAGATCGGAGGTTTCGAGCTTCATGACGTTTCCCGGGAACGCCGGGGACATTGCCACAAAATTTCGCTTGCGCAAGAATAACCATATGGTTATATAAGAAACATAAAGACGCCGTGAGCGCCGCTTCCGATTGCAAGACCATGAACACCATTCTTGATCCCCAGTCCGTCCGCGAGGCCCATGCCGCGGGAAAAGTCCGCCTGATCGACGTGCGGACGCCGGCCGAGCACGGCGAGGTCCACATTGAAGGCTCGTCGCTGATGCCGCTCGACCGGCTTGATCCGCCCAAGGTCAGCGGCCCCTGCGTGCTGGTCTGCCGCAGCGGCAAGCGCGCCGAGCAGGCCCGCCAAAAGCTGGCGGCTGCCGGTTGTGAAAACTTGTCCGTGCTCGAAGGCGGCGTGATGGCCTGGGAGCAGGCCGGGTTGCCGGTGAAGCGCGGCAAGGCCGTCCTCTCGCTCGAACGCCAGGTGCGCATCGCCGCCGGCCTGCTGGTGCTGACCGGCACCGCGCTTGGCACTTGGGTCCATCCCGCCTTTCACGGACTCGCCGCCTTCGTCGGCGCGGGCCTGACCTTCGCCGGCCTCACCGATTGGTGCGGGATGGCGATGCTGCTCGCCAAAATGCCCTGGAACCAGCGCACCGGCGTCCAATGTGCCGGCAACTCCTGCTCCGTCTGATTCCTCCAGTCTTCCGTCTTGCGTCTTCAAATCTTCCGTCTTTAAAGCCATGTTCCTCCGTCAAATCACCGACCCCTCGCTCGCGCAGAACGCCTACCTGATCGGCTGCCAGCGCAGCGGCGAGGCCATCGTCATCGACCCCGAGCGCGATCTCGACCGTTACTTCGCCGTCGCGGCGGAGAACGGATTCAAGCTCACGGCGGTGGCCGAGACCCACATCCACGCCGACTACCTCAGCGGCGCGCGCGAGCTGGTGGAGCGCCACGGCGCGATCGCCTACCTGTCCGAAGAAGGCGGGCCCGACTGGCAGTTCGAGTGGGCGAAGGGCAATCCCAAGGCCCGCTTCCTGAAAGACGGCGACACCTTCAAGGTCGGCAACATCGAGTTCAAGGCGCTGCTCACCGCAGGCCACACGCCGGAGCACCTCAGCTTCCTGGTCACCGACCTCGGCGGCGGGGCGGACGAGCCGGTCGCGCTGCTGAGCGGCGATTTTCTCTTTGTCGGCGATGTCGGACGGCCTGATCTGTTAGAAAGCGCGGCGGGACAGGCCGGCGTGATGGAACCCTCGGCGCGGACTTTGTACAAGAGCCTTCGGCGCACGAAAAAGCTGCCGCAGCATGTCCAGATCCTGCCGGCCCACGGCGCGGGCAGCGCCTGCGGCAAGGCGCTCGGCGCGGTGCCGGTCAGCGTCCTCGGCTACGAGCGGCGCTTCAACGGCGCGCTGCGCGAAGCATTGCACGGGACCGAGGATGATTTCGTGAAGGACATCCTGTCCGGTCAGCCGGAGCCGCCGCGTTACTTCGCCCGGATGAAGCGCGACAACAAGACCGGCCCGGCCTTGCTGCCCGATGGCAAGCTGCCGCAACCGCGGCGGATCGGTGCCGGGGATCTCGCGGAGTGGATTGAAGCACCCTGCCGTGCCGTGCTCGACCTGCGCTCCGATCGCAAGGCTTTCATGATGCGCCATCTTAAGGACTCGATCTTCGCGCCGCTGGCCGGTGGCAAGCTGCCGGTTTCGGCGGGGTCCTATGTCGAGGAGAAGACCCGGCTGCTGCTGGTCGTCGAAAGCGAGTCACAGCTCGAAGAGGCGGTCCGCCAGCCCGTGCGGATCGGTTTGGACGAGGTGGAGGCGTGGATCCCGGCAGTCGAGGCGACCCACGCCCACGAGTGGACCAGCACCATTCCGCGGATTCTAACGTCCGAGCTTTCCGCCGCGCTGGCGGAAGACCCCGGCGCGCTGGTTCTCGACGTTCGCGGGGCCGATGAATTCGTCGCGGGCCATGTCGAGGGTGCGGTGAACATCGCCTACACGAGGCTGGGTGCCCGGCTCGGGGACCTTCCGGACCGCAGGCCGGTCTATGTCCACTGCGGCAGCGGGTTGAGGGCTTCGATGGCCGTCTCCTACCTCGCGGCCAAGGGCATCGACGTGGTCCATGTTGACGGGAACTTCGGCGAGATCGGGGCCTGTGCCTTGCCCGCATCATGAATCCGGCCGCATGGCTCGGCGCGCTGATGATCGGCCTCTCGCTGGGCCTGACCGGGGCGGGCGGTAGCATCATCACGCTCCCGGTGCTGGTCTATCTCGCCCACGTCCCGCCGGCCGAAGCGGTGGGACTGAGCCTTCTGGTGGTCGGTGCGGCGGCCGCCGCGGGGGCGATCCAGCGCTGGAAGGCGGGGGATTTCCATCCGCGGGCGGCGCTGATGTTTGCAGGAGCGGGAATGGCCGGCGCGGCGGTGGGGGCGAGGTTCACCCGGATGGTCGCGCCCGAAGTGCTGATGGTGATTTTCGCCGGGCTGATGCTCGTGGTCGCGCTGCGGATGCTGCTGAGCCGCGATGGTGAAACAACCATGGCCGCGGAGTGCAAGCCCTTCCGCTGCCTCGCGGCGGGCGGCGCGGTCGGCATTCTAACAGGCTTCATCGGCGTCGGCGGCGGCTTCCTGCTGATGCCGGCCCTGGTCAAGTTCGCGCGGCTGCCGCTGCGGATCGCCACCGGAACTTCGCTCGCGGTGATCGCCTTCAACTCCGCCGCGGGTTTCGCCGCGCATTTCCACGACGGCCCGACCGACTGGAAGCTGGCGGGCCTGTTCTCGACCCTCGCCGTCGCCGGTTCCATCGCCGGCAACCGGCTCGCCGCGCGGCTGCCGGTGAAGCGCCTGCGCCAAGGCTTCGCGGCGATGGTGCTGCTGACCGGAGCCTGGGTGCTGTGGCAGAACCTGGCCTGACGCCTCAGTTCGTCTTCGGCACGATCTGCCAGACTTCGGAAATCTGGTTGCGCTCGGGGAAGCGGGAGCCGAAGCGGTCGGTCTGGCCGAGATAGACGGCCTGCACGCGCTGGTCGGGCTTCTTGGTCTCGTCGAGCATGCGGGCGACGGCGGTGGCACGGTCGGAGGAGAGCGTGCGGTTGTTGTCGACGTTGCCGGTTTCCGAAGCATAGCCGACCACGAGGAGGAGGGCGTTGTCGGGCGCTTCCCCGGGGAAGGTGTTGATCTTCGCGATGTCTTCCGGCGGCACGTCGGACGAGCCGGTGGGGAAGTCGATCTTGTCGAGGACATTGGCCCCGAGCTTGGCGCCGAACTGGCTGTAGGCGGTGGCGATTTCGGAATCCGGCTTGTTCTCAAGCTCGCGCAGGCTGCGGAAGAGCTGGACGGCTTCCTTGAAGAGTTCGGCTTCGGTGCCGGCGAAGAGGGAGGCGCGTGAAAGCTGGGATTCGAGCTCGGCGACCCGGGCGAGCAGGGCGTCGCGCTCCACGGTGACTTCCTGCAAGCGGGCCTGCAAGTCGCCGGGGCCTTCGGTGAGGCGGCGGACTTCCTCGCCGAGGGCGATGATCCGCTTGTTGGCGGCTTCAAGCTGGGCGCGCAAAGTGGAGGCGTCGGAGCCTTCGAGCAAGGCGCGGCTGAGGCGCTCCTCGGACTTGGCGAGCTGGTCGCGGAGGACACCTTGGAGCTTCACTGCGTCGGTCCACTCCTGGGTCCGCTGGGCGATTTCGGCATCTTTGTCCGCGATGAGGTCTTTCACGCTTTTCGCCATGGCGGCGAGGGTTGCGGCGTCTTCCGTGATGCGCGCGGCGACGATCTCGGCGGACTGGGCGGTATCGCCATAGCGCGGAGACATCCCCATCTTGGCGCGATCCTGGTCGTAGCTGCTCTGGATCATCTGGAGCCTGGTCTTGGCCTCGCGGAGCGCAGGGTCTTCGGTCTCGGCCGGGGCCGCGGCGGTCTCGGCCGGACGCGATCTGATCGCGGTGGCGATGAGCACGCCCACCAGCGCGATCGCGATGAAGCCGAGCGCGAGGACCGAGGTCGGAAGGTTGACCGACGACTTCATCGGTTCAGTCGCTTCGGCGTGGGGTTTTTCGGTTTCGGGGGCGGCGGGTTCCTCGTTCATGGGCGGAGGTTGGCAATCGCCCGGGTTTTGTCGAATCCGGAAATCAGGGGGGGGCGCAAGGTTCCTCCAAGAGGTAGCCATCCGGGACCAAAGGCCGAATTGGACCAGAATGGATAGGATGGATGGGATGTTTTGAGCCCCGGCCTCACCGGTTGGTTACTTCAAGGTGATCGACAGCTTGACCCTTCGGCCGGCCGGCAGGGTGAGCTTGCGTTCGTTGGCGTTCGTTCCCGTGGCGACGGCGGTGCCTTCGGCCGTCATGCCACGGATTTCCCGGGGAAGTGCGAGAGTGACTTCCTGGGCCTTTTCGGAAGTCATTTCGACTTCCACTTGAGCCTCATTCCAGTGCAGGCGGTTGATGGTGATCGCTCCGCGGCAGAGGACGCCTTCGATGGTGCCCTGCGACCAGGCGCTTGGCAGCGCGGGCAGCAGGCGGATCCTGCCAGGGAACGAATCGGCGAGCGCCTTGATCACAATCGACGGTTGGCCGCCGCTGATGTCCATATTGAGCAGCGAGCGGCGGTTGTGCATCGAGGCGAGGTTGTTGAGCCAGAAGCCGTTGACCAGATGACGGAGGCAGTGAAGGACGATCTCGCCGTGGCCGAGGCTGGCCGAGACCTGTCCCAACTGGACGATGCCGAAGGACATGAGTCCGCGCTCGTTGTCCTTCCAATAGCGTTCGAGCTTGTCCTCAACGCTCTTGATGAAGGCGCTGCGGAGCCGAGGGCTTCCGGCGATCTCACCGGGCAGGCCATCGTAGAGCGCATAGAGTTGCGATGAATGGCGGTGGGCGTCGTGGTTCTCCAACTTCGGGGTCAGCCATTCCTTGATGATGCCGTTTTCCGCGATGGCATAGTCCGGCATCTTACCGAGCATCTCCAGCCATCTGGCGATCTTGTCGGCGTTCTTACCGAGCTTGCGCGAGGCGGCGATGGCATTTTCCAGCAGTTCCTTGACCGTGGCCACGTCCATGGTCGCGTTGAAGGTGGCCTGCGAATCAGAGTTGCCCGGCCAGTTTTCGGGAGATTGGGCGGGAGAGAGGATGTATTTTCCGTCCGGTCCCTCTTCCACAAAGTCTTCGAAGAACAGCGCGACTTTTTCCATGAACGGAAGCGCGCGTTCCGCGAGAAAACTCTCATCACCGGTGTAGAGGTAGTAGTCGTAGAAGTAATGCGCCACCCAAGGTGCTCCGGCGACCCACATCCCGCCGGCGAAGTCCGGGGCCAGCGCGTTGTTGTAGCCATGGGTGGAGGTGCGCGAGGGCAGCACGATGCCGCGACAGCCGAACAGGTGTCTCGCGTTGAGCTCGAGATCCGGGATGAGTGATTCGATGTAATCGAAATACGGCAGCATCAGCTCCGGCATGTTGCCCATGAGGTTCGCGGCGATGGCGGACTGGACGTTGCCGTTGTGCGTGTAATCACTTGCCCACCCGGGGACATAAGTGCCGCCCCAAACACCCTGCAGGTTGGGCGGAAGCGCGCCGGTGGAACAAATGATGTTGTAGCGTCCCGCATCGAACTGCTTTTCCAACCAGGCGAGATTGATCGCCTCGAAGGTGTTTTCCTCCATCAAGACTTCAGTGGGTTTCTGGTGATCGGCACCGCCGCCAAGATCGAGCCTCATGCGCTTGAAGAGTGCGCCATGGAGCGCTGCGTGGGACCTGAGAAGGGCGTCGAAGTCGGTGGAAATGCCCGCGAGCTTTGATTCGAGGGCTTCCTGTTCGGAAATCGCGGCATCCATCGGCAAGCGGATGTCGACCAAGAGCAGGACGCTGTCCGCCTCCGTGATCGTGAGCGTGCCGTCGGCTGAGGCCTCGGTGCGGCCACCCGTGGTCACCACGCGGGCGCGACCTTCAAGGGACTTGATGCTGAGCGGGTAGGACTTGAGGAAGTGTGCGCTGAAGGTGAGAGCGTCCGCGTCGGCACCGCTCTCGATGTCGCCGAAATGCTCGTCGAACATTTGGTCCGACCGCTTCGAAATATCGCTGTCGTCGTTGTATTCATCGCTCGGTTCGCGGGGTTCGAGTTTCAATCGGCAGGTGATCGCCCCCGGTTTCGGACCGGTGAGCCCGATGACGGCCACCGCGTCCTTACGGGAGACGAACATCCGTCGTTCGAAAGCTCCGCGGTCGTCGGACCAGCGGACAACGGCTTCGGCGGTTTGGAAATCGACCGAGCGCGCATAGTCGCGAACTTCACCATGAGATTCGCTGTGAATGGTTAGATCGAAGGCCGGGACGAAGAAGTCCGGATACCTGAAACTCTGCTGACCGGAGAGATTGAACTGCAGGTGGGCCGCTTCCTTGTATTTGCCGGACGCGATCAGCCGGCGGATTTCCGGCAGGTGGGTGGATTGATCGGCTGGAACCGCAGGTTCGCCCATCGGCATGAACAGGCGCTCGTGGGAGAATAGGATCCGCTCGTCGAGCGGGCGGCACAGCGCGTTGATGGCCAGCGTGCCGTTGGCGGAAATCAGGCCCTCTTCCCATGTTTTGGCGGGCCGGATACTGACAAAACCGCGTTCGGGGACGGGCAGGGCGATTGGAGTCTCGGTTAGGTTCATCGTATCGAGTGCGAAAGTGGCCATCAAAGAGTGATGTATGGATGGCGGCTTCATTGCCGGGCTAAGGCCGAGGAGGTGTCTCAAGGCAGCGAACCAGCGGACCGCGTGGATAAAACGGCGCTCGCAACCGGCAGTCAACCCATTCGGTGGAGACGCCGAGCCCTCTCGCCCATACGCCGCAGGCTTCTTTAACGGGCAGGGAATCCTGCCTCTGCCGCGTTGCGAAGAAACGACTGGCATCTCCAGGCAGCGAGAATCCGCCGTTGCGCGATGTCTCCCATCTTTGCAGGATTACTTCCACTTCGGAGGTCCTTGCGATCCTTGGAATTCAACCTGATCCATGAAGAAAGAATCCGATTCCTCTTCCGGCACGCCTCCGATGCCGTTCATGACGCAGCTCAAGTCGTTCGACGGCACCTACTGGTGGTGCAATTGGATGGAGTTGATCGAGCGCTTCGCCTATTACGGCGTGCGGGTGATGCTGCCGGTTTTCATGGTGGATTCACTGGGCAAGGGAGGGCCGGAATTCACGCAGATCCAGAAAGGAAACATCTTTGCGTTGGCCCTCGTGGTGCAGTCGTTTGTGCCTATCCTCTCCGGCGGTTTTGCGGACCGCTATGGCTACAAGATCAACATCGCGGCATCCACGGTTCTCAAGATCATCGGTTACCTGATCATGGGCTACACGGTCCCTTTGTCCGAGATGCTCGCCGGAATGCCGCTCGCCGAGGCTCGTGCGAAGGGCGCGGACCACGCGTACGAGATATTCACCCTCGGTCTGCTATTTCTCGCCCTTGGCACGGCTATCTTCAAGCCGGGAGTCCAGGGTCTCATCGCCAACCGTGTGACCAAGGAGAACTCCTCGCTGGCCTGGGGGCTGTTTTATCAGATGGTCAACATCGGCGGCTTTGTAGGCCCGTTGTTGGCCGGATATCTGCGGGTTCTGGATTATGAGTATGTCTTCCTCGCTTGCTCCGCGGCCATTGCTCTGAATTTCATTCCGCTTATCTTCTTCGAAGAGCCCCCCAACAAGTACGCGGTTGGAAGCCGTCCGCCGGGACCGGGTAGGATGCTGCTGGATTCCGTGCGCGGCCTGCTTGAGCCACGCTTGTTTTTCTACACCGTCGCCTTCTGTGGCTTCTGGCTGATGAACCAGCAGTTCTTCGATATCCTGCCCAACTTCATCGATGATTGGGTGGACTCGCGCGACGCCGCGAATTTCCTCAGGGGCATCATTGGCGAGGGGCGGGTCCCGGTGGTGTCGGATGGCAACCTTCCCCAGGAGTGGATGCTGAATTTCAATTCCCTCCTGATCAGCCTTTTCGCCTTCGTTGCAGGCTATTTCACCGGCAAGTTCCGTCCGCTTCCTGGAATCATCGCCGGGATCATTTTCACCATCATCGCGATCTTCTGCCTCACGGGATCGATGAGCGGTTGGTGGATCCTTTTCTGCATCGGATTGTATTCGATCGGCGAGATGACCGCGGCACCGGGCAGCCTGGGCTACCTTACCCACATCGCACCGGAGGGCCAGAAGGGGCAGTACATGGGCTACTCCGGCTTCACCGTCGGTATTGGAGCGTCGGTGGGATCGATCATCGCCGGTCATTACTACGAGAGCAATTGCGACAAGGTGGTGCTTGCCCGGCGCTATCTGGTGAACGAACTGAATATCGACCAGAGAGAGGTGGATGCGATTCCCAAAGCCGACCTGCTACCGTTCTTCCATGAGAAACTGGGAATGGACTCATTTCAGGCCAGGCAGGTGCTCTGGGAGACATATGAACCTTACTCGCTCTGGTATCTTTTCGGAATGATCGGACTCGGTTCATTGTGCCTGCTGTTCCTTTACAATCACGTTGTTTCCGCCGCGGAAAGGAACCCCGCCCATTCCTTTAACACCCGGGGAAGCTTTTGGGTGAAGGTCTTCCTGGTGCCGCTCTCGGTGATGCTGCTTGTTGCCACGACTCTGCACTTTTCGGTCGCCCTGCTGCTCAACACCCTGTTCTTCTGCATGATGTTGGTTTTCTCGCTCTCGGGCAAAGAAAAGGCGGGCTGAGAGCTAGGCAAACCTGGATCGGTCTTGGCCGGATTACGATCTCGCGGCAGAAGCCCAAGATAGAATTCGACGCGGGCCGCGGCGACAACGACAAGCAGGTCTCTTCCAGGGGGAGGGAAACTGCCGGGTTTTCCTTCCCGGGGGCATCCCGGAAGTCAGACGTGCGGGACCAGATGGAGCAATTCGTCGGGCGAAACGATCAGGTGTTCCGGATTCTGCGCTTGCAGCGACTCCGGCGAATTGAAGCCCCAGGTCACGGCGGCCATCGGCACTTCGGCCTTCTTGGCCGCCTTGATGTCGCGGATCTCGTCGCCGACGTAGAGCATTTCACCGGTGCGCAGTGAGAAGGTTTTGCGGAT
The DNA here is from genome assembly GCA_002304315.1 of Verrucomicrobiia bacterium Tous-C4TDCM. GTDB lineage: Bacteria > Verrucomicrobiota > Verrucomicrobiia > Verrucomicrobiales > Akkermansiaceae > Haloferula. Next base: position 20,984 of record NEUO01000055.1, read on the forward strand.
GGCGCGGAGGTGCTTGGCCTTACCAGTGAGCTTGGAGGTCGAGGAGATGAAATCGAAGTGTTCCCGCAGGCCGTGGGCGCGGAGGAAGAGGTCGACATTCGGCTCGGAATTGGAAGTCAGCACGCCGAAGGAGCGGGCGCGCGAGCGCATCTGGGGCAGGATTTCGGCGATGCCGGGGATGGGCGAGAGGCGGGTGATGTTGCCGCGCATCAGGGCGGTGCCGCGGGACAGCAGGGACGGGACGCGGCGCTTCGGGATGTCGAGGTGGTCGAGCAATTCCAGCAGCGAGAAGTGGCGCAAACCGGGGAGTTCCTCCGATGCGACTTCGCGTAACGAATAGTCGGGGGCGAGGATGTTGTAAATGCGCCGGCTTTCCTCAAGCGTGTCCGCGAGAGTGCCGTCGAAGTCGAAGATGATGGTGCTGTAACGCATGGCCGGGTGAAGGGACTCTGTGAGACAAGCGGGGCGGCTGGCAATGCCGGTGTTTATACGGAAACCAGCGGCAAATTGGGATCGATGTCGCCGTCGAGCGGGGACGATTGGCCGTCGAAGGCCCGCAGCAGGGCGGCGAAGGCGATCATCGCGGCGTTGTCGGTGCAGAGACCGGGCGTGGCGGTGGCGAGGGTCAGGCCTTCGCGGTGGCAGGCGGTTTCGAAGGCGGCGCGGAGGGCATTGTTAAGGCTGACTCCGCCGGACAGCGCGATGGTCCGGCGGCCGGCGTGGCGGGCGGCGCGCAGGGTCTTGGCGACCAGCACGTCGATCACCGCTTGCTGGAACGAGGCGCAGAGGTCGGCGAGTTCGCCGGGCAGCGGGGTGCCGGTGTCGGGATTGCGTTCGGACAGGGTGTAGAGGACGGCGGTCTTGAGGCCGGAGAAGGAGAAGTCGAAGCCCGGCTCCTTCATCATCGAGCGGGGGAAGGCGAAGGCCTGAGGGTTGCCGCTGAGCGCGGCCTTTTCGATTTCCGGGCCGCCGGGGTAGGGGAGGCCGAGCATTTTCGCGACCTTGTCGAAGGCCTCGCCCGCGGCGTCGTCGCGGGTGCTGCCGAGCTTGCGGTAGCGGCCGGGTCCGGCGACGTCTAACAAGAGCGTGTGACCGCCGGAAACGATCAGCGCGAGGTGCTCCGGGACGATGCCGGTGTCGACGAAGGGCGAGAGCAGGTGGCCTTCGAGGTGGTTGACGGCGAGGAAGGGCTTGCCGGTCGCGGCGGCCATCGCTTTCGCGGCGGTGGCGCCTATGAGCAGCGACGAGGCGAGGCCGGGCCCGGAGGTGGCGGCGAAGGCGTCGATCTCGTGGATGTCGAGCCCGGCGTGCCTCAGCGCCTGCTCGACCAGCGGGCGGAGGTGGAGCGAGTGGTTGCGCGAGGCGATTTCCGGGACCACGCCGCCGTAGACGCGATGGAGTTCGATCTGTGAGGAAATTTCCGAGGCGAGGATGCGCGCGGGCCGGCCGGGTTCGCCGGACAGGACGGCGACCGCGGTTTCGTCGCAGGAGGATTCGATGGCTAACAGGAGCATGGGGGGAAGTTCCAATTGGGGAAAAGTGCGAAGTGCCAAGTGGGAGAAAGTGCGAAGTTCCAAGTGGGAGAAAGTGCGAAGTTCCAAGAAAGGCAGATGAAGAAGAGATGATCTCTTTGGCACTTGGAACTTCTTACTTGGAACTTCGAGCCCAAGTGAAAGTGCGAAGTGCCAAGGAAGGCAGAAAGAAAGGGCGATTTATTGGCACTTGGGCCTTCTTCACTTGGAACTTTTCGCCGCTTCCAGGACCGGGTCGGTCCAGCCTTCGAGCTGCTTCGCTTCGTCGGCTGTTAGGGCGGCGCGGCGGTAGGCGAGGGCAAGCCGTTCGCGGTCGCCATCGGTGAAGTCCACTTTCACGTCCGGCGTGATGCCGGTCCGGTGCGGTGTCTTGCCTGAGGGCGTGTGGTAGGTCGCGACGGTGAGGCGCAGCGCGGTGCCGCCACCCATCGGGATGATGTTCTGGACGGAGCCTTTGCCGTAGCTGGTCTCGCCGACGATGACCGCGCGTTTGAGGTCTTGCAAGGCACCGGCGGTGAGTTCGGAAGCGGAGGCCGACATGCGGTCGATCAGCATATTGATCGGGTAGTCGCGTTTCCGGCGCTGGCGTTCCGCGGTTTTCAAGGGCTCGCCTTGCACCTCGCCGCCGCGGCCCTGGGTGGTGACGACGGCGGTGCCGGGCGGGACGAAGAAGCCGAGGATCTCGACCGTCTGCTGGAGGTCGCCGCCGGGGTTGCCGCGGAGGTCGAGGATGAGGCGCTTCATCCCCTTGTCTTCGAGTTCATCGAGCGCGGCTTCCATTTCCCGGGCGCAGGTTCCCATGAACGACGCGAGGCGGATGTAGCCGGTGGAATTGTCATCTAACAAGCGAGCCTCGGTCACCGCGCGTTCCTCGACGGCGACGTGGACCAGTTCGATTTCCAGCGGCTTCGGCTCGGTCAGGGACTTCACGGTGAGCTTCGTCTTCTGGCCGGGGGCTTTGCGCAGCGAGGAAAGCATGACCGCGAGGGGCGGCGGCGGATTGCCATCGACGGACACGATGGCTGAGCCGGCGAGCAGCCCGGCGCGGGAACCGGGGGTGGCGGGGGCGACGTTGGAGAGGAAGAGGCCGTCGTCGCGGACGCCGAGGGTCAGGCCGAGGGAGGGCAGGTAGGGATCGAGCTTCGGGTCCGCTTCGAGTGCGCGGGCCATCTCGGGGTGGATGAAGCTGGAGAAGGGATCGAGGCTGGAAAGCATGCCTTCCAGCGCGTGGTTGACGAGGCGGTCGTAGGCGACCTTGTCGGCGTCGGGGTGGCGCAGGCGGACTTGTTCGAGAACTTTAACGAAGCGCTCGATCGCCGGATAGGCGGCCTCGTCGGGATCGGCCGGGATGGCCGGGTCGGCGAAGGCGAGGCAGGGAATCAGGGCCAGCAGGAAGGCGCGCATGGCGCGAGGCTAGCGGGGTGTTCGGAGCTTTGGAATCGGGAACTTGAGGTGGCCGGTCATCACGGCCGAATCCCCATCTTCCTTGAAGATCGAACACGGGATGTTCGTTTTTCAAGGATAATCCCCGGGGGAAGTCGTGGATCAGTCAATCTTCTGCGGGAATTCCGGACAGAGGAGAGATGCGGGGAGCGCGGCGTCCCGCGTGGAAAAGGTCATCGCCCCGTCTTCGCTGCAGAGCCAGAACTCGACGGCACCGGCATCGAAGTAGAGTTGTTTCTTCTCCTCGATCTCGCCGCGGGTGTTCGAGGGGGAGAGGATCTCGACGCAAATTTCCGGAGCGCGGAGGAGGCAGGATTTGCCTTCGGATTCGCGCCAGATTTCAAGGGAGTACTACCATTTCTTCAAATTAATGTGACACTCACTTTGGATGCGTAGCGTTTGCTTGATCCAGCAGCCACGGCCGGCCGATGAGGCGCAGCACTCCTGCCATGTCATTCCAAAAGCGTTCGAGCTC
>NEUO01000056.1 GCA_002304315.1 Verrucomicrobiia bacterium Tous-C4TDCM
ATTCGGGATCGTGTCTTCTTCGCTTGGCTTTCATTTTGTGTGTGTTCGGTTCGGTTTACAGACCGCACCCGACCCCCACAATCATAGCTTAGCTCCTGGCCCGGATTCCGGGGTCCGCCTCAAGGAATACAGCAGCATCTACGTCTTCCATCTTCGTGGAAATCAACGGACTGCCGGTGAGCAGTCGCGTAAAGAAGGAGGCAAGGTCTTCGGCAGTGGGAGTCGCGCCCCGATTGCGATCACCCTGCTCGTCAAGAACCCCAATGCAGATCAGCACGGTCAGATCTTTTGGCATGATATCGGCGATTATTTAAGCCAAACTGAGAAGCTGAGCATCATCAGTGAATTTGGAAGCATTGCCGGTATTTCTGCGGCGGAAGGTTGGGAAGCAATCGTCCCCGACAGTCATAACGATTGGGCTAAACAGCGCGATGGATCTTTCGAACGTTTTATTGGCATGGGAGATAAGAAAGGGACGACGTCTGGCGCCGTGTTCGAGAGCTACTCGCGTGGAGTGATGACGTCGAAGGACACTTGGCTCTACAATTTCTCCAAGCAGGCGCTCATCACCAGTGTCCAAACCCTGATCGGGACATACAACAGTGAGCTGGGTCGGTTTAGGGCATTTGTCGACGCCAACGGAGTACCGGATAAAGCTGCTACTGCTGCATTCTGGACCAACGATCGAACGAAGATCAGTTGGGACGGGGAGCTTCAGGCGGACTGCGCAAAAGGCAAGGTCATCAAATATTCTGAAGCTACGGTTAGGATCGGTCTTTACCGCCCATTTTGTAAGCAGAACTACTACTTCGACGCTGAAGTGAACTTGCGACTCTACCAGTTGCCTCGCTTTTTCCCGTCAGCGACCGCGAAGAACGTTGTGATTGGTTGCTCCGCCTCGGAATCTCGAAGTGCATTCTCAGTTTTCATTAGCGACCAAGTTGCCAGCCTTCACGCGGTCGACATGGTCGGCTCGCAATTCTTTCCTCTCTACCTCTACGACCGAGGCGACGAAGGTGCGGACGACCTCTTCTCCTCCGCCAAGTCAACCGACTCAGCCACCCACACCCGCCGCGACGCCATCACCGACGCGGGTCTCGCGCATTTCCAAACGGCGTATCCCGGCCAGACGCTGACCAAGGAAGACCTGTTCTACTACATTTACGGCCTGCTGCATTCCCCCGACTACCGCAGCCGCTACGCCGACAACCTCGGCAAGGAACTCCCGCGCATCCCCGCCGTGAAATCCTTTGCCGATTTCCGCGCCTTCTCCCAAGCCGGCCGCGACCTCGCGCATTGGCATCTGAACTACGAGACCGTCGCCTGCCACCCCGGCGTCACCCTCGACGAAGCGCAGTCAGCGGCAGTCGCAGACAGCCGCTACAGGGTCACCAAGATGAAGTTCGCCAAGACCAAGGACCCGGTCACCGGCAAGAGCGTCGCCGACAAGACCACCGTCATCTACAACGAGCGCATCACCATCCGCGACATCCCGCTGGCCGCCTACGACTACATCGTCAACGGCAAGCCCGCCCTCGAATGGGTCATGGAGCGCCAGTCCGTCACCACCGACAAGGACAGCGGCATCGTCAACGACGCCAACCTCTGGGCCACCGAAACCATGGGAAACGCGAAGTATCCCGTCGAACTCTTCCAACGCGTCATCACCGTCAGCCTGGAAACGATGAAGATCGTGAACGGGCTGCCGAAACTTGAGATCTGAGAGCACCCTCATGAACGCATACAGTTACTGGGAACAGGGACGCGACCTTGGGTCGGGTCAGATCGTATAAATGACGCCGTTCAGTCCGCTGCTTGGGGTCAGTCCCCGCATCGTCACATCCGTCATCGTCCGGCCGCGGCCTCCCACTCACCCATTCAGATCCGGATTGGCGGGGCACTCTTGCCCCCTTGGTTTCCCCTCCACCATGAACTCCCGTGGCGCGGAAGACGGTAATCGCCTGCGGACAGCTCCTCATCAGACATCACCGCCCCCATCCGTGCGCAATTTCGAAGATCTGATGCGCGAAGCCATCTGGAACCGCTGCATGGATCGCCTCATCTTCTGGGGGATAAGGTCACCTTGCGACGCGGAGCCCTGCCGCATCCCGGCAAGAGGCTTTTGCAAACCCAACCGATCCGAAACCCATGAAAGCAAAATCCAACCCCTTCCTCGTCCTTCTTTTCCTCGCTTCCGCATCCCACGGGGCGGACTCCTTCTGGGACGCCAACGGCGCGACCGCCGGTGTCGGCGGTACTGGCAACTGGAGCGCCACCGCCTGGCGCGATGGCTCCATCACCGGCACGCTCGGTGCATGGGTCGATGGCAACCGGCCCGTCTTCGGCACCACGCTGGGCATCGTGACGCTCAATCAAAACGTCGCCGCTTCCGGCCTCAACTTCACGATCGCCAACACCGAGATCCGGGGCTCCGGTTCGAACGCCATCACTTTTTCAGCCGGCACGGTCACCGCCGGCAACTTCTCCGGCCTCGATCTCACCGCGCTGCTCGCCGGCAACGTCATTTTCAACCCGACGGCCGGAAATGTCGGAAGTGCCACCACCTTCTTCATCAAGGCCGACAACACGGGCCTGACGACGGTCGAAGTGGCCGCCACCAACAACGACAACAACATGACCATCGACTCCGCCGGAGCTTTCGGTCCTGCGGCTGCAACGGTGAAACTCACCAAAGGCGTGGTGAACCTCGGCGCGCTCTCCACCGAGGCAATCGGCCAGGTGGCAGCTAATGGCTCGGGCGGCAACCTGAGCTTCAACGCCTGGAACACGGAACTCGCCGGCGGCTCGATCCGCGGCCGTGCCGGCAGCAACACTCTGAACGGCCCGATCACCCTCACCGCAAACAGCAACATCCTCACCCGCGGTGTGGCCGGTGTCAAAATCACGCTCTCATCCACCGCCACCGTCAACCTCAACGCCAACACGCTCCAGCTTTCGCCGACCAGCGGCTCAGACGGCTTGGTTCTCAACGGCAACATCACTGGAACCGGCGGCATTACCCAGTCCAACTCCTCGCTCACCGGCGCGGGCGTCGTGGGGGCCACTACCAGTTCCACCCTTGCCGGCACCAACACCTACACCGGTCCCACCACGATCAATATCGGCCGCCTCAATTTGACCGGCAGCCTCACCTCGGCCATCACCCTGGCCAGCGTCACTGGACTCTCGGGCGAAGGCAGCACCACCGGAGCCCTGAACTTTGGCACCGCGCCCGCCAGCACCCACGATTTCTTTCTCGATCCCTCCACTCCGGCCCCCGGAGCCCACTTGAAGGCGCCCAGCATCGACGCGTCCAATAGCCTTGTGACCGTCAAACTCAGCGGTCCCTCAGGGGCCGTTACCGACATGGTCGTGATGGAGTCCACCGGCGGCCCGATCACCGGCACCCTTGCCAATTTCGCATTCACCGGCCGCGGCAGCCTCTCGTTCAATCCCGGCGGCACCCAACTCCTGTTCACCTACACCCCTGCGAGCCTCGTTTGGAAAGGCGACCAGGCCAACCCCACGTTCTGGGACCTCAGCACCCAGAACTGGCTCAATGGCGGCTCGCCGGATGCCTTCCAAGGCCTCGACCTGGTGCTCTTCAACGACACCGCGTCCTCCTTCACCGTGGCAGCCCAGGGAACCTCGGTCGAGCCGGGGGCCATGACTTTCAACAACTCCGCCAACAATTACACCCTGGGCGGCAGCCCGGTCGTGGGACTCGGCACCTTGACCAAGAGCGGCACCGCGAAGCTCACCATCACCAACGAAAACACCTTCGCCGGCGGCAGCACCATCAATGCCGGCATCGCGGAACTCGGCGACGGCGTCACCGCCAACGGCAATCTCGGGGCCGTCGCGGCCCCCGTGACCAACAACGCCGCCATCGAAGCTAACTACGGCCTCGCGAAAAGCCTGGCCTACAACATCGACGGCACCGGCACCTTCACTCAGAAGGGCACCGGAACCGTCAACCTCACCGGCACCAACAACTACTCCGGGGACACCACCATCAACCTCGGCTCCACGCTCCAGCTCGGCAACAACACCGCCAACGGCTCGGTCGCCGGCAACATCGTCAACAACGGCACCTTGAGCCTGAACCGCAGCGGCGCTTCCGTTCTCGCCAACACCATCAGTGGCAGCGGCGGCATCGCCAAATCCACCGGCGCGCTGGTCACCCTCACCGGTAACAACACCTTCAACGGCCCCGTCGCCGTAACCGGGGGATCCCTCGCGGTCGGCTCCAACACCGCTCTCGGCACCACCACCGGAGCCACCACCGTCACCGCAGGCCGCGTCGAACTCGCCAATGGCATCACCGTCACCGGCGAGTCGATCACGATCACAAGTAGCGGAGTCGACTTCAACGGGGCGCTCCAAGCCCAGGCCGCCGCCACCGCCACCTGGGCCGGCCCGGTCGCCTTCAACAGCGCCGATGCCCGCGTCGGCACCGGCATCGGCGGCAAGCTGATCCTGACCGGCGTACTCGCCAACGGCACCTTCACCAACCTGAACGTCGGCGCCGGCTCGGGCGGCACCGGCACCGTCGTGGTTTCCGGCACCTCCAACACCTACACCGGCCTCACCAACATCATCCGCGGCACCCTCCGGCTTGGAGCCAACAATGCCCTGCCCGTCGGCACCACGCTCGACATTGACACCTCCAACGCCGCGGAGAACGCCACCGTCGACCTCGCCGGCTTCAACCAGACCGTGGCGGGACTCCAGCGCTCCAACATTCCGAGCGGTGGCATCACCGGCACCGGCACCGCCTTCCTCACCAACTCCTCGCCGACGCCGTCCACCTTCACGGTCAACCAGACCGTCTCGACCACCTACAGAGGCCGGATCACCGGTAACCTGGCACTCGTCCAAACCGGCACCGGCACCCTGACCCTCGCCGGCGGCCTTCCGTTCGAACACACCGGGAACACCACCGTGGACGGCAATCTCACCGTCGCAGCGGACAGCCAGATCACCCTGGCCCCCGCCGCGAACGGCGTGACCAACTCGATCCAGGGCACCGGCAACCTGATCCTCGACGGCAAGATCTTCCTCAATCTCGCCGGCACCGACACCACCCCCGGCAACTCCTGGACCCTGGTCAACACCGCCACCCTCGCGACCGAAGACTACGATCCCGCCTCCTTCTTGGTGAACAGTTCGCTCGGTGCCTTCACCGAAGTCGTCGCCACTCCCGGCACTTGGAAACTCCTCGCCGCAGGCAACGAGTGGACCTTCACCGAATCCACGGGCTTGCTCGGAGTTGGCCCGATCAGCAATCCTTTCGTTCCATGGATCGACAGCTTCTTCCCCGGTGAAACCAACACCGCGATCATCGGCAAGACCGCCGATCCCGACAACGACGGCGCCGACAACTTCGCCGAGTTCGCCCTCAACGGCAATCCGAACAGCGGCTCTAACAACGGACTCACCGCCGTGCTGATCCAGGACGCCACCGCACCCGCCGGCAACGAGCTCACCCTCGTCGCCGCCGTCCGCGACGGTGCCGTCTTCGCCAACGGCCCGAACGGCGTTCAGACCGCCACCGTCGACGGCGTGGTTTACACCATCCAAGGCTCGCTCGCCCTGACCTTCCCGGACTCTCCGGTCTCGGTCGGCAGCGCGTCCGACACCGCCCCCGCGGCCACCGGACTCCCCAGCCTCGCCGCCACCGCGTGGGAATACCGCACCTTCAAGCTCGACGCCTCCGAAGGCCTTCCCGGCAAGGGCTTCCTCCGCGCGAAGATCGAGGTCGCCCCCTGATCGCACCTGCCTGATCCAGTTCCCCCGACGGCCCTGCCCGAGTCCACCGACCCGGGCGGGGCTGATCGCTTTTGCCCCTTCCATTCCGCGAAATCCAAGGCTCTTTCCCCGTAAAGACCACCCGACCCTCGATCCATGACACGCCCACGTTCGACCCTCCTGCCCTCCCTGCTCGTCGCGACCCTCGCCAGCGCCGCCGCCGTCGAACCGCTGAAGCCGAAGGCCGTCACCGCCAGCTCCACGCTGGGCGAATACGCCGCCGCCAACGCCATCGACGGCAAGGTCAGCGACGCCTCCCGCTGGGTCAGCCAGCCCTCCACCGATCCCGCCTGGCTCGCCATCGATCTCGGTGCCGTCCAGCAACTCGCCGGCGTCCATCTTTTCACCGGCTTCGGCGCCGCGGATGTGGTCGCCGATTTCAAGATCCAGTTCTGGAGCGACGGGAAATGGACCGACATCCCCTCCGCCTCGATCACCGGCAACAAAGCCCACTCACTCGCCATCCCCTTCGACCAGACCGTCATTGTCAAAACCGACAAACTCCGACTCTGGGTCACCACCAGCACCAAGGGCTACGCCCGCGTCAAAGAACTCGTCGTCTGGCCATCGTCCGCCGGCGACCTCCCGCCCCTGCCCAAGGGTCTCACCGGTGGAGCGAACCAAGCCGATATCCCGCTGATCTACCTCAACCAGAGCGGCTTCAACCTCGGCAAACCGAAGCGCTTCACCGCGCCGACCTTGGCCGACGGCACCCGCTTCATCGTCCGCCCGGCGAAAGGCGGCGACGCCCTCGCCGAAGGCAAGATCACCGGCAAGATCGGCGACTTCTCGCAGTTCAATCCGGACGGCGACGCGGAATACGTCGTCGAGGCCGGCGGCCTGGTCTCGGTGCCCTTCCGCGTCGGCCCGAACTGGCTCGAACGCATCAGCTACCAGGGCGCGATCGACTTCATGATCGATAGCCGCCACTACGTCGGCAACCACCGCAAGGCATGCCGCGGCTCCTTCGGCTGGCGGGATGACCACCACTTCGGCTGGGAACTCCACACCCTGGTCCCGCAGTGGCTTTCGAATCCTTCCGCCTACGAACGTATGCCGCGCCAAGTGAAGTACGAGAAGCCCGCTAACAGCAAGTTATGGGGCGCGCTCGAACCCTACCGCGACGACGCCCCCGACCTCGTGAAACTCATCCACTGGGGCGCCGACGTCATTGTCACGCAGCAGATCGACCACGAGCTCCTCAAGTCCCAGCTCGCCTACTTCCTCTACGCCTGGCCTTCCCTCGAAGCGTGGCTGCCGGCGCAGAACTACCAGGTCGTCCGCGACTACGCCTTCAAGACCTGGGCCAACCCGAAGAAGGCCCTCGAATATCCCTACGACGAAAGCCCCGAACATGATCTGCTCGCCCTTAAAACCAAGATCGGCAGCACCAAGGGCTGTCTGCCGCCGGGCTTCTCGATCGAGCCGAACCTCATGATGCACGAGGTCGCCAAGCGCGAAGAACGCCCCGACGCCGCGATCTATCTCGACGCCGCCGTGAAGCAGGCCGAGTGGATGGTCCAGCACCTCGACTGGAACGATCCGCTCGTCACCAAGGGCCAGCGCATGAGCGAGTTCATCACCGTCACCGGCCTCGCCCACCTGCTCCGCGGCTATCCCGACCGCGCGCCGAAGGGCCTCTCTAACAAACTCAACGATTGGGCCAAGGTGTTGATCCGCCGCTCCGACAACCTGTGGGATTTCCGCAAGCTCGACGACCAGGACCGCTGGACCCCGATGGGCGACAAGCCGACGATGTGGAACGAACCCGGCAATGTCGTCGGCCTCCCCGCCCCCATCCTCGCCGCCCGCGAATTCATCACCAGCAAGACCGACCAACAGCGCCTCGACCAGCTCGTCTGGTCGCACTTCGACGGCATGTTCGGCCGCAACCCCGTCGGCCGCCATTTCTCCTTCGACGCCCCGCGCGAGGTCGAAGGCGTCGAGCACGGCTGGTTCAAGTTTTACGTCGGCGGCATCGGCCAGCTCGCCGAGGCCCGCTTCGTCATCGACGGTTCGCCGAAGAACGCCCACTACCCCTATCATCCGGAGGTCGGCGACATCGGCTGGACCGAGGGCTGGATCCAGTTCAACACCGCCTTCGACATCAGCCTCGCCTACCTCGCGTGGAGCGAGTCCAAGGTGGAACTCGCCAGGCAGGGCGACGAACTCGTCGTCCGCCTGACCGCCCCGCTGAACTTCGACTACGGCAAGGCGGAAACCGGTACCGTCACGATCGCCAGCGGCCTGGGCGACTTCGAGCGCGTCACCGTCACCGAAGACTCCGCCAGCGCCGGCACCTTCACCGGCCGCATCAAGCTCGCCCTTGGCCAAGCCACCGCCAAGGGCGACGGCACCCTCCAGTTCCAGCCCGGCACCACCGTTCAAGCCAGCCACGGCTTCGGCTACCTCGGCCGCCACGCCACCCTCAAGCCCTGATCGGGGTAGCCTCCACGGATTTCCCGTTGCATCCAGCCGCTTGCAGGTTGAAATCCTTCGCGCGGGGTCGCAATCTCGCCGCCCGATGCCCGACCGCCTCCTCATCGACCTCCACACCCTGCCGGAAGAAGGGAAGAACTTCAGCGGCGAACTGCCGGCCGAAATCTTCGACCTCACGCCCAAGGACCCGCGTCCGGTCGGGCCGCTGGCTTACGACCTCTACGTCCAGCGCTTCGGCTCGGAATTGTTGCTCTCCGGCAGCCTTTCCGCTCCCTTCGAATTCACCTGCGTCCGGACCATCCACCCCTTCGTCAAAACCATCCGGATCGAACCCGCGAGTTTTGCGGTAGAAATTGAAAAAGAGGGAGTTGTGGACGCCACCGAAGCCGCCCGGGAGGAGGTTCTCATCGAGTTCCCCGAATACCCGCGCTGCGAGGAAGCGGACGTTCCGATGCACTGCGAAATCGACCCCCGATATTTGGCAGTGGACAAACCCGCGGCCGAAACGCTAGACACCCGCCCCCGCGCGGCAGGCGACGACCGTTGGTCCGCTCTCGACGCGCTGGATAACCTCGATCCCGAACGCTAACTTCCTACCGTCATGGCCGTACCAAAGCGCCGTCAGTCCAAGAGCCGGCAAAAGATGCGCCGCGGCGCCAATCGCTGGCGCGCACCGATTTTCAAATCCTGCTCCGAGTGCGGTAGCCGTGTGCCTTCGCACATCGCTTGCCCGTCCTGCGGTTACTACGCCGGCCGCAAGGTGCTCGAAGTCGATGCGCTTTGAAGCGCAGCGATCCGATTTTCGCCAACTCGCCGTGCCGGATTCCCCGGCGCGGTGAGTTTTCGTATCCGGAACTCACGTTTTTCCCGCGATGAAAGTAGCCCTCGACGCAATGGGTGGCGACCACGCCCCGGCCGTGAACATCGGTGGAGCGAAGGATGCCCTGCAACTCTACCCGTCGATCGAGAAGATCTACCTAGTCGGCGACGAGGAGGTGATCCGCGCCGAATGCCTGAAGCAGGGCCTTTCCACGACCCACCCGCGGATCGGGATCGTCCACGCGCCGGAAGTCGTCGGCATGGCGGAGTCCGGCGCGAAAGCCGTCCGCGGGAAGAAGAAATCATCCATCAACGTCGCGATGGACCTGGTCAAGTCGGGCGATGCCGATGCCTTCATTTCCGCCGGCAACACCGGTGCCGCCGTCGCTTCCGCCACCATCAAGCTGCGGCTGATCGAAGGCGTCGACCGCGCCGGGATCGCCTCCGGCCTGCCGAACGAGCACGGCATCTGTCATCTGCTCGACGCCGGGGCCAACCCCGAGGCCAAGCCCGAGCACCTGCTGGTTTACGCCATCATGGGCAGTGCTTTCGCCCGCCACGTGCTCGGCGTCAAGCACCCCAAGGTCGGCCTGATGTCGAACGGCGAGGAAGATGAGAAAGGCACCACCTTCACCAAGGAAACCTTCGCCCTGCTCAAGCAGTTCGCCGACTCCGGCAAGGCCCCCTTCGATTTCGTCGGCAACGTCGAGGGGCACGATCTTTTCGAGACGCAACTCGACGTGGTCCTCTGCGACGGCTTCACCGGTAATGTTGTGCTGAAGTCCTGCGAGGCGACCGCCAAGGCCATGTTCAAGTGGCTCAAGAAGGAGCTCACCGCCACCACCGTCCGGATGATCGGCGCAAAGATCGCCAAGGGCGCCTTTGTCGCCGTCAAGGAGCGCGCCAGCGCCGAATCCTACGGCGGCAGCCCGCTGCTCGGCGTGAACGGCGTGGTAATCATCGCCCACGGCGGCTCGACCGCTGTCGCCGTCCGCAACGCGATCCGCGTCGGCATGGAAACCTTCGAGCACCGGGTCAACCCGCACATCCAGGCGACCTTGGCGCAGGTGATGGACTGAACCTCGGATCGTGAAGGGTTCGGGGCCACGCTGACGCGCATCGGGTCTTGTGAAATGCAAAGATTCAACCCCTTCCACAGGATCTCCTCCCCTGTCGGCCGCCACTTTTCCAGTGGGCGAAAGTCGCCGAAGATCTAACGGTTTGAAGTTCTCCATCCGCAAATGTTAATCCGCGAGACCCCCTCGACGAGGTTTCGGCAAGAACCTATAGATTCAAAATTCAAGAACCCCCAAGGGTCCGCGTCAACCCCGACGGCGAGGCGGCCACCCCGCTCTCGCAGGATGGCCGCCGTGGATGATGGGGTGCCGCCGGATTAATCAGGTCAGCACGCGTCTCAGGACGCCTCAGGGCGTTTCGCTGACCTTGGCACGGAGGAAGGCCTTTGGCACCGTCGGGACCGTGCCGGGGGCCCGGAAGGTGCGGTAGGACCAGCCCGTGGACAGCGGGGGCAAGCCGGCTTGGATGGCGGTCAACTCCGGACCCGCGGGAACCACCGTGACAGCATCCGCGAAGGGGCTGAGGGTCTCATCGCCTTCGATGCGGTAGTAGATGCCGTCGATCAAAGCGGAGAGCTGGTCCCCGGCGGAAACCGAGAAGGTGGCTCCGGTGCGGACCGGCAGGGTCAGGGTCAGGACCTGGGCGGCGCTGACCGTGGCGACTTTGCCGACGATCTTGCCGTCATTGGCACCCGAGAGCGGGTCGCCATCGAAGGCGAATTCGTCGAGGTTGGTGCGTCCATCCTTGTCCGGGTCGTCGCCCTTCCCTGCTTCGAAGCCAGGCAGGCCGGTCAGTCCCTTGGAGAGAGCCCAGGCCGGGAACGGATCGCCACTGACGATGCTGACCACGCCGCTGGTGGCGAAGGCCGAGGTGTTCCATGCCAGGCCACCACCGAGCGCGGGGAGGACCAGGTCGGTGGCAACGGTGAAGTTGGTCACGTCGATGGGTCCGGTGGAGTCGATAAGGTCGAACGATTGTCCGATGGTCGGGGTGAGCCCGGTGATGTCGACGGTGACTGTGCCGTCCAGCGCGAGGGGTCCGGAAACCGTGATCGCATCATAGTGGGTGCCGCGGGTGCCGGTGGCCGGGAGTTGGAGGGCGATCGACGAGGTGGCGGCCACGGTGGCGGAGGCCACGGTGATCAGACCGCTGCCGGTGCCACCCGGAGTGACGCTGCCCGCCAGGGTGGCGGCTCCGGTGGCGCCGCTGCCGGTGAGGGTGCCCGCGCTGCCGACGCTGACGTCGTTGGCGATGGTCTGGCCCCCGAGGTTGAGCGCGCCGCCGGTGACGGTGGCCGAACTGGTGCCGAGAGCGGAAGCGTTGCCGAGGGTGAGTGTACCGCCGGTGACCGTGGTTGTGCCGGTGTAGGTGTTGACGCCGCTGAGCGTCTGAGTGAAGGCCCCCTCTTTCACGAGGTTGATCACTCCCAGCCCGCCGCCACCAAGGATGAGGGTGTTGGTCGAGGCCTTGTCCACGGTCGGGTTCAACGTGAGGGTTGAAGGGATGCCGACGTTCATGTTGATGATGCTCAGCGTTCCCAACCCAACCCCGGTAGCCAGGCCGTTCAAGGATTGGTCATAGCCCGCAAGATCGAGCGCGGTACCGGCACCGGTGCCGGAAAAGCTGGAGATGGTCCGGTCCGTCGGCAAGCCGTTGGAGATCCCGAGGCGGACACCGGCGTATTCTCCGGGGGTGATCAAGCCGGTGAAGACCGTCGAATCGCCACCAAAGGAGTTGCCTGCATTCGAGAGTGTGACGAAGTCGCCATTCAGGTTGCCGACCCGGAACAGGATGCTGGCGGTGGTAATTCCGGTTCCCTGGGTGATCGCTCCGGTGAGGGTCAGTTGCGCTCCGTCCTGGGTGCCGATGCGGGAGACTCCGTCGGCACTCAGCTCAACACTGCCAGCAAAGGTACTGCTGCCCGTGCCGACTCCTTGGATGAATCCGCGATTGGCAGTGGTGAAGCCCGGCAGCGTGCCAGTCGTGTGGCCGGCCCCCGAACCGATGACCTTTTCTAGCGCGGAATACGTGATTCCGCCCGCGAAGCCCAGCGCTCCCCCGTTCAAGACCGTGGTCTCGTTGCCCGGTCCGGTGGCACCGAGGGCGCCATCGGCGGTCACGATGAGGCCTCTGCCGCCCGCGTTGATGAGTGTGGCGCCGGGGTAGCTGTTACTTGCGTTGCCGAGCGTGAGCGTGCCGCCGGTGACGCTGATGCCACCGGTGTGGGAAAGCACACCGTCAAGGGTCTGATTACCCGCACCGCTCTTCGTCAGGGTCATGCCGGCGGCTCCATCGACAATGTTGCTGCTGTAGATGGGAACAGCCCCGGTGCCGGGATTCAGCGTCAAAGCCGTGACTCCGGAGTAACCGCCCGAGGTGGTGGTGAACACGTCAGCCAGATTCTTGTCGCCGGTCAGACCGCCCAAAGTCAGCGCCGTCACGGTGGTCTTGAGACCGTTGCTTGGGTCACCCGCGATGCTGGCGAGCGTGTCCAGCGGGCTGCTCTGGAGTGCCAGGCTGTTGTCCAGGGTGAGCGTGCCCAAGGTGATGGTGGTCGCACCCGCGAAGGTGTTGACACCGCTGAGGGCCAGCGTGCCGGTGCCGATCTTGGTGATGGCGAGGGTTCCCGTGGCATTGGAGATGACACCGGAGAAGGAGCTGGAGGTATCCGCGTCACCGATCGTCAGGACCGAGGCTCCCGCGACGTTGTTGCGGATGTTGGCTCCTGCCGCGGAGACGTTGGAGACACCGTTGATGGTTTCGCTGAAACCATTGAGGTCCAGGGTGCTGATATGGTCGGCATCCGTACCGCTGAACACGACGATACCCTTGCCAGCGCCGTGGGGGATCTGCTCATTGGCACCCAAGGAAAGGATGGACCGGCCACCGGTTCTCACCGTGCCGAAGTCCGCCGCAGTGATGGTGGTGTTGCCCGTGTAATCATTGGCGGTTCCGGCGTTTGATAGAGTATAGGTATGGGTGACGTTGGCGGTGTTAGTCGCTCCATAAAACTCAATGCCCGCGCTGCCGGTGATCTGACCCGAAATCGTCGCTGAGCCGGTGCCGTTGACATTGCCGACCCGCGCATCGCCCGATAAAGTGACCGTGCCGGAAAGAATGCTGCCCGTCGTAGAGAATCGGACCGCCCCTGCTTTCGTGCTCAGGACATCGGCTTCCACATAACCCACCCCGGCAATCGAGAGGTTGTTCGCCACCGCGCCAGTCGCGCTGAGGAAGAGCTGACCACCCGAAGTGGCGTTGCCCGTGATGGCGAAAGCGGTGTTCGGAGACAGGTTGGTCGGCCCCGCGGCAATCCGCCCGCCGCTGATGGCGGTCGCGCCGGAGTAGGTGTTTCCGGTATTGGTAAGGGAAAGATTCGCATTGTTGACAGTGGGTGCCATGGTCAGGCCGCCCAGACCGGTGATGGCCCCGGAAAGCGTCTGACTGGACGCCGCGACGCTGCTGCTGAATTTGAGGGTCGAGCCGGTGCCGATGGCGATGGGCTGGGCATAAGCTCCGATCCCCAGCAAGCCAGCCCCGCTGATGTCCAAGGTGCCGGAGTTGTCGTTCAGCGTGGTGCTGCCGGAGTAGGTGTTGATTCCGCTGAGGATCAGTGTGCCGGTCCCGGCCTTGGTCAGCCCGAATGCGCCGCTGACGCCGCCGCTGACGGTGAGGGGGGAGGCGGAGTCATTCGTCCAGGTCTGACTCGCACCCAGCGCCACTTTGGCCGCGATGGTGCTGGCCGGGACGTTGACATTCATCGTGATTCCGGCGGTGATCGTCAGCGTGTTGCCGTCGGCGTCGAGGCTGAGACCGTTCGCGGTGTCGGCGATCGTCAGGCTCTTGATGGTCATGTTCGCCCCGAGCGTGGTGGCCGTCGCTGCCAGGGCAGGGGCGGTCGCGGGAATGAACACGTCCGCGCCGGAGCCGGGAACCAAGGATTGGACGCTGCCACCATCAGAAGCCGACCAGTTGCTGTCGGCACTGCCATCGGAAGCCGCCCAGACCTTTGTGAGTCCCGTGGTGGCGGTGCCCGTCCAGTAAGCCGCGCCCAAGGGGCTGACGGTGGTCGGGGTGATGCTCACCGAAGTCGGGGATTGGAGCACCGCCATCGTGTAGTCGATGGGATTCAGGAAAGTAAATTTGCCGACGTCCAGTCCGCCCGCCGCTGAGAGGATGGGATAGGTAATGCCAGTGGCGTAAGTGCCGGTCATGTTCAGCGCCACTCCGGTGGTGTTGCCCACCGTGGCCGCACCGAGCGCGGTAATCTGGTTGGCGATCGTCGCGTTCCAGGCAAGTCCAAGGGCGCTGCCGTCGGCAAGGTTCAGCGTCGAGGCCGGACCCAGCGTCAAGATGGTGCCAACGGCGGTGGGCAGGTAATTGAACGCCGCCCCGCCAGTCACCGACAAGCCGCTGGTGTTGGCCAGCGTGCCCGCGCCGGAAACCGTGAGTTGGCCTCCGCTGACGCTGGTCGCGCCGTTGTAACTGTTGGCACCGGTGAGGGTCAGGGTGCCCGCGACCGTCTTGGTCAGCGCGCCCGCTCCCTGGATCACCCCGCCGAAGCTGCCGGTACCGCCACCGACGGTCAGTGTGTTCGCTTGCAGGTTGACCACGCCGCCCGTGGCCCCCCCACCGGATAGCGCACCGATGGTTTCATTGTTGTTGAGCTTCAAGATGGCACCGGCGGCATTGGCGAGAATCACCGCCCCCGTATCGGAAAGCGCCGCGCCATTTGAGAGCTCGAGGGTGCCAGCGCTCACCACGGTGCTGCCGCTGCAGGTGTTCGCCCCGGAGAGCAACCAGGTGCCGGTGCCGGCCTTGGTCAGCGAAACGAAGTTGACCGCGCCGGGAATGTTGAAAACGGTCGTAATGGGGCAGGCAGCGGTGGTGGCTGCACTCAGCGTGACTTGTCGGGTCACAGCATTGACCGTCGCGATGGTGGTGCCAGCGGCAATGCCGGTGCCCGAAATCGCGGCGCCGGGGACGATCCCTTCGACGGATGCCAGACTAATGGCACCCCCCGCCGCAACAGCCGCAGTTGTTCTCACCGCGATGGGGACGCTGCCCGCGGCGGTGGGAGTTGGATGATTCGAGATCGCGCCGGCGAAGGTGCTGATGCCGGCACCCGTGCCACCGAGTTGCAGGATTTTCGCCCTGTTTCCGGTGACGATCAGGTCGGTATTGATGGTGAGGGCGCTGGCGCTGGCGTTGTTGATCTGATGGGGGACCAGGTCCGAAGCCATTTCTAAGCGCCGGTTGGACAGTGTGACAGCCACCGCACCGCTGCTCAAACCGAAGTTGTTGCCCGTGGGGATTGCGGATCCCGCGCCGAAGGTGATGTTGCCGCTCCCTAGAGTGTCGGTGTCCGCAAGACTTGCCACGTTGATGGTGGCAGCTTGGGTTCCATTGTTGGCCGTGAACCGGATCGGGCCGGTGAAGGTATTGCCGGTGCCGTTGAGGTTGAGGATGATCGCCCCCTGGCCGCCGTTGGCCGCGCTGATGCCGCCGTTGCCGAGGACATTGCCGGTGACGGTGAAGCTGCTGTTGTTATTGCAAATGGTAACCTGGCTGTTGTTGTTCAGCGTGATGTTGCCACTGGTGGTTTGCGCCGCAAAAGTATAAGCAATGCTATTGGCGTTGAAAGTGATCGCATTGTTATTGATCGAGTTCAGTGAATTGAACGCGATGTTGCCTTGGTTGACCACGATGCCACCGCTGAAGGTGTTGGCGGTTCCGGCCACCACCAGGCCTCCGGGACCTGTCTTCACCAGGGTCACGGGATTCGAGCCGTTGTTAACGATATTGGAGCTGATGGTGGTGTTGTTGGTGATGGCACTGCCGATGGAACCAATGAGGATGACCGAAGACGCATTGTATTGGTGAACCACCAGGTCGTACGATCCGCTGCCGTTACCGGCGGTGATGCTGCCGATGCTGGGGAAGGGGGTTGTTGCTGATACTGTTCCAACCCGGGGCCCCTGAGCGACACCCGCACCGGTGAACAACAAACCGCCGTTGGAGAGAGTCAGGGTGTTCCCCGCGCCGATCGTCAAGGCTTGGGCGGTAAGCGGGTTTTCAAACTTCAGGCTGTTGGTGGTGCGGCTGCCGGTCATTGTTTGGTTGGCCGTGATGCGGGAATTGGCAGCATCCGTGCCGGCGGCGAGACCGAGCGCAGCGTAACCCGCGTAGGCCCCAAGGGTGTAAGCCGGACCACCACCAGCGTTGGTGGCCCAGTCGTAGCCGGTGCCGGCGGCGCCGTTGGCGAAAACCACGCGGCCGCCGTAGATCCCGGTGGCGTCCTTGTCGGTGGTCGTGGTGATGGTGACGGTCCCGGCACCGGCACTGAGGGCCTGGCCCACTTCCAAACGGCCTCCGGACGCGCTGCTGGTCAGCGTGCCGAGCGTTACGGTGGTCGAGGTGCCGCCGTTGGGATTGACGAGGATCTGGCCGCCACCGGAGTTGACGGTGACGTTGCCGAGGGTCTGGCTGGTGGTGCCGGTGATTTTGCCGGTGACAGAGAGGGTGCCGCCGCCGAGCGCGAGGTCGTTGCCACTCGCGATCAGATCGGTGGGGGTGACCAGGTTGGCGAAGTCCACGGCAAGGGTGCCGCCGTTGACATTCAAACCACCGCTGAAGGTGTTGGCCAGCGACCCGTTGAGGGTCAGCGTTCCCACGCCGCCCTTGGTCAGACCCACGGAACCGCCGATGACGGTGTCGGTCACCGCCCCGATGGTCGCCGCCGCCCCGTTGTTCACGGTCATTTTTCCACCCGCTCCGCCGAGGGTGATGATGCCGCTGGCTCCGCTGATGGTGGCCGTGCCGTCTTGAAAGGTCAGGCTGCCGGCGTCTTGCGTGCTGGTGAGGCTGATGCCGTAAACACCCGTGGCATTGACCCCCGCGGAAAAGAACAGGTCATCGGTGGCCAAGGTGGTGGTGGCGGGCGTCGCCACGCTGCCGTTGGGGCTGCTGGACCACGTGGTGCCGCCGGTCGACCAGATGCCTGCGGGCGCCGCACCGCCGGCGCCGGCCGTCGCGTCGTCGATATCCCAGTAAAGGTCGGTCGCACGGGCGGCGGGTGCGGCGAGCAACGCGGCAAGGGCCGAAGCGAGGGGCAGGGAGAGGCGGGCGGCGGAGAGGATGCGGAGTTTCATGATGAGGTTTTTCTGACGGTTTTGTTTCGAAATGACCGGGAGGGGTCACAAAACCCCGAAGAGAGACTTCGATCCACAATCAAGTCAAAAGGCCTCGGGGAGGCAAGGAGATTTCAGGACAATTCTGCGAATCCAATAGGCGGCGGATGACTTCCCCACGCATCTCCGGGGCCATCCTTGGGGGTCAGGTCTCGCGGATTAACACTACGGCGGCAGCCCGCTGCTCGGGGTCAACGGCGTGGTGATCATCGCCCACGGCGGCTCGACCGCGGTGGCCGTGCGGAACGCGATCCGCGTCGGCATGGAAACCTTCGAGCACCGCGTCAACCCGCACATCGAGGGGAGCCTCAAGGTCATCTCCGGTGGCTGACGCCTTCCCCTCCCGTTAGCGATCCCGCCCCACCCGGACGCACGTCAGGTCTTGTGAAATGCAAGGGTGCCCACCACGGCCCGCGAGCTCAGCAAGCTCCACCACGAGCCGATCCAAACGGCCTGGCACATTTTCGCCCCCCTCCTCAATCCTTCTTCTCTTTCTCTCCTGGCACCGGAGTCACCGGAAACCGCCCGGGATCGACCACCGGCGACTCCAGCTCGGCGTGCGCCAGATTCCCATCGCCCTCGGTTTTCACCAACTCGCCATCCACCAGAATCTCCACCCTACACCCTACCAGCTGATCCTTCCTCCTCCCCCCGGGTTCCACCAGCTTTCGCTCCACATACGTCTTCCCGTCAGGCCCCCGCACCGACTCGTCCTTGAACAAGGGTTCAAGCTTCCCGCTCACGATATCCACCGGGTCAGTCGTCTGCGAAACCGTCCCGCCCGGCGGAATCGTCTTGTAAACCAGCGTTGCTGATTTTTCCTCCGTCTTCCGGTCCGGCTTCACATAACCCTGAACCGCGTAGTAGAGCGTATATTTCACCGTGAGGTTCTCAAGCGCCGTCCTCGCCCGGTTGCTCAGCGTGATCGTATAGCCGCTCGGATAGACCCGGTCGCTGATCCGGTCCTTCTCCACCTTCTTCGGACTCCCCTGATAGGATTTCAGGATCACCTTGAGGTCATTCCCCACCGCCAATCGATTGGCGTTCTCAAGAACATACGCCTGATCCTCCTCACTCAGCACATCGATCAAAAAGCTCTGAATCCGCCCGTTGTCCAGACGGACGCTCACCCGCTTCGCCTTCGCATCATACGCCGTCAACTCAGCGGAAAAACTCTTCGTCTTGTCGGAATTCCGAAACAATCGCGGCTCGGCCCTGATCACCGTCGACACCCCGAAAATCAACACCGAAGCCAGTAACATCGTGCGCATCACCGGGCAGAGCATGCCCGCAATCACCCACCATTGCAAGGTCTAGCTCAAACTGCACCTCCCGCCAGACTCACAACTTCCCAGCCCCCCCTTCCATTCCCACCCTCCGGTCCGCCCCAGCGGCTTTTTCAGGAGCTTCCCGCCAAAAGCAAATTCCTGGCAACAAGGGCGGCGGGCCGGACTGGCTGGAAACCGGAGGCATTGTTGAAGTGCGCGTACTGGTCGCCAAGGGGTCGGAATCCTACGGAATTCCATGATGGACGAAGCGCCGGGCAGCGCCTATTTCGGGTCATCCCATGTCTCACTTCCCTCGCTCCGGGGTCTGTCCTTGAATTTTGAATCTGTTAGGCCCTGATTACCCTCCGTCGATTTGCAGCCCTTGGGAATCACCCTCCGCAGCACCTCTTGAACTTGCGGCCGCTGCCGTAGGGACAGGGTGAGTTCCGGCCCACGGGAGCCGCCAGGCGCGTCGGGAAAGAACGCTCACGCCCTGCCCGTCAAAGCTCGCGCCTCGCCAGCTCCCTACCCTCGTTCGTAACTTTCGGCATCCCTGATCGTGGCGCGCATTCGGGCATTCCACAAAGGTTCCCGTTCCGCCTGCGTCGAAAGGGTCCGTCCTAAAGCAAAGCCACGTCCTAAAGCAAAGCCATGATTGCGGGCTTCATCACTTGGTCTTTCCGGTGGTTTTGAGTTCGACCATCGCTTCGGCCAGGCCTTTGCCGATGCCGCCGAGGATCTTCGCGGAGCCGAGATAGTGGTACTCCTGGTTGGAGATTCCCTTCTCAAGCACCATGCGCTCCCGTTCGGTGAGGCCCTCCGTCAGCAGCTTCGCCAGTGCCGCTTTCTCTTCGGCCGGCTTCAGCCTGCCTTCAGCGGCGAGCTTCTTCGCTTGCTGCCGCACGGTGTTCTCTTTTGCCTTCGCGGCGGTCAGTTCCTGATCCCAAAACTTCTCCGTCCTCACCGCGGCGACGTTGCCCTTGAACTCCGGGAGCGCGGCGGGCGCGGCCATCGCGTTGCGGAAGTTGTCATGCGTGGACTTGTAGCGCTGCTGGTCCGGACCATACTCCGACGTCGGCCCGCCTACCCCGAGAACCCCGATGACGAACGGCAGCTTCGGCGCATCCAGGTCCTTGCGGACGTCGCGGATGAAGTGGGCCATCACCGTGCTGTAGGCATCGTATCCGCCGGGCTTGTCCCGACTCGGGTAGGTGCTGCCGTCCACCATGTCGTTCCAGCCTTGGAACCACGCAAAGCCCGCCAGTTCGTAACCCTGGGCGGCATCGTAGCCGGGCACTGTTTGCTTGATGTCGCCGAGCACCTTCTTCACGTGCTCGATCATCAGCCGGTAATAAACACCGGTTTGCTTCTCCTTCTCCGCCTTCAAGGCCGCGAGGTCCTTGTTCTGCTTCTCGAACCCGGCCAACTGCGCCTCGTTGAAGACATAGGAACCGGCGGAGGGCGGACGAAAGTCGGTGTTCAGGCTCTTGCCGCCCCAGGCCGTCTTGATCAGCAGGATCGGGGCATCCGTGGACTTCTCCATGTAGATGCCGAAGGTGAACTCCGGGCCGATCTTCGGTCCGCCCTGCCCCGCGCCGAAGCCGGTGGTCAGTTTCCCGGTCTGCACCGCAGCCTCGTCACTGCCACAGCCGAGCGCCGAGATCCACACCCGCTCGCAGACCTTCGCGGACCCGTCGGCGTTCCGCATCTGGTCGAACATCGGCTTCGTCGCCGGGTCCATGCCGACGTGCTCGATGGTGCGGACATGGGCATGTCCCTGCATGTTCGACTGGCCGGCAAGAATGTAGATCTGAAGGGGCTTGGCGATGGATGGCGAGGCAATCGCCAGCAATGAGAGGACGGTGAATAGCGGTTTCATAGATCGGATAAGTTAGATGGATCATCTTGGGGGAAACAACGGGTGACGGTTTGGACCGCACTTTCATTCCCCGCCGGCCTTCTTCGGGGCCTTTGCGTGTTTCGCGTTCAACTTCTTGAGCAAGGCCGGAACGAGCGTCTTGTCGTCCCGCGCGACAAAGGCTTCGGCGAAGGGATCGCCGGTCCGGCGCATCAGGCCGAGAAGCTCATCCCGCATGGCATCGATCTCCGCCCGCCGCGAGGGATCGGCGATGAGATTACTGCGCTCGGCCGGGTCCGCGGATAGGTCGTAGAACTCCTCGGGCACCCGATACAGGTAAAAATCGGTACGGGCCTTGATTGCGGGATCTGTCTCGGCCGCGGCGAGCATCGCCTTCCAAGTCAGACCCGCCATGTTCTCCGTCTGATAGCGCTGCTTGCCGTCGCTCCATGCGTTCCAGATGTAGGAACGGTCACGGGTCCGGATGCAGCGCATCGGCAGCCACCGGTTGCCAAACGCGGCGTTGTAGAAGGTGAACACCTTGTCCCAGCCGGGCATCGCCTCACCTTTGACAGCGGGAAAGAAAGACCGCCCGTCCACTCCGGGAATCGGTGGCAAGCCGGCCGCGTCGAGCAGCGTGGGCGTGAAGTCGAGCGTGCTGACGAGATGCGAGCGATCCACGCTTCCTGCCTTCGTCACGCCGGGCCGGCGCAGGATCAGCGCGCCGCGCGAGCTGTTTTCATAAACGTTCGATTTGCCGAACGGAAACGACATCCCGTGGTCGCCGCCCCAGAACACGACCAACGTGTTGTCGGCGAAGCCTTCCTCCTCGAGCACCTTAAGCACCGCGCCTAACGCGTCGTCGAGCCGGCGGACGTTCGTGTAGTAGCCGGCCAGCTCGCGGCGGATTTCCGGCAGGTCTTCCAGGAACGCCGGCACGCGGGTGATCTCGGCGGGGCTCACGCGGCGGCTCGGTTCCTCACCGCCCGCGAGATCGTCCGGACCCTGGATCCCGATGAACGGCCGGTGCGGATCGTAGCAGTTGATGTTTTGAAAGAACGGCTTCCCCTGCCCCCGCGCGGTGCGAAGAAACGTGCGGGTCGCCTCAGCCAGTTTCGATGGATGGCGGCTGATGCCGTCGGTCGCGGGATCGGAGTGAAACTTCTCCGCCGGCTGGTGGTGGACGTTCTTGCCGAGGGTGGAGATCAGGTAACCCGCGTCGTGGAGCTGGTCGTTGAGCGTCCGCACCTCGGGATCCAGCGGGAAGAAGCCCATGCTGCCGTTGCGGTGCGGATACAGCCCGCTGAGCATGACCTGCCGCGACGGCTGGCAAACGGCGACGACGGTGTAGGCGTGCTCGAAGCGAAGCCCCTCGGCCGCCAGCCGGTCGATGTTCGGCGTGAGGTCTTTCACCGGCCCGCCATAGACGCCGCTGGAATCGAAGTTCATGTCATCCGCGGTGAAGAGCAGGATGTTCAGCGGCGGCGCTGCGTGAAGCGCGGACAGCGTGAGGAAGAGCAGGGCGGCAGCGGCGGGCAGTGGTTTCATCTATGCGACGGGGTGATGGATCACTCGAACAGGCGCTCGAGCTTCGCGCTGAACTCCGGTCCGGCCCTGCGGTAATACTCTTTGGCCAGCGCGGTCTCGCCGCTGTGCTCGAGGTAAAGGCCGGCCCTGGCGTGGGCCTCCTGATCGGCCGGTCGCAAGCGGGCCACCAGCCGCGCGAGGAGGGCGTGATCGCTTTCACCCAGGTCAGCGAGGACGAAGGATTCCTGCATCCCGCCCTCGACGGCGACGAAGGCCAACTTGCCGGCGCTCCCGACTCCTGTGAGACGCACCTTCGAGGCCGACTTGGAAAGTGTCATCGGGAGCGGCTTCAACTGGCCGGAATGGCTCAGCTCCGCGAGCGCCGTGATCAGCGACTCGTGCAGAAGTGTTAGATTCCCGGGTGAAAGCCGGCGGGGCTTGGGAGCCGCGGCTTCGCCAGGATCCCCGTTGCGGCGCGGCGCACCGGTGATCTGCAAGCGCTTTTCCTTGAGCGACAGGATCAGCGCGGCGCAGGCGGTGGGATAGTTCCGCGTCCCATAAACATGGTCCGTGGACGCGTAGTCGCGGCCCGGCATGATGACGAAGCCTCCGTCGTGGGTCTGCGCCATGATCATCCACCACCGGATGTCCTCCAGATAGGCGCGGAAGTCTTTCTCGTCGGCCAGTGCGGCACCGAGGCTGCCCCAAAGCACGTGGATGTGGGTCGAGGCATGACCGTCCAGCAGTCCCTTGCCGCTTTTCGCGCAACCGGCCGCCATCAGGTCGGACAGGTGATTCCACGATTCGTTCCCGCCGTTGCCGATCGAATGGGCGAGCGCCCCGGCCCCGGAGCGCCCGAAGTGGTCGCAGGGCTGGTCGTTCTGCTGATAGGCTTTTTTCGGCTCATCCGGAGGCATGTTCCGGACCACCAGGCGCTTCGCCCCGCCCATGTCATAGACGTGGTTGGTCGCCTTCTCCTTGCCGACCCACTCGGTCGGCCGGAAACGCGGGTCCGCCTTGGTCGGCCACTCGATCTTGTAATCGCCGCTCCCCGCCAAACCCTCGGCGCAGAGGTAGCCGACGCCCTCCTTGGCGTTCTTCGGCGAGCCCTTCGGATCCGCCAGCACGATCACGGCGTGATCCCAGTCCTTGAATCCATAGTCGATGGCACCGCTCGGCGTGACCGATGTGAGATAGGCCTCGTGAAGCCGCTTGTAGGCCGGGGCCGCGTGATCGAGCCCCGCTTCCCTGAACAAGCTCATCGCGACCATGGCGAGACCGCCCGGCATGGCCATCGCGCCGTAGCCTTTCGGACCGCCGGCTGCGATGCGCTGCTGGATGGAGGGAAACGGCTTGTGAGAATAGCCGCCGGACTCGGGTTCCTGCCCGGCAACGAGACATTCATTGAGCGACTCGATCGCGGAGAGCAGGCTCTTGTCCTTCGTGAGCAGATAATACTCGCCCATCACGATGCCGTCGTGGCCGTAGCTCCACGCGGGGAAGCCATTGCCGTCGTTGCTGCTGTAGCGCTTCTTGCCGTAGTCCGCCATCACCTGCCGGATCAGCGGCTTGTACTTGTCTTCACCGCTGGCCATCAGGGCGAGCACGGCGGAGGAGTGGGTATGCACCTGGCTTTCAAATTTGCCCGCCCGCTTGTATTCGTCGGCAAGGAAGTCGCAGAGACCGATCATCAGCTTGTCCGACCGTGGGCAATCGAAAGGCCAGGTCGGCGAGAAGCGGCCGATCGCCGGGATCTGCAGGGTGACGGTCTTCTCCCCCGCCTTGTTACCGCCGGGCCAGATGATGAGTTCCAGCTTCCCGTCCTTGCCCTGGCTGTCCTCGATGAGTTTCGACAGGTCGAGCATCGGGCCTTCCCAGCCGCCCCGCCCGCGGCTGCCGCGGCCGAAAGTATGGGCAACTGTCAGCCGCTTGCCGTTCGCGCCGACCACGATGTCGTCGATGTTCACCAGCCCCGCGGCGGGCGACTTCTTGAAGACATACTTGATCGTGAGAAACTCGGGATGCTCGTGGGTGATCCGGGCGCGCAGTCCGGTGGGACCGACGTTCATGAACCAGCCGGTGCCAAGGTCCTCCGCGATGGCGCGGTCGTGCCATCCGTGGAGCTTGAGGTTCCACGGCCAGTCCCCCTTCTCGTTGACCGCCACCGACAGTGCCGGGGCGAACGCCAGCAGGCCGAGCACGAAGGAGAAGGCGCGGAAGGGACGGATCATAAGCAAGCGCCGTGATCAGATGAAAAACTCCTTGATCGGCCCTGTCTGGTCGCCTTTGAGCGCCGGATCGAAGTCTCCGTAGTGTTTGATCGGGTTGCCGTAGGCGTTGAGGAGGGTGGTGTAGAG
>NEUO01000057.1 GCA_002304315.1 Verrucomicrobiia bacterium Tous-C4TDCM
GACCGGCAGAACGGTCCCCAAAAGCCCGCCCCGCCCCTCAAGCCCGCATCGCTGAAGCGCTCCCTCCCCGGTTCCTCCGCAAAGCGGACCATCCCCCGGGACCGCTGGTCATCAGACCGGCAGAACGGTCCCCAAAAGCCCGCCGCCCCTTCCAGCCCGCGCCGCCCAAGCGTGAACCTCCCGGGCTGCTGCGGGCCGGAGGCTCCGCGCACCCGGTGAAGCCCCCGTCACTCCCACGTCCTCACATCATCCTTCGTCCCCTCGATCCCATCCGGCCCCTTGCTCGCGACCAGCACCCGGCGACCGTGCACCACCTCGGGCTTCCCTCCATAGGTGAATCGAAGCACCTCATCGAAGTCGTCATCCAGGATCACCCGGAAGGGATTCCCCCAAGCGTCGAACAACCCGACCACCGGACTGCCCATTCCTGATTCATAAATCAGCCCGCCTTTCTTCCGGGTTTTGCCGGTCTCCACGCTGAGGAAATGGACGCCACGCGGATTGCCCGGACCTAACAGCATGTCCAGAAGTTTTCGTCCCGCGGGACCTTCCGTGTTGAAATCATTTCCCCCAGGCTCCGGCAGCTTGGAGTATTCCTGGTAGAACTGCTCCACCGCCGAGGTCGTCGCCACGGTGTAAGTCTTCGTTTGCAACGTTTGGGCCTTCTTGATCGCAACCTTGGCAGCCGAAAAACTAAACACCACCGGCATGGACAAAACCGTCATCCCATACCCGAGGATCAACCCCGACAACGCCATCCCCTTCCCCCGCAATTCACCCCCCGACTTCCGGATCCGCGCCCTCCCCAGATGCCCGCAAATCACCGCCGGAATCCCCGTGAGAAACCCCAGCCACAGCGACAGCACCCCGCCCGTCAGACTGGCAATCGCCAGCCCCGACCACGGCTTCCGCTCCACCTCCATCCCTCTTCCCTAACCGCCCCGTCCCCCGGAAGCAAGATCGCCCTCCAACTCCCCGCCCGCTTGCCCCCGCCCCGCACTTCCGCTACGGATCAAGCATCACTCCCCATGAACCTCTCCCGCCGCCGCTTCCTCGCCCAAGCCGCCACCCTCGCCGCCGGCAGCACATTCCGCCTCCCCGGCCGCGCTGCGGAAAAACCCGCCACCGGCAAGATCCGCAGCGGGCTCATCGCCGACATCCACCAGGACATCATGCACGATGCCCTGGAGCGCCTCGGCCATTTCCTCGAGGAGTCCGCCACCCGCAAGGCCGACGCCATCGTCGACCTCGGCGACTTCTGTATCCCCTATCTCCACATCAACTCCGCCTCCTACTACTGGCTCGGCGACAAGAACCGTCGCGAGCGCTACGATGCCGCCATCCACCAGGCCCACCCTTTCATCGCCTGCACCGCCCCCTACCGCGACGCCCTCTTCACCTTCCTCGAAATCGACCTCGACGCCCGCACCTTCGCCCTCTCCTCCGCCCGCAGCGAATGGGTCGGCCCGTCGCCGCAGGAAATGAACGCGATGTATCCGGGCATCGAGAACGACTGGGTGGTCCCGGCATGCAGCGCCAGGGACGGCAAGCTGGCGGGCTGATGCTCCTTTGGCCGGGCACATCCCGACGTTGACAGCGCCCGCTCCATCGGCAAACCTGCCTGAAATGGAAAGAGAATCCACGAGTTCCGAAAACACCGGCATCGATCCAAAGGGGTCCACCGCCTCGGGCATACACCCCGGCACGCTGGCCGTGTGTCTCGCCTGTGCTGCGGTCGTTGCCTGGTTCTACTTTTTCGTCGCGGCTCCTGGTGCCGGGGGTGATCTTTCCACGCTGTATTGGTTGAAGACGACGTGGAATAAAGAAACCGATTACGAGCATGGCTTCCTGGTCCCCGTGATCATGGCCGGACTGATCGCCTTCCAGTGGAAAAACCTGCGCAACGCCGCCGGCTCCGGAACCTGGGCCGGACTGCCCGTAGTGCTTCTCGGTTGCCTGTTTTTCGTCGCCGCCCAGAGAACCGGCCAGCCACGCCTCGCCGTCGGCGGCTTGCCGATGATCCTCTGGGGCTCTTCGCTCTACCTCTGGGGTTGGAAAACCGGCCGCCTGCTCTTCTTCCCGCTGTTCTTCCTGTTTCTGGCCATTCCGGTGCCGGAGTTTCAGCAGGCAACCACCCGCTTGCAGATCCTGTCCACCCACTTGGCGCAATGGGGTTCGGGGCTTTTCGGGATCGAGACGGTGGTGCAGGGCACCGAGATCCGTTCCGTCGGCGAAAAATGGGCACCCCTGGGAATTAACGAGGGCTGTGGCGGGATCCGTTCGTTGATGGCGTTGATCATGATCGCCTCGGTGTGGGCCTACCTCGCCCCGGTCTCGCTCTGGAAGAAGGCCCTGCTCTGCCTCGCCGCCTTCCCGCTCGCGATCTTCGGCAACATGCTGCGGCTGACGTCGATCTTTGTGATCTCGGAATACGGCGACCCACATTTCGCGAAGAACACTTGGCATGACTGGTCGGGACTGCTCTTGTTCTACCCCATCTCGCTGATGCTCCTGCTCGGCGTGCACTCGGTGCTCGAAGGTGGGTTGCCATGGAAGCGCCAAAAAAAAATCGCGATGCGGACCATCGTCCATAAACCCGTGGAAGCCAACTGAAGCAATATGAAGCGTCCCCTCATTCTCCTCGCGCTCCTGACGGCCGGCCTTTCGACCGCGTTCCTGCTGCCGGACTTCCGCCAGACCCCGTCTGCGGTCCGCATGGAGATCCAGGAAAAACTGGGGGCTTGGACCGCCCAGGCGATTCAGGAGACGAAAATGGAGCGGGAGACTCTGGCACCCGACACGAGGTTCTCCAAGGCGGTCTGCCTCAAGCCGCGTGATGGGAATTCCTCATTCTTCTACACGGGTCCGCAGGACGTGGCACACGTTTCCATCGTGCTCTCGGGCTTCGATCTCGCCAACTCGATCCACCGGCCCGAGCGCTGCATGCCGGCCCAAGGCCACGAAATCTTTCAATCGGAGAAGCTGACCGTTGCGGTGAAGAACGACCGGCAGGTCCCCGTCCGACGGCTTCTTTCGATCCAGACGCTCAAGGACGAAAAGGGCAACGTCGTTTCAAAGAATAACGCGGTAACGTATTACTTCTTCGTCGGGCACGAGCGGATCACGGAGAATCACACTCGTCGTACGCTTTTCGACATCAAGGACCGGCTCGTGAACGGCGAGGCTCAGGGCTGGGCTTACATCTCGGTCACGATGGTGTTTGGGAACGCAAAAGCCGGCCTTTCCGGGGAACTTCCGGACTTCGAAACCGCCGATCTAGCGGTCCGTAACTTGCTCGGCGAATTGGCCGCAAAGAACATCGCCTGGGAGCAGATCCGCGTGGGTGCCTGAACCCTGACTTTCACTGGACCGGTTCGGGGACGACTCGGGCACCCTCCAGAAAGCGGATCGTCTTCTCAAGCCCTTCCACCAGGTCCTTGGCCGCCTTGCCGATGTGGCCAAGGTTCCCTTGTTCGGAAGATTCACGCAGCAATTCGCGGGCACGGATGAACTGCCCGAGCGCCTCGCCCGCCCGACGTTCCTTGACCCATAATTGATACCACCGGCGGTAGAGGTGGGCGGCAAAATAATAGCGGGCCCAAAAGTTCCGTTCCATGCCGCCTTCCAGCACCACCGCCCGCTCGAAGGCGCGCTCCGCTTCATCGTATCGACCCAGCAGCGAGAGCAGGTTGGCGCGGTTGACCGCCCATTCCGGATCGTGGGGATTGAGCGCCTCCGCCTGTCCGTAGAAATCCGCGGCACGGATCCACCAAATCTCCGGTTCCGGGAGGGGCATCCCCTGCCATTCGGCAATCTGGCGACTGAGGTGCCCGGCCTCGCCGGTCAGCTCGCCAGATGGCCATGATTTTGTGGCCCGTTCCATGATTTCAATCGCCTGCGCCGGATCTTCGACGGTGAGCATTTCCCGGCCGAAAAGCGCCGGCCACAGCGTCCGGTAGGTTTGCGTCCCGATCCAGCCCACCCACCCGAGAACCATTGCCGCCGGCACGACCGCGCACGAAGCTAGGATCGTCGGCCACCGGCGAACCGAAGCCCCCTCGAACAGCCCCCCGCGCCGGGGCAATGCGAGCCCGAAAGCCATGCCCAGATAAAGCGCACCGGGCAAGGTGTGAGTGACGAAGCTGAAATTCGAATGCGCCAGGGTCCCGACCATCGCGGCCAAGCCCCCGCAGCAGACCGCATCGAGCGCCCCCCTCTCTCTCAAGTCAGTGCTTTCCCGCCCGACCAGCCCGGCCACGCCGGCCAGCCCCACCCCGCCCGCCGCCGCGACCACCAGCAGGGCTCCGATCCAGCCGTAGTCGACGGCGACCTGCAGCAGTTCGTTGTGAACGAAGTCGTCGTTGAAGCGGTCATTGTTGCCGTCGCGCTTCGGATCCCACGCGGCGTTCTTCCTCCAGCCAAAGCTCCGGCTGCCGCTGCCGGCCATCGATTGCTCGGTGGAGATATTGATCGCAGAGCGGATGAAGGCCAAACGGAAGCGATCATCCGACACCGCGACGAAAGATTTGAAGCCGCCGCGCCTTTCTTGCACGAGCTTGAATCCCAAGGGTAGCAACAAGGTGACCACCAGCGGCACCGCGATCGCCAGCCTGATCGCCAGCCGCCGGTTCCGGGACTTGTCGCGCCACGCGATGAGTCCCGAGGTGACCACCAAAACCATCCCCGCCAGACCCAGGCTCAGAAAGCCGCCACGCGAGCCCGACAAGAGGACGCAAGCGACCGCCGCCACGGCACCCGCGCCGTGCAGAACCCGTTCGCCGATCCGCTCCCGACCCCAGATCGCCCGGGCGGCGAGCATGACCGCGGAAACCAGGGAAAAATCGGCGAGGTGGTTGTAGTGACCGAAAAAGCCCGATGGCAGCCCCGCAGGACGAGCCGCAAAGGGCCACGCAAAGGCCGGGTCACGAACCTGCACCATGCCGATTCCCGCATGCACAAAAGCCAAGCCCGCCAAGGTCGCCATGACCATGCGGATCGCCACTCCCTGTGCCGGCATCCGCCAAATCCACGAGCAAGCCGCGAACAGTCCCACCGCAAGCAGCGCGTCGGATCGCGCGAACTCCTTCACCGGGCTCCCCGCGCAACGCCAGAGGATCCACCCGCAAGCGACGGTCACCAGGCCATACACCGCCCGCGTCGCCATCCCGGCCGGCCGTGTCCCCGGCTTGTCAAAACAGGCCGCAACCAAAGCCGCTGCCAGCGCCATCAGTGCCGGACCCCACGTGTAATCGAGGGTCTGCCCCCCGAACACCACGGCCAGCACGAGGGCCAGCGAGAAGAAGAATCCTGACAGGGCTTGCATGGGTGAGTCGGTGAGTCGGTGAGTCGGTGAGTCGGTGAGTCGGTGAGTCGGTGGCAAAAGACCAAAACACTGAAACTCCGGATTACAAAGCACCAAAAAGACATGGCGCGAAGGCGGCGGGGCTGGTGATCTTCCGCCGTGCGATCGCTGCTACTGATCCTCACCTTGCCGCTGCTGACCGCCGCGACTTGGCTTGCATGGCAGCACCGCTTTCAGGTGGATCCTGCGCATCCGACCGTCGATCTCGCCGACCTGGTCGCCGCCACCCCGCCCGCCGCGGGCGTGTCTTGGGAATCCACCCCGTCAGGCCAGCCGTTGCTCGCGCTGAAGGCCGGCACCCCCGCGCAGCCCGTTGTTCAGAGGCTACCGCTGCCGGGACTGCCGCCGGCCGAGTTTTTATTGTTCGATTTCAAAGCGCAGGCACAGGACCTCACTCCCGGCACGATGCCTTGGGCGGACGGGCGATTGATGATCGAGTGGCATCCCGAAGGCCGCCAAATGGAGCCGGAATACCTGGGGTCGGCCCGGGGAAGCGAAACCAGCGAGATATCCTGCCTCGTCGTTTCCTCGGACCTCGGACCCGCCTTGCCAGTCCTGCGTTTGGAGCACCTCGGCATTTCCGGCAGATTCCTGCTGGAGCGTTGCCGGATCACCGTCGTGCACGAGACCGGCTGGCGGCGCTACGGCCGCTGGCTTCTGCTCGCCGGTTGGTTCGCCTGGGCGGCCGGCGTGGCAACTTCCGGGCGCACCTCCGGCCTTGCGCGGCCTTTGCTGGCTGCGGCCATCTGGCTGATCTGCGCCACCCAATGGGCCGTGCCCGGGCCCTGGGAAGCGCTCCGCCCGATGGCTGCGAACTTCGCCAGAACCCCCGCCCCCACGGCACCTGCCCCGAGCGCCCCTGCGGTCCAGGCCCCTCCACCCGCAACCGTCGCCCCGCCCGCCGCCCCGCCTGCCGCGGAACCCGCCGCCGCCGAATCCCTCGGCGAGCTCGAATTCAGCGGCAGCCTGCTCCTCATGGTCAAGGACAAGATCAAGCGGGCGCGCCCGCTCTTCCATGTCCTTCTATTCTTCTTCCCAGCCTTCGTGTTCGCCGTGCTGGCCGGGCGCTGGCGCTGCGTCTTCCTCACCGCCGCACTCGCCGCCGGGATCGAGGGAGCGCAGTATTTGTTCGGCTACGGCTTCGACCGCACCGACGTACTCGACCTGCTGCAAGACGCCGCCGGCATCGGCCTGGCACTGCTTGCCCATCACCGGCTCACCGTCTGGCTCCGCAAACGTCGCCACGGGGGTGATCCCGCATCGCCCGCCGACGCCTCACCCGGCCAGCCGACCTAGTTTGCCCCGCCAGCCGTCGAGGAACGCCTTCCCCACCAGCGGCAGCCGGCCCGGCCCATCGACCGACGCGACACAAAGGGCATAGGCCAGCGCCATCGTCAGCGCACCAAAGGCACCACTCTGACGCCGCTTCAGCCACACCATGTTGCGCACCTTGTAGTGCAGCTTCCAGTCGGACAGACCTCGCTCGAGAAAGAGACTGCGGCCGAGAAAACGCCACTGCACCAGATCCGCGGGACCCGGATGGTCCATCACCGCGCCGGTCACCGCGTAGGTCGGGAAGCCGGCCGACTCGATCCGCCACGGATACTCCTCGTCCTCGCCGCGGATGAAGAGTTCGCCCATCACCGGCCCCGCCACGTCGCGGATCTTCTTGGAAATCATCGCCCCGGTCCACACGCCCCGGCTGCGGACCCGCGTCCCGTCCGGAAGCTCGGCGCGGGTGTTCGCCAGCGTCACCGAGCCGTCTTCCGCCACTACTTGCAGCGGCCACGTGAAGCGCCCGCTCGCCGGATCCTCCTGCAAGGGATGCAACAGCACGTCGTCCCTCCAAGGTTCGCCCAGCATCGCCGCCAGTGCATCCGGCCGTGGCCAGGAGTCGTCGTCAAGGATCCACACCGCATCCATGCCGATCGCAAAGGCATGCTCCATCGCCGCGCGGACCCCGCCGGCATTGCCGAGATTGTCACCGAGATCCAGCACCTCCAGCCGATCCCAACCGAGTGCCGCCAAAGCCTCGCGGGTCCCGTCTTGCGACGCGTTGTCACCGACGATCACGCGGTCCGGCAACCGTGTCTGCGCCCGCAGCCGCCGCACGCATTCCAGCGCCATCTCGCGCCGGTTGTAGCTGGCGAAGACGATGGCCACCTTCGGGCCGTTACTCTCTTCAGCGGGCAGGCTCATGACTTGATCTTCAGCACCTGCTTCCAGCTTTTCGCGACGATCCACAGCAACCCGTCGACCAGCCCGTTGAGATAGGGATCTTCAAACAGTGTGATCCCATGCACCCGGCGGATCGCGCGGGACTCGACATGCTGCCGTTCCGCCTTCAGCACCGCCTCCATGTCGCCGCTGCGGCCAAGATGCCGCATCGAGGCATTTCCACCATGCAGCCGGAACTCCGCCAAGCTCCGCGGCACGTGGAGGAACGTTTTCCCGGCCTGATGCAGCCGGGCGTAAAACTCGCCGTCCATCACGTAGCGGAAATCCTCGCGCAGGCGGAAGCCGGCATCGATCACCGACGCCTTGCGGTAAAAAGCCGCCGTCGAGCCGATGTAGCAATGATGGTGGACATGCACGAAGGTCGACCAGCCCGGCAGCCGCAGCGACCGCAGGTGGCCACCGTCCTCCGCGATGAAATCGAAGTCGCCATACACCACGTCTTCCGACGATGAACGTAGTACTTCCAGCAAACCCGCGAGTGCGCCCGGCTTCAGGCAGTCGTCGGCATTCAGCCACATCACCCATTCGCCCCGCGCGCGGTCGAAGCCGCGGTTGATCGCCTGGGACATGCCGTTGTCCGCCTGCTGGATCCACGTCGCGTGAGGATGGGCCGCAACCACCGCCGCGCTGTCATCGGTGGACCCGCCGTCCATCACCAGGTGCTCCAGCGTCACGCCTTCCTGCGACACAGCGCTCGCCAGGCAATCGGCGAGGAAGCGTCCGTGGTTCAGGTTCGGGGTGATGACCGTGAAATCAGGCATGTTGGAGACGCCGGCGTCCACCCGCCGCAGCGGTGAGGAGAGTTCTTTAACCACAGATGAACGGGATGAACACAGATGGACGGACTTCCGAATCGGGCCTTTCGCTCTCGATCTGCGTCCATCCTGTTCATCTGCGGTTTGTCTTTTTTTGATCTGGGAGCCCGGCAAGCCGGTCGCGGAAGTTCGTGATCATCCCGGCCACCGCCGGCGCATGCAAGCGCGCCGACCAGCGTCGTGAAATGACTTCAGCCGAGCGCCGGCCCTCGCGCCAGGCCGCCAGCTCGGCGAGGATCGCATCGATGTGTCCCTGCGTATCGTCGCTCGCCGCCAACCGGCCATCGCCGTCGCCGGTGAACCAGCGGAAGCTCGAAAGGGACGGCGAATCCGATGCCACCACGCTCGCGCCGCAGCACAGCGCCTCGCCGCTCGCGAGATGGAAGGACTCGAAAGCCGAGGGGCACCAGCCGACCTGGACCCGCGACCACAGGGCGGCCAAGTCCGCCGGATCCAGCCGGCCCTGCAGATGAATCCGCGAACGCAGCGCCGGATCGAGCGCCTCGTGCCAACTCCGCAGCGCGTCCGTGGTCCCGCCGACGATGTGCAGCACCACGCCCGGCTCGATCCCCAGCAGCCGCTCGGCACCTTCCATCAACCGGTCCGGCCGCTTCTGGGCCAAGTCGCTCCATCGCCCGACCGCCGCCACCGCCACCTCGCGCACCGCATTCCCATCGAGGCGATAACGCGGATCCACCGCATGCGGCACCACGGCGACTTTCCGCGCCAGTTCCGCGCCACCATGACGTCGGCAAAAGGTCCGGTGATGCTCCGCCGCCACCGGCGAGACGCAAGCGATCACATCGCCCTGGGACAAGTGCCGCGCTCGCAGCACATCCCCGAACAGCAGGCCCGTGGTCAATCCTTTCGCCACCCGCCTGGCCGCGCGCCACCACCCGCCCGGCACGCGTCCCGCCCCGGTCAGCACCGCCTGTTCGCGGAGCCAGGCCTTGAAGTCGATCGACGGACTGACCAGCCCGCCGTTGTCCTGATTCAGCACCAGGAAAATCCCGGCGCGCCGGATCGCGCGGGCGACCGGCAGAAATCGCGGGCTGCCCCAGGCGTAAAGGACCACGCCATCGATTCCCAAGCCCGCCCACCATTCGGCAGAGCGCAACTTCGCCGCCTCCACCCGCAGCACGTCCGGCTCATCATCGGGCCGGACCGCCCCGGGCATCACCGCGCGGCTCGCCATGCCCAGCGCTTGGAATCCGCGGCACAGCAGCCCGCTGTCGCGGGCGAAGAAATCCGCCCCGCCGCCGAACTCGACCGGCGTGCAGGTGTGCCAGAGCAGGCCTTTTGACTTGGAAGGCATGTTGAGAGTCTATTGTTGATCGTTGATAGTGAAAACAAGACTCCCCGAGTCTTGCGCCTGAGGGGCGAAAGCCGACTTCGGCGCAGCTCGATCTGAATCAACCATCAACCATCAACCATCAACCATCAACCATCAACCCGGCCCTCAGGCGTGCATAGACATCCCCGAACTGCAGGCTTTCGCCGCTAAATTCCTCCAGCACCCGCAGCATCGAATCGGCACTCCGCCACGCCGGCCGCGAGAACTTCATGCTCTCCCCCCAGCTCAGATTGAACTCGTAGTCCCCGAGTTCCATCAGCCGCCCGATGCAGTCGCGCGCCTGTTCATAAAGCTCCGGCGTCCACTCGAAGGAAAGCGCCGGCACCGGCTGCGAAAGCCCCGCCAGCACTTCCACCTCGTGGCCTTCCACGTCGATTTTCACGAAGCGCGGCATCCCGTGCTCCGCGATCAAGGCGTCCAGCGTGGTGACTTCCACCTCCTCGGTCCGACCCCAGTCCACCCCGCGGAAGCGGCCGGACTCCTGCGTGCCGCGGATGAAGCGGTCCGACATCGAGGACAGCACGTGGATTGACGAAACATGCAGCGTCGCGACCCCGGCCGCACGCCCCGCGGCTTTCGGCACCAGGATCACCCCGGCATCCGCGGCAAAGCGCTTCGCGAGGCGCTCCCGGCAACTGGCCTGCGGCTCCACCGCCACCACCCGGCAGCCGCTCGCTCGGAAGCAGCGGACCCGGTTGCCGAGGTTCGCACCGATGTCGAAGCACAGGTCGCCCGACTTCACGAAGCCGGCATAAAACTCCCGGAACGCGGCCTGTTCCCGTTCGTCCTTGGCCCGCGCGCCCAACCAGCGGTTCAGCAGCGGCGGCAGCAGGTGGTCAGCGATTTTCTTCAGCAGCATCGTTCGCAAAAGTTTAGCCACCCAGCGCGGCGTCGGCAAAGCCTGATCGCGTCCAAGCCTGGAACGGTGCCTCCATGGAGTGCTGCGGCACGACGCAGCTTTGACTTGGGGCGCGGCCGTTTTGTTCTGCCGGCCACGGATCGCCTTGCCGGCCGGTCCGCGGCTGACAGGGTGAGGCGGAGTTCACCCCAAGCCCAAGCGACGTCGTGCCGTCGCACTCCATGTAAAGCCGCGGTTGAGGCGGAGCCACTCCATTGGGAGCAAGGATCAAGATGGCAACGGCGATTCGGTCGCATGTCCCCTCAAATCTCCACCGTCTCCCAGCCGGGACACAGCTTCTCGGCGATCGGCACGCGGATCGCGCCGTTCGACCAGCGCGGAGGACAGAGCACCTGCTGGCCCGGCTTCCTGCCGAGCCACGCCGCCCACCACGAATAGCTGCTGTTCGCGATGACGTGATGACCCGCGAGGCTCATCCGGTGGAGGTCCGCCAGCGGATCGACGTCCGCCTCCATGACCTGTTCGTCCTCGCCCTTGAACTGCGCCCGGCACCACGCCGGATCGTCGGAGAAAATGAAAAACCGAGCGCCCGGCAACCGCTCACGCAGCCGGTTCATCGCCGTCCGGTAATAGTCCGTGCCGCACACCCCGAACTCCGGGATCCGGAGGTAATCGCCGCGCCTCACGTGCACCGCCACCGATTTCACCGACCCCAAACCATCCGGAATCCGCAGCCCCGCCACCGCCGGCCTAGGATCGATCTCGCGCCGGATCTGGTCCGCCATGCCTTCGAAAAACAGCGCGGATTGAAAGTAGCCCATGACCACGCAATCCGCCGGAGCTTCCAGAATCCGCGGATCAAAGGACTGGTCGATGTTGCTTTCCCGGATCACCGGCACGCCGCGGTATTCCCAGTAGTGCTTGCCGGTGGTCTTCCGCAGAGCCCGCGCGCCGAGCGAACAGCGACGCACCACCTTGGCCCGTAGATCGAGCCGACGAAAAAAGGACACCTGGTTCCAGCCCGCGCGGTCGAACCACGATGCATCGAGTACCAGCGGCACGCCGTGACGCTCCGCCAGCACCCGGCCCACCGCATACTGGAAGAGGTTGTTCCCCAGCCGGCCTAACATCAGGACGCGGATCATCGAGGGCAATCAGTCGGGGACATCGCGCGATCGGAGCAAAGGGATGCCGAATCCGATCAAGGCGAAGGGCAGATACATCAGCCCGTAGCGGTCGCGGATGAAGCCGAGGTCGAGACCGCCGCCGATCCAACTGAACAGCAGCACCGCCGCAAGCATCGGGAAAAGCGTCACCAGCGCGCTCCAGCGGAACAAATCCCCGGCCACCCTTTCCTCCCGCGACTTCAGCAGGAATCCGGCGGCGAGGAAGGCGAGTAGAAGGGTGCCAAGGATCACCGCCTTGCTGGCATACGGATAGACCAGATCGATCGCCGCCAACTTGTTGCCAGTGGGCAGCGGCGTGAACCCCGGGGGGTCCGGCAGGTAGAAAGCGAGGCAGAGACCCAGCGACACCGCCCCCGCAATCCCGGCCGAAAGACTGGCCCGGCCGAATCCCGCGAGCCGCCACATCGCCACCGCGAAGGGCGGCAGCAGCAGCCCGTAGTTCGGCCGCGAAGCGAGGCAGATTCCGAGCAGCAGCGAAGCCACCACCAGCAAGCCGACAGGCGACGGCCGGCGGCTGCCCAGCGCGAGGCAAAGCAACATCGCGACCGGGACATAGAGCCCGTTCGAAAGCATGTCGCCGCCGGAGATGAATTCATGCTGGGCCGCCGGGGACAGCGCCATCATTCCAATCGTCAACGCCAGCGCTACCGGACGGCCCGCCGGCCACCACGCGAGGGTGATCAGGAAGACCAGCACCCAGAACAGGTTCTGATAGGCACTGTTGCCGGCCACCGCAAAGGGCGTTCCGAGCGCAATCGCACCCGGCAACAAGGACAGCGGACCTGCCTTTTCGCTCGGCGGATAATAAGGCGTCTCGCCATCCAGCAAACGCTCCACCGCGAGGTTCAGACCGGTATCGCGATCGCTGCTGTTGGCCACGCCGCGAGCGTTCTCGAGCGGATAGCCGATCGCAAAGACCACCGCCATCCCAGCCAGCAAAACGCCGCAAAGCACGCCGAAGCGACGACTCGACCAATCTTCCACCCGCGGCAGATAGCGGCGGATTAAGAACCATCCCACCGCGACGAAAACCAAATAGCCCAGCACCCCGGCCAGCCCGAGATAGCGGTGGAGCAGCGGCAGCGAAGGAAACGCAAACAGCAGGCTGAAGATCGCCAGCTGCCACGCGAAGCGACTGTTGTCACCGGCCGCGTTCACTTCGAGGGAAAGTTGGGAGTCTTTGGTCGAGAGTGGAGAGTTCATCCGCATCTAAAAAGTGACGCAAGTCGCAAGTCCGGAACTATCAACACTCAACTCTCGACTCTCAACTTGGCCTTCAGGTTTCATGCTCCGGTCACACCTATGGCTTCCAGATCGTCACACCACGCGGCAAGCAGGGCTTCCTCACCCGCGCCGACCCAGCCGCCGCGGATCAGGGTTTCATAGCAGCTCTCTAACATCCGTCGCATCGTTGCCCCCGCCGGAAAGCGCAGGTCTTTCAGCGCGAGGCGGATCTTCTCGTTGTTCGAGTAGCCCGGGACCTCTTCCATGAAGTCGCGGTGGAGGTCGTGCTCGTTGCGCTCATGCCACACCGTCGCGGCGTGGAAGCGGATGCCGTGGCCCATTTCCTTCAGGACCCGCTGGGCGACGAAGCTGCGCCAGATATCGGTCATCCGGAAACTGCAATGGGCCGGCAGATAGAGCAAAGGCAGCGCCGGTGCGAAGAAAGTGGTGTTCTGGCTATTGAAGGGGCACCAGGCATCGCCGCCCAGGATCACCGGCCCGGCCGCCGCGTCGAAGTCGAAGGGCAGCGGGAAGAGCATCCGGTAAACCGCGTCCACATCCGGGTTGTTGTCGGCCAGTCCTTGCTGGACCGGGCAATCCCGCGCGACCATTTCACCCGGCTCCGGCGGCGTGTCGCGGGCATGGGGCAGCGGTATGCCGCGCGGATAAATAAAGGCATCGGTGAAATAGCGGAACACGTTCACCCAGCCGTCCGCCACGACCTCGCGGCCGGCGGCTTCCAGACTCCGCGGCAGCCAGAAATCGTCGCGCGGATGGTTGTCGTCATCGGTCTCCACGATGACCCGCGCGCCGCCCGCCATCGCGGCGAGGTAGCCGAGGTTCTTCCGGGTGTAGGAGCGCTCCGGACAGACCTGCCCGAGCCGGTGTCCCGACTGGCGCTGGTCTTCCAGCGAAAGGAAGCGGCAGCCGTCGATCTGGAAATCCGCCGGACTCTTGCTGTCGCCCGCCACCACGAAATCCCAGCCCGCGCGTTCGCATCCTTGCGCCAGGGATTTCATGACGTCATTGGGCGGACCGATGGAGGTGAGGACAAGAGCAGCAGCGTGGGACATGGGGAGAATTCAGATGACGGGTGACTTTCCTGCCAGGCGCAGGAGGGAATAATGGCAGAGCACCGCGATCGAATTTCGGATCGCACCCTTGGAAACGCGCGGCGAAGGCGCCCGGTAGTGGATCGGCACCTCGATCAATTTTTCGTGGCGCAGCAGGTGGCGCAGCTCGGTCTGATAGAAATGCGCGGTCGAACGCAGCGGATGATCGACCACCCGCAGCAGCACGGCACGGCGGAAGGCCTGATAACCCGAAGTCATGTCGGCGAGCCGCGCGCCGAGCAGCCACTTCGCCAGCCAGGTGCCGCCCTTGCTCAGGAACCGCCGCCCGAGCGGGGAATCGACCATCGAGCCGCCGTTGATGTAGCGGCTGCCGAAGGCGCAGTCGTTGCCCTCGTTCAGCGCCCGCAGGAATGCCGGAATCGCCCGCGGGTCGTGGGACAGGCCCCCGTCCATCTCGATCACGATCTCATGCCCGCCCGCCAGCGCTTCGCGGAAGCCGTTGATATAAGCATCCACCACGTTCCGATTCTGCGGCAGCCACCTCGTCTGGAAGCGCGGATCGCTCGTCTCCAGCTCGCGGCAGAGATCAAGCGTCCGGTCGGTCGAGACCTTGTCGATGATGAAGTAAACGATTCCCCCGCTCATCGCATCCATCACCGCGGCCAACCCATCTGCCAGTTCCGCCAGCTCGGCTTCCTCGTTGGCCAGCGGAATGACCACGGCCCAGTTGTTCGGATAAGGTTTCATCGGGGGGCGGACGGGACCGTGGCTCCCGTCGCGGGAAATGTCAGGCTTTCCAATGAAGGATCGCCACCTTGCAAAAATGATCCGCCGGCCCGAGGAGTTCCGCCGACCGGTCAATCTCCGCCGGCAGCCCCGCGTCCCGGAGCATCGACAGCAGTTCCCGGTCGCTGCGCCCCCCGATGGTGGCGGCGAAAACCCCCGCGTTGCTGACGATCACGCCGCGGCCCGCGCCTTTGAGATGCTTCTCGAGGTAGCCGTCCTGGATCTCCCGCGTGAGTTCGGTGAAGGCGTAGTTCGAGACGAGGCAGCAGTCGCCGGGATCGATGCCCGCGTCATC
Organism: Verrucomicrobiia bacterium Tous-C4TDCM; assembly: GCA_002304315.1. GTDB lineage: Bacteria > Verrucomicrobiota > Verrucomicrobiia > Verrucomicrobiales > Akkermansiaceae > Haloferula. The sequence continues at coordinate 15,194 of NEUO01000057.1, forward strand.
CGCCACGCAAAACCGACCGAGCCCGCATTCCTCCATCATCCGTCGCGCGGCGGCTTCGACCTGCGGCAGATCCACCATCCGCGTGCTTGCTCCGGAGACGACCGCGTTCATCGCCGCCAGCCCGCCGAAGCCCACGCCCACCTCGATCACCGTGCCGCCGGGTTTCACATAGCCCTCGCGCTTCAGCCATAGCGCGGTGGCCAGGTAGCGCAGGGTCGTCGGGCTGAACGCCCGCGGCAACCCGAGCAGCGGACCCGGCCAGCGGATCGGCGTGCCCCAGGAGTCGATCGCCGCGACCTTCGGATCGGCAAGCACCGCTTCGTCCCAGGAGCGGATCCGCCCGGCATAAAAGCGCCCGTCCACCGGCCCGACCGTCTCGACCACGTCGCACACCGCCTTCAAGCGCCGGAATCCCTCGCTCGTCCGGGCACCGCTGGCCAGGGCTTCCGCGGCAACCGGCCACGGCAGCGATGACGAGATGCTCGACCCGTCCGTGCCCGCCCCCCGAAGCAAAGCCGCCGGAGAATCCATCCGCATCCTCCGGAACCACTCCCAGCAGCGGTCGTGCAGCCGCTCGTCGATGGTCTTTTTTTTCACGGGTGCAGAGGGTCGGACAAAAGCATTCGGGGCGACCGGCAGCACTGAATTCCTGCCAACAGGTTGATCGACCACCTATCCGTGTCGCTGATCCGATCAATCTCTAACATTCAATGGCCGTTTGACGAAACGTTGTGATCATCTTGTCCACCACCACGCGGGCGGCATATTTCTCACGCAGCATCATTCCACGGGCGAGGATCTCGTCTTCCGAAAGGGCGAGCACATCGTCGAGCGCACGGAACAGGCTGTCGGGATCGTTTAATGAGAATCCTCCCTGCTTCCCTGCACTCCCGAGGATCTCCTCAATCGAGGTGCCAGCCGTATAACACACCGGTGTTCCCAGGTAGTAGGCCTCCACCGCAGGCAGGCCAAAGCCTTCGATCTCGGACGGGAAAACCAAGGCACGCGCCGCTTCGAACTGCGAGCGAAGCGCCCGGTCGTCGAGGAACGGCAATTGCACGATCCGCGGGCACTGACGGGTGAGATGGGCCACCTCTTCTGGTACTTTTCCCACCACATGAAGCTTCGGCAGGCCCGGCGTCCGTTCACTTTCGGCAGCCCACAAACGCAAGAGCCAGGCGGTCCGCTTGTGAGGCTCGCGCGATCCGAGGTGCAGCACGTAGTCGGCCTTGGACGGCGACCGCGGCTGGGGCACATCTTCGTACAAGCAAGGCTCGTAGGTCACCGTGATCTCCTTGGCAGGAATCCGGTGCCGTTCCATGAACACTTGGATCTGCTCTTTCGCTGATTCGGAAATGGTCAGGATGGCATCGGCATGACGGAGCGTGTGCCGCAACATGCTGGCCCAGTAGCGATACTCCATGTCCGTCCGCCACTCCGGATAGTGGTCGCTGTAGTACTGGATGATCGTGTCGTGGATCGTGACGACCGAAGGCGAGCAAGCCAGGTGGATCCGGGGCAGGAAGCCCTTGGGAAAGTACCACAAGTCCGGCTGCTTGCCCAACTGCCAGAGCGGATGCAAGTGGTCGGTGACCACACGGGAAACACGGCTCCGCGTGTTCCAAGGCACGACCGAAGATTCGCCGCCCGCGGGCATCTGGATCGAGGAACGCGACGTAATTCCCCGGAGTGCCAGCGCCTGCCTCGTCGCAAGCTCTCCCAACAAGACCTGCGTCATCCGGGAAATCCCGAGGCTTCTTCCGAGTTTCGGATTCTGATCGGCCAGATAGATTGTGAGCAGAATCGGGCGGGTCCGGACAGCCGGCAGCACACTCTCCGAGCGGACCAATGCATGCAGCGCTCCGGTGACATTCAGGAAAAATGCCTCAAGCTGGTAGCGATCCACAAAGGTCTGGCGCAACCAGAGCCCCAGTTCGCCACCCTTGCCGTTCAGGATGGACTCGCAGCAAGTCCGTAGATTTCGTGCAAGTCCGGCAGGCTCCGCCACTGGAGAAAGATAAGGATATCCTTCCGGAAGAACACCATGAACTCCGTCGGAAGCCGCTGCCACCACCACTAGGCCGTGAGCCATCGCTTCCACCACCGTCAATCCGAAGCTCTCCCAACGACTGGGTGCCACGAAGACATCCTGTGCCATGAGGCAGCGGCTCTTCTCCGCACCGCTGACATAGCCCTTGAGTACGACGGAAAGCCGGTCGCCCTGCTGCGCTTTGATTTCTTCCAAGCGGGCTCCGAACTCCCGTTGGCAGGATCGTTGCACACCGCCGGCGATGGTGAGATCGATTCCCCACCCGGGTGGTGCGTCCGTGAGAAATTGCTGCACCATTTCAAGGAGATCCAGCAAGCCCTTCTCCACGGTCCCGACCGACAGGAAAAGCACCTTGAACCGTGGCCTTGCCGAGGAGGCAAGCTCCCCCGCCCGCTCGCGCCGCAAAGACTCGATCGTTCCCGCCAACTCGGCGCACGGATCCGCGATTCCGTTGCACACCAGGCGGGTCTGCCACGAAGCGACGGCAGCGGCGTCCTTTGCCGAGTGGTCGGTCAGAACGATCGACATCGTCGGCTCCCGCAGAACCCGCGCACTAATTCGGCGCGCAATCCGGTCAATCCACCCCGTGCTTGTCAGGTGAAGTCGAGGCGAGCCCTGCGCCCATTCCCCTTGGCCGATGGCGTGCCAATGAAACACGACTTTCGGATAGAAGGGGCGCAGGATCCCGAGGATCAGCCAGTCCCGCATGACCGCGCTCCACCTTACCGGACCCGGCACATAGTAAAGCAGTTCCGGCCGATGGCGGAAGCGAAGCACCAATGCCTGAATCACATAACGGGCCGACCTCGTGAACTTCGACCAACTGGTTCCCCCGATATCCTCCAGCGTGTCGGAAAAGCGGGCATCCACATGATGCACGCTCAGTTGCGGGGCCACTTTCCGAAGGCCCTCCAGCATCAAGGCAATCATACGGCTCTGGCCATGCTCAGGCGGCGGCACCTGGGCAAAGACAACGATACAAGGCTTGGGCATCGGGATGAAAAAGCGGAAAAAAGTGGGACTTCGGGAGCTAGTCCCGGGAGAGGCCTGACGATTCAATGCCAGCGGCGATGGATCATCCAGCGCTTGGCGACACGACGCAGTTGGAACAAGCGGCGCATCCCCTTCAAGACGCCCGCTCCGCCAAGCCAACTCGGCATCTCGCGCGCCGCGAGATGATCGCGCTGGGCCTTCAGCCCTTCGTCGATCATCCGCTGCCAATGCTTCTGCGTCGTGCTCTCCTCGTACCAGCGGAACCCCGCCAGTGCCTCCGGAACATAGCCGAAGCGGTAGCCCAGCCGCATCAGCCGCAGGTAGTATTCCCAGTCCATGCAATTGCGGTAGCCAACATCGAGCAAGTGACCGCCGGTAATGATCTCACGCCGGTAGAACGTCGAAGTGGATGGAATGCAGCAACCCACGAATAAAAAGTCCCATTCATCCACCGGCGTGTCGTACTTCCGCCGGATCGGGGTCTTGTCTTCCTTCACGTAAATGCAGTCGCCGTGGACGATGTCCGCCTCCGGATGGCTGCGGATGTAGTCCACGACCTTCTCCAGCGCGCCAGGCAGCAGGTAGTCGTCGCAGTTGAGCCACATCACCCAGTCCCCGCTTGCCTGCCGGAATCCCTTGTTGATCCCGTCGCTCATCCCCCCGTCCGGCTCGCTCGCCCATTTCAAGTGCGGATACCGGGCCAGCACCGCCAGGGTCTCGTCGGTCGACCCCGCGTCGGTGACGATGTGTTCCACCGCGACCCCTTTCTGAGCGAGGACGCTCTCGATGCAATCGGCGATGAACCCGCCCTGATTGAAACTGGGCGTGATGATGGAGAAGGTCATGGCCGGTGGATCCGTGGATCCGTGGATCGGTGGGGCGTTGGGCGGTGGCCCGCGGGGAGCACATGCGCTCTCGGGTCGTTTCCGGCGCCACCGCTGGAAACCGGCCTGAGGTCACGGTGCGTGTACGGTTCAGTTAGAATCCAGCCGGCAAGGCCGGCGGCCACGGCGGACCGCGAGGGTTACAACAACACGTGGTGTCGAGCGCGCTCCCCGCCAGAGCTGCCCCCCGAGCTCACTTATGATCCCTCAAGGCGCCGAAAGACTGACCCGCAGGCGGAAGAACTGCCGGCCAGGCCCCGCCTTCGGGACGGTCACCGAAAGGAACGGGGGGATGATCGGCCCGCCCGGAGTTACCGGAGTCTCAATTCTCACCGGACCCTTGCCGGGAACCAGATGCCACTCGATGAGATCGAAGCTTTCCTCCACCTGATAATCACGGCCAACCGTCCCCACCCAGGAAAGACTGACATTTCCGCCATTCACCACGGTCTCAAGAATTTTTAGGAGCGAGTTCGAATCCATCGGATCCGTCCCGGCAGTCCATTCGTCCTCATCAGACATGCCGTCGCCATCGTAATCCGGATTTACGCTCGCCTCGTTTAGATAGCGGGGAACGGTTGCACTGAGCGCCACCACCTCGGCGTCGGAAAGCCCGCGGGAGAAAATGCGCAGGTCATCGATGCTCCCGACGAAATTGTAGTCCACATTGTGGTTCGAACCTCCGATGCAGGGCACGTTGTTGGAACCCGTTGCAAGCACCCGGCCGGAAAAGGAAGAAGCCGGGTCGAGGACACCATCGACGAAGATCTTCGTCTCGTTCACGTTCACCTGTCCGTTTGAATTGAAATCGTCGTTCACGACCGCCACATGGTGCCACACCCCGTCGTTCAGCGGGCGGGTTCCCGTGATCTGGCCGCTGTTGACCTCCAACCGGAGCGCATGGTCGGACTCCACATTCGCCCTATTGTCCAGGCGCAGCACGTAACGCGCACCGGTGGAATTCGAGCCGTAGCTGAACAAGGTTTGAAGTTCCGGCGATGAACGCGACGAGGTTTTCAGCCAGAAGGAGAAGGTCCGCGGCGTCTGGCCGGTCGGCAACGCGAGACCGGGAAGATTCACCTGGTTGTCGATCCCGTCGAACTGGAGCCCGAGGCCGAACTTGCCGAGCTTCCAGGCATTTGCTGGGTTGGCGGCCCCGGAGAGAGTTCCTGAAAAGGGCAAGGTCGCTCCGTACTGTTTCACCACGGTTCCCGCCGCGTCCTCAAAGGGAAACCAGATCTCGTTGTCGAAGAGGACCGTCGCGCGGATGGAGGAAGTCGGCGAACTGAAACCGTTGCTCGCGACATACGGGAATTCGGAGTAGCCGATCAACCCGGCATATGGAGTGATAAGGATCTGATTCAATTCCACCGGCGTGGTGCCGAGAACCGTGGGTCCGCCCGAAACGACCGAGAGCGGCACGGTGCTGGTATCGTTAGCCAGCACGTCGATCAGCACGGGCGTGTTCCGCTGGGTAGTCACTTCGTCGGGCTGCAAGACGGGCGGAGGACCGGCAACAAAAAAAGATGAGGCCGGAACCGGCTGAGTCGGAATGCCGGGACCGGAGTAACTCAGGCTCAGGGCTGGATCACCAGTTTGATGCCGGTAATACAAGCGGATCGGATGCAGGCCTGCCTCTAGATAAACCGGACCCGACGCCTTAACCGGAACGTGGAGATAGTCGTTGTCGATGACCCGCGACTCGTGCAACCACAGGCAACTTCCGGAATCTGAGTTCAAAGTGAACACGTAAGATCCGGCGGTCGGCACTGAGACGAACCCCGTGAAGGCAAGTCCGAAATCATCCTCCCTGGTCCGCGGCACAGGGGAAATGGTTGAGCTCCCTACATCCGACGTGGCGGCTAGTTGGTTGAATTCAGGAAGCCATGGCCAGTAGCCTTCGTAGGTTTTACAGTGCAGTCCATTTTCGACCAATCCCGGGGTAACGTCAGGCAGAGGCACGTTGTCAAAAGTCCGGTTGATTCCCGCCCCTTTGCGGCGGGCGGTGATCGCGAGGTACTTCATTCGATCTTGCAGATCGGCACGAGCAGGTGCCACGTCATTCGCCTGTTTCAGGTCACTAACCACGTTGTAGATCCGGAAGGGTTCGGTGCCACTGGAAATGGCAGTGCGGACCCCCATGAAATCCCCCACGCGAATCGCCTGCATCTGGCCGCGCGGGTCGTTTCGATGGTTGGCAAATTCGATCAGGTTCCCGGTTGATCCACCGTAGTTGAACTCGAAATAAAGATGGCCCTTGTCCGGTTGCTCTCCCTGGCCCGTCAGTGTCGGAATCATCGAAGTTCCATCCGTGAAGGCTGGCGCGGGGATCTTCGCCATCTCGGCGAAGGTCGCCATCCAGTCCCAGTTTCCGCAGGGCCTCGCAACATCGCGGATATTCGTCAGTTGGTTCGTGGCAGGAATCTTGCCAGGCCACCAGACGATGGTGGGCACCCGGATCCCACCCTCCCAAAGATCCCCTTTCAGCCCTTCAAAGCCGCCGTAGCTTTCAAAACTCGGGGGGTAAACAACGGTTTCTGCCGGCCCGTTGTCGGAGGTGAAGACGACCATCGTGTCGTCATCAATCCCGAGATCGCGCAGGGTTTGAAGGATATCGGCGACGGAGCTATCAATCCGCCGGATCATCGAGACGTGCTTCTGCGCGGCCGGATACCAGGTCGAATTTACAGAAGGATGCTTATTGGCGATGTTGTCGATGTTGGCGGAGTTGTTGGTCGCCGTGTTCGTATACGAAGGCGCTCCGACCCATTGAATCCCCCCACTCAGGCCACCCCCACTAGGGTAATTAGGCGCCGGCGCGTGCTGGCCATAGAAGTGCGGAGTATCATAGCTAAGGTAGATGAAAAACGGTTGGTCCGGACGATTGGTGGTCTGGTCAATGATCGACTTCTTTGCAAAAGCAGTCCATGCGTCGCTCGTGTAGAGATCGACATGAGCGTCTGTAACCGCAGTGAAGTCACTGTAGATTCTTGAATTGTACTGATTCGCACCGTTTCGGGGATAGTGCTCCCAGCCGTCGGGATGAAAAAGGTAACCGAAAAACCGATCAAACCCGCGGTAGAGGGGGTGCCCTGCCAGCCCCACCGAAGAAGCACCGTTACGCGTCATGGTGCCCGCAAGCCCCGCCTTGCCGATGTGGACGGTGTTGTAGCCCGACGACTTGAGCATCCTTGCGAGCGTGTGATTGTTCGGCAGGGCTTTGTCGAACTGGGTGTCGCGGACTTCCGAGTGACCTTGGGTCTGCCCAAGCAGAAATGAAGCGCGAGACGGGGCGCAAATCGGGGCGCCGACGTAATGGTGGGTTAGCTTGGCTCCTTCGGCCGCCATTGCGTCAAGTCCGGGTGTAGCGAATTTCCACGTTCCAGTCCGCTGATTCTGCCAGAAACAGCCCACTTCGCCGTAGCCAAGGTCATCAACCAGGATGTAAATGATGTTCGGTCTTTTAACCTTGCTCGCCGCGCTGGTCGGCACCGTCCCGAGGTTTACCTCCATCCCGTCCGGGAGGCTGTCACCGTCCGTGTCGGCAATCGCTGGATTGGTGCCGGTATTGGCGGGAGAAACGTAGGTGCCGGTGTTGGTTTCGACCTCGTCGCGCAGGCCGTCATTGTCGAGATCACCCGGAGCCGCGGTCGCGATCGAGGGAAACAAAATCGCGATCGTGAAAAAGAAAGAGAAACTTTTTGGCTGAAAGTTAGGTTTCATGCGCTGGGTAGAAGACCCTCGTCTCTTTCGTGGCGCTTGTCCAGCAGGCGGCTGCCTGAATCTGGTGTAGTGGATAACACTACGTGGCTTATTGACATTTAATACATCTCAGGGATATCCCAGCGAAAGCTTACCCCGCGCCTCGATGCACCCACGCGATCGCCCGTTGCAAGAGCTCCGGTCCGTCTTTCAGGCCAAGTTTTTCTTTAATGCGTGCCCGGTAAGTTTCGATGGTTTTCACGTCGAGGATGAGCAATTCGGCAATATGCCGCGTGCTGGAACCCTTGCCGATCAGTTCGAAGACCTGCAATTCCCGGTCGGCAAGCAACGACACGGCGAGGCCGGAATCACCCGGTGCCTGCCGACCGACCGAGCGGCTGACCAAATGACCGGTGACGGCCTCGCTCAGATACAAGCCCCCGCCAAGCACGCACCGGATGGCCTGCATAACGTGCCGGCTCGCCTGCTGCTTGGTAATGTAGCCGCTGGCGCCCGCATGAATGCAGCGTTCGGCGTAGGTCATTTCGTCCTGCATCGATACCACCAGGATCTTCACCTCGGGATGCAGCACTTGCAGATCCTTGATCAGTTCGATCCCGAGTGACGATTTCAGGGTGAGATCGACAATCGCCAGCCCGGGCCGCGTCTCGGCGATGAGCTCGATGGCCTCGTGCCGGTCCTCCGCCTCGCCGCACACTTCGAGATCCGGCTCCCGCTCGATCAGCTCGACCAACCGCTCGCGGATCATCGGGTGATCGTCGACGAGGACGATCCGGGTTGCGATGGGAGAGGAGACAGGAGACAGGAGACAGGAGACAGGAGACAGGAGGAAGGGAGCGGGATTGATTATCATGGAGCCGAGCATGCGACAAACTTCGGAATTGAGGGAGACCAATTCGCTGTGTTCTTCAAGGGTGATGTATTTGCAGTCCAACGCGAAATCGATCGACGAGTCCGTCTCGTTGGCTTCGCCATCGCAGTCGGTGAGTTTGGAAACGAAGTGGGCTTCGTAGCGTCGCTTCGCCCAAGCCTCCCGGAGATTGTTGCAGACTGAACGCGAAGACCGCCGGATCTGTCCCGTGAGCGCCCAGCGCTCCTCCGGCGGAAAGCGCCTCGAAAGGGCAAAGGCCTGCATCGCGACAGCGATGCCTTACGATACACTTCCATTTCTTTGATGGATCGAACTGCCACAATCTTGATCTCCCTGTTCCCTGTTCCCTGTTCCCTGTTCCCTGTTCCCTGTTCCCTGTTCCCTGTTCCCTGTTCCCTGTTCCCTGTTCCCTGTTCCCTGTTCCCTGTTCCCTGTTCCC
>NEUO01000058.1 GCA_002304315.1 Verrucomicrobiia bacterium Tous-C4TDCM
TGGAGCAACTTCGCCGAAGTTGCCGCCAGAGCCACCCGGAGAGGAGATGGCAGACGGAGCATCAGCGGCAAAAACGTGCGCCGCTTAGCTCGAAATCATTCAACTTCGGATTTCGGGTTGAATCGCTGTTCCAGCTCACGCCGCCAACCGCGCTGCTTGTTGATGAAGCGCCGTTTTTCGTCGCCACGCAGCAGTTTCTTACCCGGCGAGGGGTGCGGGTGCCGGAGGACGTTTCGCTGGTTTGCACCGATGCGGACCCCGCCTTCGAGTGGTGCTGGCCGACGGTGGCTCATATCCGCTGGGACAATCGCCCGGTGGTAAGGCGGATCTTGAACTGGGCGTCGAACGTGAGCCGCGGCAAGAAGGACAAGCGTCAGACGGTGACGGCAGCGGAATTCGTGTCCGGCGGGACCATCGGTCCGGCGAGGGAGTGATGCCGGACGCGGAAAGAATCGCCGGATTTGCAGGTGATCGCTTGCCCGGACCCGGGGCTCTTTCCATGCTCCGCCCATGAAGCCCCGCCGCCACGAACATGAGGCCCGCGAAAATCGCCACGTCCGCAAGGTGGAAGAGAACCCGTCGTCGGGTCCGGCGCTCGACGAGGATGACCTCGCGCGGATCATCGCGGAGACGCCGGTGCCCTTCCTGCTGATCCTCGACTGCGTCCAGGATCCTCATAATTTGGGGGCGATCCTGCGCACCGCCGATGGGGCGGGAGTGCACGCGGTGGTCGCGCCGAAGGACAAGGCGGTCGGGATCACCGAGACCGTGCGCCGGATTTCGGTCGGCGCGGCGGACCACGTGCCCTTCATCCAGGTGACCAACTTGGCACGGACGATGGAGCATTTGAAGAAGGCCGGCGTGTGGATCGTCGGGACCACGGATCACACCGACAAGCTGCTCTACGAACTCGATCTCAAGGGACCGCTGGCGATCGTGCTCGGGGCGGAGGAGAAGGGGATGCGGCGGCTGACCGAGGAGAACTGCGACTTCCTCGCCAAGCTGCCGATGGCCGGTAAGGTGGAATGCCTGAACGTGTCGGTTTCGGCGGGGGTTTGTCTGTATGAGGCCGTCCGCCAGAGATCGCTCGTGAAGGCATGAATTACCCGGTCCGCATCTTGTCCGACCTTCACCTCGGGCACCGCGTGTCGCGCATCGCGTCGGCGGAGAGCTTGCGGCCGTTGATTGCGGGGGCGGCTACGGTGATTTTCAACGGCGACACCTGGCAAGAGCTCGCGCGGGCGTTCCGCGAGCGGTCGGCGGAGATGTTAGACGATTTGACAAGGATCTGCGCCGAGGAAGGGGTGGAGCCGATCTTTCTCTCCGGCAACCACGATCCGGGCTGGCACGGTCCCGGCTGGGTGGAGTTGGCGGGCGGGCGGATTTTGATCACCCACGGCGACGCGTTGTTTCCCGACGGCTCGCCCTGGAGCCGCGAGGCGCTGACGCGGCAGGACCAGGTCGGGGAGTTGTGGAAGAGATATGAAGCGGTGATCGACGACCCCGCGGAACGGATCGTGTTGGCGCGCGAGATGGCGCTGGTGCTGCGCGCGGCGGAGTATCCGAAGGGCAAGCAGCTCTGGCAGCGCGCGCTGGATGCGGTCCGGCCGCCGCGCCGGGCGTTCGAGATGCTGCGGGTCTGGGCGACCCAGGCCGACGCCGCGGCGGCCTTCGCCGAGCGCTATTTTCCGAAGGCGGAGATCATCATCAAAGGTCACTTCCACCGCGCCGGCATCTGGCACAGGCGCGGGAGGCTGGTGATCAACCTCGGGGCCTTCATGAATCCCTGCCCGGCCTTGTGGGCGGACTACGACGGCGGGATGCTGCGCTGCGGGAAGGTGGATGAAAGCGGTGAACTTTACCGCTTGGGCGAGGTGTCGGGGGGGTGGCGGGTGAGGAAATGCTGATTTTCTAGCAGCTTGACCGATAGGCGCTTTTGTGGCGCGATCCGATCATGAAAGCCGGGTCATGGAAGCTTCCCGCGGGGATGGCGCTGGGTTTGGCGGGAGGTTTCCTGCTGCGTCCGGTGATCGTGACGGATCGCGGGGAGTTCCGGTTGTTCGCCAGTCAGGGTGGGGGTGCCGCGGCAGGTTCGGAGGAATTGGCCGGAAAGTCGGAATCCCGCGCGTCTGGCAATCGGTCTGCGGGTTCGCCGTTGGCGCGCTTGTCGAGCGGCGACGCGGTCACAGATGTGCGGGATTTGATCGCGTCGTTCGAAGGAATCCGGTCCGAGACCCAGCTCAACCCGATGGAGTTGATCCGGCGGATCTACCTGCTGACCCAGTTGCGGGAGAGCGAAGTGCTGGATGTCTTGGCAAGTCTTTCCAAAGCGGAGGACAGCATCAGAGGAGCTGAGTTCGCGGAGATGGCGCGCATTTGCGTTCTCACGCGGTTGGCTGAGTTGAATGGGCCTGAAGCAATGCGTCTGATCCATTCCGGAGATCTTGCCTCGATCTGGGACGGGTCGGAGGACACGGCTTCGTTGATGGTGATGAATTCTTGGGTAGCAGCCGATCCGGAGGGGGCGAAGCACTGGTTCGAGGCAGGGATGAAGCAGTTGGATCAGGAGGAGCTGCGGGACTTGATGGAGAATGATGATTTCCGCCAAGCCTACTACGATGGCATGGCGAAGCACGATCCGGAGGCGCTGGCGCGGGAGGTCGGTGACGACTCGGATCCCGACAAGCGGGACGAGGTGATGGTGGCGCTGGTCCGCAACGCGAAGGCTCCTGAAGAGCTGGTGGAGCTGCTCGACCGGTGCATCGGTGTTTACGACGCGCGGACCGAAGCGATTGAGAAGCTCAGCAAGGCAGACCCAACGATCGCGGCGGCTTGGGTGGAAACGCAAGCCGTGGACAATGCGCGCGATCACGACATCGAGGATGTGGCGTTGGTGATGTTGGACCGCGACACAGAGAGGGGGATCGAGTGGTATATGGCTCAGGAATTTGCCGACGCCGAGCGCGAGGAAGACCGGCTTTCAAAGATCATTTATCATTTGGCAAAAGAGGATCTGGATAGGGCGGTCGAATGGTTGGAGTCACAACCCGACGACGCGACGCGAGACTCCGCCGAGATTTCGATGGCATACCAGGTCAAGGGCAGAGGCTGGAGCGAAAGACTGAGATGGCTGGTGCGGGTCGGCGATGTCGACAGGCGGAATGAAGCTTTGAAGACCATGTTTCGCAGCGAGTGGGAACGCGAGGGAGGGCGGCTGCCAGACCACGTGATCGAAGCCGCCGAAGAGGCGGGGATGGGAGATGCGGCGAGGAGTTACAAGCCGGAGTGAACCGACCGCTCAGGCCCCAATCGGGTGCCAGACGGTCTTCGCTTCGGTGAAGTCGCGGAGGGAGTAGGGAGAATCGTGGCTGGAGGAGAACCAGTCGGTTTTCGGGTCGTGGAGGATCACCCGCTTGACCGATTCGGCGGCACCTTGCTGGAGGGCGGTCGCTTCTTCCTGGGTCGCGGTGGCGGCGACGGCGCGGAGGTGTTCGTGGGTGGCGAAGGTCGGGAGCATCTCCTTGCGTTCGCCGGTGAGGAGATTGACCACGCCGCCGGGGAGATCGCTGGTGGCGAGCATCTCGCCGAGCAGGATGGACGGGTAGGGCGCGGCGTGCGAGGCGAGGGCGACGACGCTGTTACCGGTGGTGATGGCCGGCAGGATGAGGGTCATCAGGGCGAGCAAGGGTGCGTCTTCCGGCGCGAGGATGCCGACGGTGCCCATCGGTTCGGTGATGGTGAAATTGAAGTGCGGGCTGGCCACCGGGTTCACGCTGCCGAGGACCTGCTCGTACTTGTCCGCCCAGCCGGCGAAGTGGACGATGCGGTCGATGGTGGCGCGGACTTCTTGTTCGGGGGAGGTCGTGTCGACGGAACGTCGACACTCCTTAAGGGCTGCCGCCATTTCGGGCGCGCGGGCTTCCAGCATCTCGGCGAGGCGGTAGAGGATCTGGGCGCGATTGTAGGGCGTGCGCTTCGCCCAGCCGGCACCGGCCTTGGCGGCGGCCTCGACGGCGTTGCGGACGTCCTTGCGGGTGCAGCGCGGGATGTTGGCGTGGAACTCGCCGGAACTACGATGCGTCTCGTAGACGCGGCCGGACTCCGAGCGGATGAAGGCGCCGCCGACGTAGCACTTGGGGGTTTTGGTGATGGGTAAAGTCATAGGTCTTATAGGTCGAATAGGTCCTATTTCAGAATCGCATAATCCAGCAACCCGTGCTTCCCTCCCTCGCGGCCGAAGCCGCTTTGCTTGTAGCCGCCGAAGGGGCTGGAGGGGTCGAACTTGTTGTAGGTGTTGGCCCAGACGACGCCGGCTTTCAGCTCGGCGGCCATCTTGAGGATTTTGCTGCCCTTGTCGGTCCAGACGCCGGCGCTGAGGCCGAAGGGGGTGTTGCTGGCCTTTTCGATCGCTTCCTCCGGCGTGCGGAAGGTGAGCACGGAAAGCACCGGGCCGAAGATTTCCTCGCGGGCGACTCGGTGGCTCTGGCTGACCTTGGTGAAGAGCGTGGGTGCGTGGTAGAAGCCCTTGGCGGGCAGCTTGCAGGAGGGCTGGTGGAGTTCCGCGCCTTCCTTCACGCCGCTGGCAACGAGATCCTTGATTTTAGCGAGCTGCTCGGCGGAGTTGATCGCGCCGATGTCGGTGTTCTTGTCGAGCGGGTCGCCGACGCGGAGGACCTGCATCCGGCGCTTGAGCTTGGCGACGACGAGATCTGCCACGCTTTCCTGGACCAGCAGGCGGGAGCCGGCGCAGCAGACGTGGCCCTGGTTGAAGAAGATGCCGTTGACGATGCCTTCGACCGCCTGGTCGAGCGGGGCGTCCTCGAAGACGATGTTGGCCGCCTTGCCGCCGAGCTCGAGGCTGAGCTTCTTGCCACTGCCGGCAAGGGCGCGCTGGATGATTTTGCCGACCTCGGTAGAACCGGTGAAGGCGATCTTGGCGGCGAGCGGATGATCGACCACCGCGGCCCCGGTTTCGCCGGCACCGGTGACGATGTTGACGACGCCCGGCGGCAGTCCGGCTTGTTGGAGGATGGTGGCGAACTTCAGCGCGGTGATCGAGGTGGTCTCGGCGGGCTTCAGAACTACGGTGTTTCCCGTAGCAAGGGCGGGCGCGATTTTCCACGCCAGCATCAGCAGCGGGAAGTTCCACGGGATGATCTGGCCGACCACGCCGAGCGGCTGGAGCGTGCGGCCGGGGGCGACGAACTCGAGTTTGTCCGCCCAGCCGGCGTGGTAGAAGAAATGCGCGGCGGCCATCGGCAGGTCGAAGTCGCGCGACTCCTTGATCGGTTTGCCGCCGTCGAGGGTCTCCGCCACGGCGAACTCGCGGGCGCGGTCCTGGAGCAGGCGGGCGATGCGGAACAGATACTTGCCGCGTTCCTTGCCCGGCAGCTTCGACCAGGCGGGAAAGGCCTTGGCGGCGGCGGTGTAGGCGGCATCGACGTCGGCGGCGTTGGCGAGGGCGATCTCGCTGAGCTTGGCCCCGTTGCGCGGGGCGATGGTGTCGAAGTATTTCCGCGATTTCGGCGCGGTGAACTTGTCGTCGATAAACAGCCCGTAGCGCGGCGCGATGAAGGGCTCGGCCGACTCCGGGGCGGGGTCGAATTCCCAGAGGTCGCCGAACAGGAGTTCGCGCGGGCGGGCGGGGGATTTTTTGGCGGGCATGGTGGAAAAGGGGAGGATAGGTCCTATAGGTCGAATAGGACCTATTTCAATAACCCGTGCTGTCGTCGCTGAAGGTGTAGGGGGCCTGGTAGGCTCCGGTGCGCTGGGTTTCCAGCTGGCGGAGCAGGTCGTTGAGGAGGGATGACGCGCCGAAGCGGTAGCGGGCGTTGTTGAGCCAGGCGTCGCCGAGGGTTTCCTTGACGGCGATCAGGAACTGCAGCGCCTGCTTGGCGGTGCGGATGCCGCCGGCGGGCTTCATCGCGATCTCCGTGCCGGTGGCGAGGTAGAAGTCGCGGATGGCCTCGATCATCACCTGGTTGTTGCCGAGGGTGGCGTTGGCGGAGGTTTTGCCGGTGGAGGTCTTGATGAAATCGCCGGGACGCAGGACGCGCATCGCGAGGAAGGACGCGGCGCGGATGTGGTCGTAGGTTTCGAGCTCGCTGGTCTCGAGGATGACCTTGAGCGTGGCGTCGCCGCAGGCCTCGCGGACTTGCACGATCTCATCCTGGACGAGCGCCAATTCGCCTTCGAGGAAGGCACCGCGGTTGATGACCATGTCGATCTCGTCCGCGCCGTCGGCGACCGCCTGGCGGACTTCGGCGAGGCGGGTCTTGAGCGGGGCCTGGCCGGAGGGGAAGGCGGTGGCGACGCTGGCGATCTTCACGCCCTTGCCCTTCACGTGTTTGGCGGCGTGCTTGACCATCGAGGGATAGACGCAGACCGCGGCGACCATCGGAATGTCGCCTTCGTGGGGGCAGAGCGCCTTTTGGCAGAGGGAGGCGACCTTGCCGGGGGTGTCCTTGCCTTCGAGCGTGGTCAGGTCGACCATCGTCACCGCGAGCCGCAGGCCGAAGAGCTTCGACTGCTTCTTGATCGAGCGGGTGGTGAACTTGGCGACCCGCTCCTCGATGCCGGTGGCATCGACGGGTCCGATTTCATCCAGAAGGCGACGCAGGGCCGGGGCGGTCATCGGAGGGAGCATTGAGGATCGGACGGCGGACGTCGAACATGGAATGCGGGGACTATCGACCGCGGCAAGGAACTCATGGCTGCTTCCGCAAGCGCGCCAAGTCCGCGAGATCCTGAGGCCGGCCGGTGGCTTGCTTGTTCGCTTCCAAGGCGGCTTTTCCAATGACCGGAATCAGGAATCCGTCGAATTCGACCTCGATGCGGGAAGCCCACGCTTCGTCCCATCCCACGCCGCTGATCCCCGTTAGAAGATCGATACGGTGGGGTGCACGGCCGAGTTGGATCACTTGATCGGGGTCGAGAAAGTCCTCCTTGGACAGTCCCAGCTCGCCGAAACCGAAGTCCTCGATCAGGTCGGCAAGCTTCGCTGCGTTCTCCGGCGAAACCAGCACGAGAAAGTCGATGTCTTCGGTGAACCGGGCCGCGCCGTGGAAAGCGAGGGCATAGCCACCGACGAGCAGGAACTCAACTTTCCGCGAGAGCAACAATTCGACAAACTCTCGGATGTTCTTTTGTAGATTCATCGGCATTCGGGTAGAACATCGCGCCGCGCTTCAGGATCTCCTCGAAGACCGCGAGCGCTTCCTGGGGATCTTCGATCAACGGAGGAATTCCTTCCATTGCCAAAGGCCGTTTGATCGCGACTTTTTCCACGGGCCGAAGGTAGCAGCGGGTTGCGGGCTGTCGAGCATCTGCTGCTGCCTTCAACGTCTCCCCAACCAGATTCAACCACCTCCTCAAAATCGTAGCCTTGTCCCCGCTTTTGAAGCGTAGAATTTGAATCCGGGGCCCGCTCAAAGATCGACAGCGCCCATGACAAGAATTCACTTGGTGTCATGGACTTCGAGATTGTGAGCCTTTTTGAAAGCACTTCGGTGGCTCCCCTGTGCCGAGACGACCGCGGGCCTCTTGAGGGAGTCAGGCTAAAAGGGTGCTGGGGACCTGAGGTTGCCGCAGTGATGAAGGAGCGGCGCATTCCGGCGCTCCAGGCAAGTTATGCGTGGGGGTGGAAAAGTGACGGGTGCGTCTTTCTTCGCGAGGTTCCATGGTTACGCGGGCTTGAGTTGATTTCAGGAACCATCGAGGACCTGTCTCCGGTTGCGGATCTTGTTGGTTTGGAAAGGCTGAATCTTTCCTGTCACTCCCGCCGACCGGTTGATTTTTCCGGTCTCCAGCGACTCCAGTCGTGTTCCATGAATTGGTTTCCAGGAGGGGAGACTGTCTTCCGTTGCAAAGGTCTGGAGTCACTTTATCTCGATGGGGCGAAAGAAGCGCAGTTGGCAGGAATCAATGAGTTGAGATCCCTAAAGAGGCTCACCATTGCTAACTCCGATCTCAGGTCACTGGCGGCAATCGACGGTCTTTTCCAGTTGGAAAAGCTGGAGCTGCTCAACTGCCGCAAGCTCACGCAGATCGACGAATTGGACCGCTTTGAGCGCCTCAAGTGGTTGGTGATCGGCGGCAGCAAGGCGATTCAAGACTTCGCGCCAGTCGCAGGAATCGCAGGTCTCGAGATCCTCAGCCTTTCGGACTGCGGGAAGATCAGAACCCTTGCGTTCTCGCGGAGCCTGAAAAAGCTTCGTGCTTTTGCCTTCGCGGGATCGAGTACCACGGTCGAGGACGGTGATTTGAGTCCTTTGGAGGACCTCCCACAACTTGCAATGCTGATGTTCGGGCCACGGAAGCATTACTCCCACCGGCTCGTGAAGACCTGGAGTTGGGCCCATTTTTCCACGCCCGACCGGCTGCTGGAGAAGAAAGGCTGAACAGGACAGAAGTTCGGGCACAATTCTCATAAACTGACCCGCTGGATCTTTCTCGTTGAGCGGGCGAGGAAGCGGTGCGCGAGGTCTTCGAATTGTTCGGAGAGGTCGTTCAGATTGATCTGGAGGCTGCCGGGGGCGGACTTTTCGGCGAGGAGATAGAGCTCGTTCGATCTTGCCAGGTTGTCCGGAACGCTCCTGGGTGTTGCCGGGTCAGGTGGTGCTTCGCCGCGTCTCGATGCCCGAGTCCAGCCCGAAGGTTTCCCCGATCTGGAGTTGCGAGCAGGGACGAGTTCATTCATCACAAAACCCGACCATGAAAACCCACCCGCCGTCGTCCTTCACCCGTAATCTCGCGATTGCCGTTCTGGCGGTCGCCCTGTCTGCCTCCGGCCTTTTCGCGGAAGAGCCGGGGAAAGCCGCTGCCGCGTTGCCGTTCAAAACCCACCCGCAGGTTTTCGGATTGATCCAGAGTTGGGTTTCCGACCCGGAGTCCCCGATGGCGACGGAGATCAATCTGGACGCGGTGGAGTCGAACCGGAACCAGTTTTCCGGAGACGGGGTCAAGCTGGAGGGCGGATGGACCGTCTTCAGGGAGACCGGGGAAGCGGGCTTCAAGCGCTACCGGGTGATCGATGTCGAAGGCGACCATTACAAGGTGGAGTATCAGGACAACGGCGGGGGCAGCCTGACCACGGCCACGGTGATCGGGTTCACCCTATTGAAGCGGGAAATCCGCAAGGACGGGAAGCCCGTCGAAGTCCGAGTGCTTCGGGTGGATTCGCTCGATTCCAAGTGATCGGAACTTCGCGGATCACAAGCTGACCCGCTGGATCCTCCCCGGCGAGCGGGCGAGGAAGCGGCGGGCGAGGTCTTCGAATTGATCGGAGATATCGGTCAGGTTGATCTGGAGGCTGCCGGGAGTGGAATCCTCCGAGAGGAGGTTGAGCTCGGTCAGTTGGTTGCGGACGTGCTCGGCGCAGGTGGTGGCGGAGTCGACGAGGCGTACGCCGTCGGGGAGGAAATCCTTCAGCACCGGAATGAGCAGCGGGTAGTGGGTGCAGGCCAGCATCAGGGTGTCGATTCCGCGGTCGAGCATCGGGTCGAGGTAGGTGTGCAGGGCGGCGCGGGTGGCGGGGTGGTCGAGCCAGTCTTCCTCGACCAGCGGCACCAACAGCGGGGCGGGGGTGGCGTGGAGGATCAGGCCGGTGCGGCGCAGGGCGAGCTCGTGCTGATAGGCGTGGGAGCCGACGGTGCCGCGGGTGGCGATGATCCCGATGCGCTGGGCGGCGGGGTCGGACAGGACGGCTTCGACGCCGGGCTCGATCACGCCGATGATCGGGATGCGATACTGCTCCTGGAGGGAAGGGAGGGCGTGGGCGGTGGCGGTGTTGCAGGCGACGACGATCATTTTCACCTCCCGGCTGAGCAGGAAGCGGACGTCCTCGTGGGCGAACTGGCGGATGGTTTCCGGGCTTTTCGAGCCGTAGGGCAAGCGGGCGGTGTCGCCGAGGTAGACGATGTCCTCGGCGGGAAGAAGCTGTTGGACGGCACGGACGACGGTGAGGCCGCCGACGCCGGAATCGAAGAAGCCCAAGGGGGCGTTGCGCATGGGCGGGAGGTAAGCGGGGAACGCGGAAGGGGGGAAGGCGGAAGTGGCGGGGGAGGATTGCCGATTTATGATTTATGATTGTGGATTTTTGATTGACGGGGGACGGCGAGCATTCGGCTTTGCATGGTGGCGGAGCGGGGCTAAGCATCGGCCGTGAATTCGAAGATCGAGGTGGCGATCGTGGGAGGCGGGCCGGCGGGCTGCACTTTGGCGGCGTTGTTGGCGCAGCGGGGCATCCGGACGCTGGTGTTCGACGACGACAAGCGGCCGGATTTGTTGGTGGGCGAGTCGTTGCTCCCTAGTGTGGTGACCTTGATGCGGCGGCTGGGGATCGAAGAGCGGGTCGCGGCGTTTTCGCAGCACAAGCCGGGCGTGGGTTTCCTGGCGCGCGATGGCAGCCGGCTGGACTTTTTCTTCCCCCAGCGGGCGATCAAGGGGCGGCCAAACTACGCCTACAACATCCCGCGGCCGGAATATGACAATCTGTTGCGGACCCGGGCTGAGGAGCTCGGGGTGGTCTTTGTGAAGCGACGGGCGGAGCTTGAGGGGGGAAATGAGGGACGGGAGATCCAGTTGACCGCGGCTTGTCTGAGCGAGGTGCCGGAACTGGCGGGTAAGCACCCGAAGCTGCTGGTGGATTCGACCGGTCGAGCGCGGGTCTTCGCCCGGCTGTTAGGCGTGGACGCGGCCCGCGGCAAGCGGAACGATGTCGCGTATTTCGCCCACTTTGAGAATTTCGAGAGCGAGGGACAGCGGGACGGGCAGGTGGTGATCACCACGCTCGAACATGGCTGGAGCTGGCGGATCCCGCTGCCGGGCCGGCTTTCGGTCGGGGTGGTGGTGGACAAGTCCGCGGTGAAGGGTCGCGGCGAGACGGCGGAAGAGCGGCTGGAGGCAACGATCGAAGCGGAACCGGTGCTGGCGGCCGCGGGCAAGGGACGGCGCCGGATCACGCCGGTGATGACCTACACCAACTACCAGTTGATTTCCGAGCGGGGCCACGGCCCGGGCTGGGTGGCGATGGGCGATGCCTTCGGTTTCGTCGATCCGATGCTGTCGCCGGGCTTGTTCATGGCGATGCACTCGGCGGACTTGTTAGACAGCGGGGTGTTCGCGAAGGGGATCGGCATCCTCGATCAGCCGGAGCGTCTTGCGAAGGCGTTCGACCGGGTTTTTGCGGAACTCCGCGACTGGCACGAGGCCTGGGGTGAGGTGATCGAGTACTTTTATACCGGGCAGATGTATGCGCTGCACGCGGCCGGCGAGCAGTTGAGCGAGAAGTATGGCAAGTTCGCCCTGCCGCGGCTGATGGAGAAGCATCTCACCTCGCAGATCACGCGGCTGCTTTCCGGAGTCGCGACGCGCAGCCGCTACGGGCGGAACCTGCTGAAGTTCTCGACCAAGCACCTCATCTGGGATGTGGGTCCGGTGGAAGATTACGCGATCCGCGCCTGAGCGGGATCGACGACGTGATATTCCAAGGCCCATTCGCGCATGTAGCGGACGTGGGTGGGATCGATGCGGTAAACGATGAGTTCCGGGTTGTCGGGCGTGCCGAGGTAGGAACGGAGGAGCGGGTTCTTTTCCCAGATCGCGGCGAGGAGCTCCCTGTCGGCCTCGATGGCGGCGATGCCGGTGATGCGGACCTGGTGGTGGTCGGCGTCGAGGTAGCAGAGTTCGACTTTCGGATTGGCGGCGATCTCGCCGGTCTTGTGGTAGCAGCGGAGGTTGGCGACCCAGACCGTGAAGCCGTCGGTCTTGACCGGGGAGACGGGACGCAGGCGCGGCTGGCCGGCGTCGTCGGAGGCGAGCATCGGGAACTTGGCGGACTTCATGGTGGCGAGAGCCAGTCCGGTGAGTGCGGCGGGATCGACGGGTTCGGGGTGTGGCTTTGCCATGACGGATGAGTTTCGTTGTCCGCCGGGGAATGCCAAACCGGAAATCGTGGGCGAGCCGGGTGGGAGACAGGGCTACCTCGTTCTGGATTTTAACCGCGAATGGACGCGAATGGACGCGAATGGGATCGAGTTCGCCCGGCCTCCTGCCTGGTTTCCCTTGGTCTGCCTTTGAGGTCAGGAGAAATTCGCGTCCATTCGCGTCCATTCGCGGTTTGATTTGCCAAAGTGAGGTAGCCCTGGGGTGGGAGAACAAAGGATTTCCGGGGAGCGGGTAGCGTGCTAGCGTGTCGCCGATGGACGGAATCGAAGTGGTCGAGACGGAATGGGGCAGCGAGCTGCACCGGCGCTTGATCGCGGAGAAACACGCGGCGCGGGTGGCCTACCGGGACTCGCCCGAGGCGTGGGAGGAATACCGCCAGCTACTTGAGGCACCCCGATTGGAATGGCAGCGGGTGATTCCGGCGAAGAAGGTAAAAACTATTCCGATCTACCGGTGGTGAAAGTCGTATCATTGGAAGACTTCGAGGAGACCGTTGCGGAAACCGCGCGGTCCAGTGAGGGCGAGTTCGTCTTGATCGGCGGGCTTGCGGTTGGTGCTTGGACGCAGTTCTTCGGCGTGGATTCGGGAGGTCCGATTTTCAGCAAGGACATCGATTTCCGAGGCACCCGGCTGGTAGCCCATGCACTCGCCCAAGGGATGAAGTTGCGGGGTGCGAAGGTGAAGGGATTCGTCACGGCGAAAAGGAAAGTGCCCGCAGGCATGGGCAAAAACTACGTGATTCCGCTGGATCTGGCAGACGGTCGGTCCACCGTGATCGAAGTCTTGGAAGCCCTGCCGTGGGTCGATGAGGGGCCGGATCGTCCGTATGGGTTCGGGGTGGAGGTGGACGGGATTCCTTTGCTGGATCCGCTATCGCTTTTCATCGGCAAACTGCATGCGTGGCACCACCGGGACGATCCGGAGAAGACGAGCAACGACCGGCTTCACCTGGAGCTGTTAGGAGAGATTATCCCGAAGTTCGTGGCGGAGGCGGCGCGGCGCGGGGTGGACACGGCGGAGCGGAAGGTCGCACTGCGGGCGATCCTGGACGAGCACGCGACGCCGCTGGGGGAAACGGCGTATGCCGGGCTGCGGGCGGCAATTGTTTAAACTCAGGAGCGCCAGCGCTTGGTGAGGTCGCCGTAGGCATCGATGCGGCGGTCGCGGAAGAAGGGCCAGATGCGGCGGAAGTCTTCGACGGCGCTGAGGTCGAGGTCGTGGTAGAGGATTTCCTCGCGGTCGGTGGAGGCTTTGGCGACGAGTTCGCCGTAGGGATTGGCGACGAAGGAGCGGCCCCAGAACTCGGTTTCGCCTTCGGTGCCGGTGCGGTTGACGGCGGCGAGGTAGCAGCCGTTGGCGACGGCGTGGCCGCGCTGGACGGTTTCCCAGGCGCAGTGCTGGGCGTCGCCGAGTGCGGGTTTTTCTTCCGGCAGCCAGCCGATGGCGGTGGGATAGACGAGGACTTGCGCGCCGCCGAGGGCCATCAGGCGGGCGGCTTCGGGATACCACTGGTCCCAACAGATGAGGACGCCGATCTTGCCGAACCTGGTGTTCCAGACCGGCCAACCGGAGTCGCCGGGAGTGAAGTAGAATTTCTCCTCGAATGCGGGGTCCTGGGGGATGTGGCTTTTGCGGTAGAGGCCGAGCAGGAAGCCGTCGGCATCGTGGACCGCGGCGGTGTTGTGGTAGAGACCGGCACCGCGGTGCTCGAAGAGCGAGGAAATGATAACCACGCGGAGTTCTCGGGCGAGCTGGCCGAGGCGGTCGGTGACCGGGCCGGGCAGGGGATCGGCGAGGTCGAAGAGGGCGGGGTCCTCGATGGTGCAGAAGTAGGGAGTGAGGAAAAGTTCCTGGGTGACCACAATATTGGCGCCATTCTTCGCGGCTTCGCGGATCAGAGCTTCGTGGTGTTCGAAGGCTTCGGCCTTGGTGGCGAAAGCTCGGGACTGGAGAAGGGCAAGTCGGGGCATGGCGGGTGACGCGCCGGATTGAAAACGGAAGTCGGGGCGGTGGAAAGTGAGGAATCGCGGGGTGTGCAGTTGAAGGACGTGGCCGGACCGGCTGCGGTCACGCCATGGTTTCCGGTGGCGCTGCGGTGGCCGGCGAGAGCGCCGGGGTGCGTTTGGATTTGAACAGGAGCAGAAGGATCAGCCCGAGGGGAATGAGATAGATCCAAAGCTTGGGCGCGCTGGATTGTTCCAACGGTGGAGATGCGATGACTGGAGCGCCGCCGAGCAGAAGGCCGGCGAGCGTGAGTCCGGTCTCGCGGTCGGTGGTCGGGTCGAAATCTCCGTAGCGGTTGCCTTCGTTGAAGCGGACCATCGAGACGATGGCAGGAGAAGCGGCCTCGATGTCTGCGACGCGGTTCATGCCGGCGATGGCATTGAGCGAAAGCACACCTTGGCGGCCGAGTACCCGGACGTCGTAGTTGAGCGTATCCTCCGGCTGATGGGTGACGGTGAAGCGCTTTGCCCAGAAGAGAGCGCGGGCGTAGGTATCATAGCGGGGCGCGACCGCCCAGCCGGCGAGGTCCATCGTATCGAAGCCCGATGCCTTGCGTGCCTTGTTGGACTCGGCGCCGGCTGCCTGCAAGCGGGTCATCAGTCCCTCGAAATCGATTTGTCCCGCGTCTGAATCCGAGACGTGCCCCTCTTCGACATAGAAAAGCACGATCACCCATGAAGAGGGGGACGCGAGGTGCTCGCCCTCGGGGATGATCACGCCGAGCAGGGAGTCGCTCGCGGAGGCGGGGGGATTTCCCCAGAGATCGACGATGACTTTACGGGCGTCATCCGGCCCGAGGTAGCGATAGCCATCGGGCAGTCTCAGGTGGGCCATCCCGCCGGGCAGTTCCTGCCGGCCTTCGCGGTAGCGCGCGCCGTCCATTACCTTGAAGACCCGCACGCTGTAGGCGGCGGCGATTTGCTCCGCGGTTGGCGGTGCTTTCCCGGGCACCGTCGGGTTTTCGGCGAATGCGAAACCGGCGGCGAGCAGCAAGGGGGAAACCTGAGCGCGTGCAAACATAGGTCAAATTGACCGGCTCTGCCGCCTCCCTTTGCCGCGATCTTGCTCCGATTAGAGACAGGAAACCGCGAGGGCGATGGCGTCGGCCACCTTACCGGGATCGGTCGGAGCGTCGGCGCGATACGAGGTCGCACCGTCTTGATCGATGGCGGTGATGGTGGAAGAGGTGAGATCGATGATGACTTTCGGACCCGCGAGGGTGGCCGCAGCGCTGCTGTCCATGGAGCAAAGTGCAGACGCTTCGAAGGTCGCGGACGCTTCAACAGCGGCGCGGATTTCCGGGCGGTCTCCGGTGAAGATGATGCGCACGGCATTGGCCTGAGCGACGGGCAGGTCGCCGCGGAAAGTCTCGGCGGACGGACCGGACATCATGGGGACGGCCACTCCGAGGACGACCACTGCCGCTGCGACGGCACCGAAGGCCGGCATGCTGAGGAAAGCGCGGACCTTCTCCGGCCAGGAAAGCGGGGCTGTGACCACGGTCCTCATCACGCGAGGTGAGAAGCGGGCCGCGAGATCGCTGGCGAGGCCGGCGGGAATGGCAGGCGCTTGCTCGGGGTGCACGACAAGACTGCGCATCAGCAGATCACGGGTGGCGTGCAGGTTGGCTGGAAGTTCGAGGTCCATGATTTCAATGCTCCAATCGCAAGGTTGGCAGTCCGATTTTCAAAATACTAAATTTTCCCTGATTTTCTCCAATGCTTCTTCGACCATCTCGGTAATCGCCCTGCGGCGGGTGGAGCCCGAAGCTCCTGGCTTGATCCCGAGTTTCGCGCAGAAGCCGTCGTTTTGGATCAGGTCTTGGACGGTCGCGGTCTGGGCGACGTAGAGTGCATAAACCAGCTGCCATTCGACGGGGTTCAGGGCTTCCCGGCACTCGGTGTAGATTTTTTCAAAGCTGATGGTGTCGGCCCTGCCGTCTTCGAACTGAAGGGGTCGGTCGGGGTCGCCGGTCAAGGCGTCGAAGCTTTCGCCGGAGTTCGGCTGGTTCTTCAGGGCGCTCCGGCGACGGAACCAGTCGATCGCCCGGAACTGGACGATCCGTGCGTGAAGCGGGATCAGTTCTTCGAATACGGTGGGATCGAGGATCGGTGCGGATTGGCTGTTCTCCCGCTCGCGGACAAGTTCGACGAGCGTGTCGCTGAAGACGTCCTCGGCGTCGGCGCCCTTGATGCCTTTGCGGCTCAGGGTAGCCATTGCCAGCGGGCGGAGGACTTGGGGAAGCCGGTTCCATTCGGGATCCTGAAATCCGCGCTCGGGATCGGCGCTCTGGAGCCGGTCAAGGTCGAGATTCTGGCTGTAGCGCCGGTCTTCGGGGTCATGGTGTAGCTGGGGATCGGCCTTCTTCCGGCGCTCGCCGGCGACCAGATCGCGGGTGGCTTCCGAGGTTTCCAGGATCACCCGGGCGGTTAATTCCGCTTCGGGAGGTAGCTCATCAAAGTCGAGCGCGATGTTCCGCATCATGCGTTCGGCGATTTCCACGGCTCGCTCTTCCGAGATCAGCACGCTTTCGACCGGCCGGCGGGCACGGTGCCAGCAGGCTTCCCAGCACTTTTCCAAATGCTTCTGGGGGGTCTTCGGGGGACATTAGGTGAACTGGAAAGTAGGAAATACTAAAAAAGAATGCTTTGCAAGCTTCTAAGCAATCTGTATTTTAAAAAAGTAACAAGCGACGACCTCGTCCCACCGAGCGCTTCGATATGAACATCACCCTGTTTCCCCTTGCCGGACTCCTGCCGGACTCCTGCCGGCCCTCCTGCTCGTACCCTTGCATGCCCAAGGGCTCGGAAATCCCGTGCTGACCACGCCTGGCACTGCGACGTGGTCGACGGAAGTCACCGCGAGCGGCAGTCGCACCGTCTTCACGATCACCGGCAACACAATCCTCGACTGGGGTCAGTTCAATCTGGCCAGCGGCAACGAGCTGGTCTTCGACTTCGTGGGAGGCGAGAGCGTCGCGAACATGCTGGGCGGCTCGTCCACGCACACGATCGCCGGCACGGTCACCTCGAATGGCAACGTCGGGTTTTTCTCTCCCGCCGCGCCGATCCGGGTGACCGGCAGCGTATCCGCCGAGAACGTCACGATCGCGACCATGAGCGTCGATCCCGTGGCCTTCAATTCCGGCGCGGATCTTTCCCTGAGCGCGGTGTCGGGCTCGGCCCTTACTGTTTCCGGGACTGTGACCGCGACCGCCGGCAGCGTCCTGCTGGCAGGTCAGGAAGTAAGGGTGAGAGGCAGCGGCAAGATTCACGCGGCCGATGCGGTGCGGATCGCCGGTGGCAGCCAGGTTGAGTTTTCGAGGAATGGCCTGCGCCGCCAGCTCAATGTCGCACGGGGCAGCGGCTTCGTCCTTCATCTGGGGGAAGCCCGTGCCAGCCGCATCGAGGTCGCGGCGGGTCAGGAAATCAATATCAACGGCAAGCTGGACGCCGGAGCGAAGGGTCGCATTTTCCTGGAAGTCGGCCGGGACGGTAAGATCCTGCGAGAAGGCAGCGGCCTGATGGTCGGCCAGGTGGCAATCAAGGGGGAATACGACCCCGACGGAATCGAGTTCAATCCGGATGATGGGGATGCGGCGGGTGCGGTCAGCAATTCATCGGTGAAGATCCCAGCTTTGACGCGCCCGGACGGATCGAGGGCGAGTGCTTCGCGGACTTTGGTCAACGAGGTGCCAATGTCCGCCAGTGCCGACAGCGGCCGGGATCGCAAGCCGGCTTCGAAGCAGGTGGCCAGCCGTGATTCCAAGTCCAAGCCACTGTTTCAGCGTTTTTCGCTCTTTGGCATGAAGGGCGGCAGTGGCGTGGTGAAGCGGTGAAGGTCAGACGGTCTGGGCGCGCTTCTTGAGGAAGCGCGCGAGGGCGAAGGCAAGCAACGGCAAGGCCAGCAAGATGAAGCGCCATGGCAGCTTGCTTGACGGCTTCGTGGTGATTTCGCCCTCGCTTGGAACGAGCGGCGTGTTCTGGCCGATCACAAACGGCCCGTAGCGCAGGACAGCGGCTTCGAAGCCGTCTTCGGAGACGTCGGCAGTAAGGAATTCCCGCTGGCATTGCCACAAAGACTGGGCCGGGCGGTCGGACTCCAGTGCGAGCTGGTAAAAGCGCTCCATGAAGTCGGGCGTTGATTGGTCGGAGACCGGCCAAAGGGCGACCACGACCTCGCGCGCGCCGGCCAGGGCGAAAACGCGGCGCAAGCCGAGCAGTCCCTCGCCGCTGACTGCGGTGCCTGCCCCGGATTCGCAGGACGAAAGCGTCACCAGCCGGGTGCCTTTCAAAGGAAGGGCGGCGACCTCCGACGGGAAAAGGAGATCGTCGCTGGGGGACTGCAAAGGGCTGTCAGGTCCGCGCAAGGCAGCGCCGTGGAGCAGGAGCCCGCCGGAGTAGAGGGCGTCGGCATTTTCATCGAAATCCACCACGCCGCCCGCTGCGATCTCGCCCGCGAGGAAGAAGGCGTGACAGCCGAGATGGAGCACGCCGGGTGCGGTTCCGAGGTTAACCAGTGCGCTTTCGGTGGCGCGATCGTCCCGCAGGAAGGTCGATCCGCGGGGTGCGAGGGCTCGGATCCGCCGGCTTTCCTCGGTAGTGCCGGGCATCGGGTCGAGGGCGGCGAGGAGATTGAGCAGGCGGTCGTCGCCGGGCGGGGAAGCGGATTTCGGGAAATCCGACACGCCGAGCACGGCCCAGGGCTTTTCCGACAAGCGCGGCGAGGCGGCGCTGCCGAGCAGGTCGCGGGCGCTGGCAATGCTGGCGACCTGCCGGTGGAGGGTGCAAAGCGGCCGTAGTTCGGGATCGAGCAGGGCGGGGAGCGGGAGGAAATGCAGGCCGCCGTCCGGAGAGAATGCGATGTCCTCGGTGCCGGGTGGCAGCCCGCGGGCGAGCGGTCCCCAGAATTCCCGGTGGAGGGAGCGGAGGATGCCGCGGAGTTTGAGGGCGGGCGGAGGTGTGGCTTCTCCGGAGAGCTGGCCGGCGCGCCAGGTCAGGCGTTTGCGGAAGGCGGCGAGCCAGCGCTGCAAGTCCTCGTCCGAGCCAAGCGGCACCCATTTCGGCGGGCCCACCGGCAAAAGGACAATGGCTCCGTAGCGGACCGTGGAATCGGGACCTTCCGTGGTGTAGCGGCAGGCGTCGATCAGGGCGGACCATTGCGGTAGCGTCTTCTGGAAGGCCTGCCAAGTCGGGGTGGGTCCGGTGGGCGGGGCGTTGTTCGCCAGCATGGAGTCGAGCAAACGGGCCTTGCTGGCGATCAGCGCGGCGGCGATCCGCTCCGCGTCGCCGGTGGCGCAGGGCAGGGAGACGAGATCGAGCCGTTGCAGGAAATTGAGGCGCTC
Source organism: Verrucomicrobiia bacterium Tous-C4TDCM (assembly GCA_002304315.1). GTDB lineage: Bacteria > Verrucomicrobiota > Verrucomicrobiia > Verrucomicrobiales > Akkermansiaceae > Haloferula. Next base: position 19,295 of record NEUO01000058.1, read on the forward strand.
CTGCTCGGATCCGTGGCGGATCAATTCTTCGAGCAGCTCGATCCCGAGGCCCGTGGCGCGATCGATCTCGGCATTGCTGTCAGGCGACTGGCTGAGCAATGCGTTGCGGGCGAGGTTGCTGGCGGTTTCGGCGACGCGCAGATGAACGCGCGGCAGGTGCTGCTGCTGGAGTTCCGCGGCGCGTTTCAGGTGGACGGAGGCCGCGGCGAAGTTGCCTGCGGCCTGCTCCGCGCAGCCGAGATTGTTGAGCGGGACGATCATCGATGGATGATCGGGAGGCAGCGATTCTCCGAGCAGGTCCAAGGCCTTGGCGAAGGATTCCTTCGCGATCAAGGCTTCGCCCAAGGATAGGTCGAGCGCGCCGAGATTGATCAGAAAAGGGGCCGCGAGAAAGGGGCGGCCGCTGTTTTGAAACAGTGCGCTGGCCTGGTTGGCGGTGTTTTCCATGCCTTGGCGGGCGGCTTCGATCTTGCCGAGTCGCAGTTCCGCGAGGGCGAGCTGGCTGCGGAGCGAGAGGCGGAGTTCGGGGTCGGTGAATTCGAGCGCGAGGGCGTCCCGGAAGGTTGCCGCGGCACGGGAGTGGCTGCCGAGGGTGTGCAGGTAGCGGCCGAAATGCCCCAGGCGTCGCGCGCGGGCGAGTGGGTCGCTGGCGGGCGTCGCGTTCAGGTTTTCCTGAAGCATCGCCCCGGCCTCGGGGTATTTGCCGCGGGCGAGCAGGGCCAGGGCGAGGTGATCGCGGCTCTGGTCCAGCGCGGGGTCGGGCGGGCTTTCCGCTTCCCGGAGCTTCACCACTTCGCGGAGCCCTTGCTCCGCCTCTTCCAGGCGCCCGAGGTCCTGATGAGTCAAAGCGAGCGCTTCGGCGGCATCAGCCCGAGCGGATAGGCCTGCTCCAGCGAGGAGCTTCACGGATTCCTCAATGTGCTCCAGCGCTTCCTGCGGCTTGGCCGACTGGCGCTCGATGACCCCCAAGGCTTGAAGGGTGAGTCCGTATTGAATCCTCGCGTCCGGGTCGTCGCCTTCTTGCGTGGCCTCCGCCCATTCGGCGGCGAGTGCTTCCAGATGAACTTCCGCTGCGGTGAAGTCGTTCCGCTCCAAGGCTTCTTCCAAGGTGTCACCGGAAATCCTGCTGATTCCCGCGATGAGAATCCCCAAGGCGTAGCCCGGGTTTCTGAGGAAATGCGGCATACCGGATCGGATCAACAAGACCCGTAGCATCGGTCATTGTCGCTTGCGGGGCAAGCCCGGGTAAGGAGCTTGAACGCCGTATGGCTCAGGGAGCCGGCTTCACTTCGATCCGCAGGAAGCAGGAAGTGGCGGCGGTCGGCATCGAGAAGGTCACCGGGATTATGCCCGCGATCGCGGTCCCGAGGCTCAGAGTGCCAGTGGCGTCCTGCCAGGTCGTGAGGTTGTCCGACCAGCGGACTTTCCATGTGCCGCCGTTGGTCAGAAGGTAAGGGGAGGCAGGATTGAAGAGTTCGGCCGAGATGCTGAAGCCCAGCTGGGCTTGCCCCGGGAGCCGCGTGAGGGACATCGGGGAAGGAAGGCTGGTCACATCGGCTGGGTTGCTGGCGAAAAAGGATTCGAGAAGATTGGCGGTGCCATCGTCGTCCGAGTCACCTTCGGGATCGGCCACGACTTGGACCAGCGAGGCGGGACTGGTGGCGGGACCGGGGGCGGTGACGGAAGCGAGGGCACCGGATCTCAGTGCGGTCTCGACCTGCGCTGGTGACAAGTTGGGATAGTTGGGATTCTTCGAGAGTTCGATGATCGCCGCCGCGGTGGCGAGTGCCGTCGCCGGGCTGGTGCCGTTCATCACTCCAAAAGTGCCAGGCTGGGGATTCGGCAGGGCGAGGGTCCGCACGTTTTGGCCGGGAGCGTAAAGATCGACTGCCGGGCCGGAGTTGGTGCTCGCCAGATGCTGGTTGTTCATGCCGCTGGCACCCACGCAGATGACGCCGGCCCGGGTGCCGTAGGCGGAAGGAATGTAGTTTGAAGCATTCGCGCCTTCGTTGCCGGCGGAGACGATAACCGTGATGCCGGCGTCCACGGCTTTTTGCACGGCGCCGCTCAAAATGGAGCTGGAGGCACCGAGCGACGAACCGCTCGCCAAACAAATCACGCCGGGGATGCCTGGATTAGCCTGATGGTAGGCGGTCGCTTCTTCGATGGCATCCGCCACAAGCCCTGAAGACGTTCCATTCGCTTCGCCGTTCGGGTAAACATTGAAACTCACCAAGCGGATCGGTGTTCCAAGCGCAGCCCCTGTTCCCGGGCCCGCGATGAGTGAAAGCATGCGAGTCCCGTGTGCGACATCGCTTGATCCAAGCGGGTTACCGGTCTCCTGGATCACCTCGGTGTGTTCCACCGTCAGCTTCGGATTCTCACCGAACCATGTGGTCAAGTTCGCGACGCCGCTATCAATCAAGAAAAGGCGGACCGGATTCGTCGTTTCAGGATAAACAAAGGACTGACTGGCCATGTCGCCGCCCTCGTTCAAGCGGGCGAGCGCCCAGCCGGCATCCGCTACCGCGCCGTTCGGCGCCATCGGGATTTCACGGCCCGAATCGCCATCTGCGCCCGACACCACGAGGGGTGCGGATAGCAGCATCAACAGGATGCTTCGGACAAATGGTGGAACGATGCGGAACATCAAGAAGTCGGTGCGACGGGCGTTGTCCAACTCTTTTTTAGTCATCTTGTCCAACAATAATCATGATTGCCATATCTGTCTTTGAAGTCGGAAAATCCTTATAGTTCAACGATCCTGGAATCTCGGAATTTTAAAAATAAAGCATTGTGTATAATCAAGTTTTTGAATTTTCGGATATGCCTTTATCTTTGCCTTGATAGCTAGGAATTGCTAACCAATCTCTGTCCATCGCCGCGGCCTGCTGTCCGCGAGAATCACCGGGGCTGCCAGCCTTGGGTTTCCCCTACTAGCCCATGCGCTTCCTCCTTGTCATCTGCCTTGTCGCGACCGCTCGCGGACAGTCCCTGCCCGGGGTTGAGCCGAGGGTGCCGGAGGCGCCGGTCACCGAGTCGTTGCCGCCGGTGCGGGCGGCGGCACAGGAGGCGGCATCCGGCGAAGTGCTGGCCGGACGCCTGGAGCGGATCTTATTGGTTTCACCCGAAAGCGGGGAAGAAATGGAGCTCGCGGCAGGGCTCATGGCCTCACGCTCGCTTCAGATTCCGTCGCCGCGGACACTCAGGGCGCGGTTGCGACGCTGGCTCGGTCAGTCGCTGACCGCCGGCGGTCTGGCCGCCCTGGCGGATGAGATCCTGCTCCACTACGATGGCGAAGGCTTCCCGGTGGTCTCGCTCCAGGCCCCGGAGCAGGACCTTTCCAACGGGGTTCTGCGGCTGGTGATCGAGATCGGCCGCTACGGGGAGGTCGGGGTATCGCGGCCGAAGCACGGGAATCCGGAGGCCTTGAGGAAAGGGCTGCTTTTGCGGAGCGGCGACCTAGTCCGCCGGGCAGAACTGGACGAGCAGGTGGCCTGGTACGGCCGCACGGTCTTCCGACAGCCGAGGATTTTCGTCTCGCCCGGACTGGCCCCGGCCACCGCCGACCTGCTGATCGGCTTCGAGGAAAGCCGGCCGTGGCGGGTTAGTTCGGGATTTGAAAACAGCGGGCCGGACTTGCTGGGACGAGATCGACTCTTGCTGGGAGTGGCCGGGCTGACAGCGGGCGAGCATTTGATCGCCTGGCAGAGCGTGATCGGCACGCCAGCCTCGTCCCTGCGGGCGAACGCGCTGCGCTGGGAAGTTCCTTTCCACGGCAGCCACCAGTTGTTGCAGCTCGATGCCGCCTATGCCGAAGTCCGGTCGCGCTACGCCTCCGGTGGACTGCCGATCGACAGCGAGGGTTCCTCCTGGTCGCTAGCGGCGTTGCAAAAGGTGCCATTGCCTGCGGCCGGGGGCTGGCGGCAGCATTGGGGCTTCGGCTTCGAGTTGAAGGGCACCGACCAGTTCCTGCTTTTCGGCGGCGGATCCTTGTCGCCGGGAGAAGTGGTTTTTTTCAATGGCAAGCTCAGCCATTGGATTTCGCGGACCTGGGAAAACGGCGGAGCTTCGCTGGAGTCCAGCCTGATCGCGGCTCCGGGCGGCATGAGTTCCAATAACAGCGACGATGCCTTCCGTGCCTACGATCCGGCCGCGGCTTCCAGCTACCTCATCGGCCGGATGGCCGGTGAAAGTTGGTGGTCTCCGGGCCGTGACTGGCAGTTTCATCTCCGCGGCGCGGCTCAAATCTCGGATTCGCGGCTGCTGCCTGCCGAACAGTTCGCGGCCGGAGGCTACCAGACGGTGCGAGGGGTCTCCGAGCGCGAGGTTTCGGGAGATGGCGGCTGGCAGGCGAGCTTCGAAGTCCATTCACCTCTGATCTCGCCGCTGAAAGGCTGCGACTTCCGGATCCTTGCCTTTCTTGACCATGCGGGCTTGGAAAATCAGGGCGGCAATTCGGCGTCGCTCACGGGAACCGGGCTGGGATTCCGAATGAGGGTCGCCGAGCGGATCGATCTCCGCTTCGACCACGGTTGGCGGATCGACGACGACGAGAATCGCAGCCATTTCGGGATCAACGTTTCTTTTTGATGCTCCGTAAATCACTGAAAAATAAAGCATCGGGATGTCCTGATGATCCCGGATTAAAAATTTTTCACAAAATTTGGAAATCCGGTCAGGTCGATTGCGATTGGTTCAGTAATGACGAGCTTCCTCCACTTCCAAACCTCCCCGA
>NEUO01000059.1 GCA_002304315.1 Verrucomicrobiia bacterium Tous-C4TDCM
CAAGCGCCGTGATCAGATGAAAAACTCCTTGATCGGCCCTGTCTGGTCGCCTTTGAGCGCCGGATCGAAGTCTCCGTAGTGTTTGATCGGGTTGCCGTAGGCGTTGAGGAGGGTGGTGTAGAGGTTGCCGAGGGTCTTGTGGCCTTCGGTGCCCCAGTAAGGGAGGCGGATGTAGCGGCGGCCGAAGTTCAGCTTGGCGTTGTCCCCCGCCATGACGAGGAACGGGAACTCGAAGCCATGAGCGTGGTGGGTCTCACCGGATGAGGGGAAATAGCAGATCATCGTGTTGTCGAACATCGTGCCATTGCCTTCGGGGACGCTCTTCAGGCGGGTCACGATCCGGTTCACCAGTTCCATGTGGTGGACCTCCGTGCGCCGGCGGACCTCATCCGCGACCACGTCCTTGACGGGCTTGCCGTGGCCGATGTCGTGCATATTGACCTTCTCGCCCTCGATCCCCGTGATCCCGGTGTAGTCGTGACCGAGTTCGTCCACCGTGAAGGCGACCACGTTGGTCAGACCGGAGATCAGCGAGGACAGCAGCACCTCGGTGTGGCCCACCTGGCGGGTGAAGGTGTCCATCTCGTTGTTGAGATACTTGCTCTCCAGCTTGGGAACGTGCTGGCGGACGATGTCTGTCATCATGTCAATCTTCCGGTTGCGCTCGCGGATCCCCTCGATCGAGTTGGCGTAGTTGCTGACCTTCCGGTTCTCGATGCCGGCGAGGTGGCGGGCCAACTCGGTCTCGTTGCCGGCGGCGAACTCCAGCACCTTGCGCTGAAGCTGGTAGTGGACCTGCTCGTTCTTGTCGGTGGAGACCGACTTGAAAATCTCATCGACCGCGATGCCCGGGCCGCCGAAAGCGTAGTTCGGCTGCTGCGGACCTCGGGCGGAAAAGCCTTTGGCGATCCCGTTGAGCCCGCCGCGGGGATTGCCGCCGCCGGTGGGGAAACAGGCGAGTTCGATGTGCTCCAGCGGCGAGGGGAAAAGCTTCGCGAGTTCGAAATCGACCGTCGCCCACTTGATCGAGCTGTTGCGCTCGTTCGCCTTGTAAACCCCGAGGGCGGAGCACCAGCCGTGATGGCCGACCGTGCACATTTTCCCGGAGAGACCCTGGAGAATGGTGAGGTTCTCCTTGTGGTCCGCCAGCGGGCTCATCCACTCGGGCAACGTGTGGGAATCCAGATCGACCTCGTAGGGGAGCTTCTTGTTCTCCATCGCCATCTGCTCCGGCGTGAACGACGGTGGCACCATGACCTTCGGGTAGAGGCCGTTGCCGCGATGCATGAAGATGAAGCGCATCGGCGGCGCGCCCGCGCTACCGCCGGGGACCAACGGGCTGGCGGATAGCCGCGGCATCATGCCGGGCAACGAGAGACCGCCCATGGCGAGGAAGGCATTTCGGATGAAGTCGCGTCGGTTGTTCATGGTTTTCGGGTGAGGTGGATCGATGGGTCGGTTGAAATCAGATGGAAGGGAGAGGAATCGGTCACTTCCGATAGATGAAGGAATCCGAAGTGAGCAGGGAAACGATCACCGACTTGAAGCTGCCGCCGCTTTTCACGTAAGCAGTATCGGCGTCGATGAGGGTCTGCGAATCAGAGAGCATCTCGTTGCGGCCCATGTAGAACCGAAACGCGTGGCGGATGATGGACTGGCGGACGCGGGCGGATTTGGCAAGGCGATCAATCAGGTCCGGTGCGTCCCTGACCTCGCCATCGAGACCGGGATCCCCCGTGCCCCGCAGCTCGCCGCGAGGATCGACGGGTAAGGTTTTGTAGACATTGAAATACTTGAGGTGCTTTCCGATGACGTTCTCAGGAGCCTCGATGGGCTCGGCCGTGCGGAAGCGTCCGAAGTCGTCGTACATCTCGAAGGGCAACCCGAGCGGATTCATGTATACGTGGCATTTCCAGCACTCCTGGTTGTGCATGGTCACCTTGTCGAGTCGCTCGCGAAGGGTCTTCGTGTGATCCTCCGGCACCACCGCATCGACGGTGATGGGCACATCGGGGACGCGGCCGGCGAGGAGTTTCTCCTGGACGAATCGACCGCGCCGGACGGGATCGTTCTCGGTATTCAGCGAGTGGGCGATAAGCCACGCGGGGTGAGTGAGGATGCCTTTGCGGTTCTCAAGCTTGAAAGGCTGGACCGGCTCGTAGCTGAAATAAGGAGATCCTTCCTGGAACCCCCCGGCGCCCATGACCGGCGGGAGATTGTACATCGGCGAGTAGCCGTGGTGGTAGCCGTGTGCCCATGGGAAAACGACGAAGGGGGTCAGGCCTTTGCCGAAGTGTGCCTCGAAATGGGTCATTACTCTTGTCAGCGAATTCCCGTGCCTGCCCCCGTCGTTCGCCGTCGAGATTTGGAATGCTCTCTTAAGCAGTTCTTCATGCTCCTTCAGAACCTTGTCGGGATTCGTTTTCCACTCGGTATCTTTGAGCAGCTCCCAGATCCGCCGCCACTCCTTGATGGTTTCTTCCGCTTCCGGTCTGTCGAAGACGAAGAATTTTTCCGTGGTGAGGATGCTTTCGAAGACGTCTTTGTCCTGATCGACGTAATAAGAGACGATCTGATCCGCCTCATCGACCAGGCTGCCCGGAGTGCCAAAGGTGCCGCGGTCGGCATTCTGGTATTGGTTGTAGGCACGCTGCACGTCCTTGAACACTTTGGTCGCGTTCGGGTATCCGAAGAACTCGCGGAAGAAGCGGACGATGCGCGGATGGGAAACCACATGGGAGGTTACTTTCCCCGTTGTGATCGTTTCATCGACGCTCCCCCGGAACAGTTCCGGGTCTTGCAACAGGCGCGTCACCTCGCGCTTGAAATCCTCACGGGTAGCGAGGCGGCCTTGCCCGGCGGCCTCCAGCAGGACTTTGTCGGGAGCGTTGTCGCCCATGGCGTAGGCGATGGCATAAGCGGCCTCGCGCGGCGCGAGCATCTTGCGGCCATGTTCATCGGGCGTGCCCGCTCCGAATTCCATACGGTAGAGGAACTCGGACTCAAGCAGCACCACGATCAGCATCTGGCGCAGGCCTTCGGAATTTCCGGCGGCGCGGATCGCCTCTTTCGTGAGATCGAGATACTTCGCCATCTCCGATTCCGTCGGCTCCCGCCTCAGGACGTTTTGAAACTGCCTGGTGATGGCGGCTCGCATCTCATCGTCGGACGGCTCCGACTTCTTGAAGATGATGTTCTCGAACTCCACCGGCACCACGCGTGGCATGAACTTGTCCTTCGGGTCGGGGAAATCATTCGCGTTCATTTCGCCGTTCTTGACACGTGCCGGGCGAATCTGGCGGTCGGAAATGTATTCCGCGTTGGTCAGCATCACCAGCAGCGTGCCGCCATCGAGCGAACCGATGTCGTAGTCCCGCACCCCAGAGGCATCCGGCAGGGAAAAGGGGTTGGTGACGCCCCCGAACTTCGTGTTGCGCTCCCGACCGTCGAGTCCGAACACATCGCGCACCCTCGCATCGAAGATCTGCGGGCTGACCAGCCAGCGCCGCGCGGGTGTGGAGGCGGGATCCTTGATGGTGCCGCCGAAGAGCTTTTCGTGATCCACGTAGTTCCCGTAGGAAGGATAGCGCAGTTTGTCCTCCAGCTTCGAAGCATTGTGGGTGTGCAGTTCCGCCCAAAGCCATGAGACCAATTGCTCGCGCTCCTGATCCGAAGGCTGGGTCTTCTTCTTGGGCGGCATCTGCTTGAGATACACTTGCTCCTGGACCCGGTTCATCAGGTCGAGTCGGGCGCTCAGGGTGAGTTCGCCGAGATTGTCCAGACGGATGTCGCCCTTCTCCGTGCCTTCCTCGTGGCAGGAGAAGCAGTGGCTCTCCAGCACATCGGCGGCCGCGGGATCGACTTTGAACGCCGGCTCAGCGCCGGAGACCGCCGTCGCGGCCAGCACGGCGACCGCGTGATTTGCAATTTTGACTCGCACGTTTCGGTGGATGTTGAGTGACACTTGGAATCGCTTATACGGAGCGTCGGCGGACACCCTACCCTGCCACCCCTCGAAACTACAGCCGGATTGACCGCAAGCTGTCGTTCGATTGCGAACTATTAACGCGCATTCGCGCCAAAACAGCCTCCATTTCGTTCACGGTTCTCGAAATGGGAATCAATCCCGCCCGCCCTCTCGCCCGCCCTGCTGGGTCTGGCCTGACGGTGACCCGCGGGCAGCTTCGTTGAAGGTGTTCGTTTGCCGCTGCCAGATGCGCGCCATCTCATCGACCCTCTCCGCTTGGGTCGCGGCGAGATCGTGCTGTTCGGCACGATCGCTCTTCAGATTGTAAAGCTCCCAGCCCTTGCCGGGATCGGCGACCAGTTTCCAGTCTCCGACCCGCACCGCGCGGTGATTCTCGTGCATCCACCACAGGCAGTCGCGGTCGATCACTTGATCCGTTGCAAATGCCCGCACGAGGCTCTTGCCGGGAGCCGGGGGCACGGCGACTCCCTGCCATTTTTCCGGCTTCGACACACCCGCGAGTTCAAGCACGGTTGGCACGATGTCGATGACATGGGAGGGGCTGTGCCGGAGCGCGTTCCTTGCCGGGATCCCAGCAGGCCAGTGCGCGATCAGGGGCGTGGAGATCCCGCCTTCGTGTGCCCAGGTCTTGTGGCGGCGAAACGGGGTGTTGCATGCGCTGGAGAAGCCGGGGCCCAGACACAGATAAGTTGCCGCGCTGCCCGGCTCGGCCTGGGGATCATGGCCGCCGTCGCGCACCATGATCTCGGCGCTTGCCCCATTGTCGGAGGCGAAAAGGATGAGGGTGTTCTCGAAAGCGCCCATCGACTTCAGTTGCGTGATGACCCGGCCGATCTCGCGGTCCATCCGGTCGATCATCGCGGCATGGATCGCCATCTTGGTCGCCTGGAAACGCCGCTGGGAGTCCGTGAGGTCGACCCACGGCAGGGGACGATTGACTTCGTCGGGCCCCAACTTTTTCAACGCGTCCGGAAAGGGATAGGGCGGTCCCACCGCGGGCTCCATCGCCGAGAGCCCGGTGGCGACGAGCCCCATTTCCTTCTGCCGGCGGAAGCGCGCCTCGCGCATGGAGTCCCACCCGGACAGGTAGCGGTCGCGATACTTGTCGATGTCCTCCGGCGGCGCGTGCAGCGGGAAGTGCGGCGCGAGAAAGGCGATGTATTGGAAGAAAGGCCGGGATGCATGACTCTCGGCGTGGTCCTTCAGGCATTCGATGGCGTGGTCCGCGATGGCCGTCGTCGCGTGGTAGCCTTTCTCGTCTGCCGGAGGCTTCACCGCCGCATCGTCGATCAGGTTTCCAGCTGCCGAGAAGAAGTTGCCTTGGTTCACCATGTTCAAGGATCGGTCGAAGCCGCCGGCAAGCACCTTGCCGTCGATGTGCCATTTCCCGCTGTGGTAGTTTCGAAAGCCTGCCGGCTTGAGCAGGTCCGGCAGCAACCTCGCCCACGAAGGACGGACTCCGCGCCCGCCGCCACCGGGCACCTGCGGCAGGGCGTCGCGGCGGATCTGCTGCGCGTAGTAGCCGGTGAGCAGGGCGGCGCGGGTAGGCCAGCAGCGGGAGGTGTTGTAGAACTGGGTGAAGCGAAGACCGTTCTTTGCCAATCCATCGAGATTCGGCGTTTCAATGTCACCACCGTAGCAACCGAGGTCCGACCAGCCGAGGTCATCCGCGAGGATAACGACCACATTGGGAACCCGCTTTATCACACCGGCCTCAGCTTCACCGGCGCACGCGCCGACAAGCGATCCAAGCGTGAAAAAAATGATCAACGGGAGAATGGCTCCCTTGAAACGGGACCGGAAACTTGACGGGTGCGCTTTCAAAGGATGCCGCACCCTACTACGCGAATGCCCCGAGGCGAGAGATTATGAACACCCGATTCGCCTGATTGGACGCGTGGCTGAACCAGTCGTTGCCCGCCGGGAGCGCCGGTCTTCAGACCGGCTCGAAATCCCCACGGGCTGCCGGTCTGAAGACCGGCGCTCCCGGGGCTCACTTCTTCTTCGCCTGATTCAGCGCTTGGCTGAACCAGTCGTTGGTGCCCCCACCCTGCGGCGGCCGCGCATCGCGGCGCGGTTCCGGGCGCGGACCCCGGTCATCCCCGCCCCCTGCCGGCGCGCGGCGCGGCTCCATATCCGGCTTGGATTTCATCGACAGCGAGATGCGGTTCCGCGGCAAATCGACCTCCATCACGGTGACCTGCACCTTCTGCCCGACCTTCACCACCTCGCTCGCGTCGCGGATGAAATGATCGGCGAGCTGGCTGACGTGCACCAGGCCGTCCTGATGAACGCCCACATCGACGAAAGCGCCGAAGGCCGCGACATTGGTGACGATGCCCGGCAGTTTCATCCCCGCCTTGAGGTCGGTCGGCTTCTCGACGCCCTCGGCAAACGAGAACAACTCGAACTGCTTGCGCGGGTCACGGCCCGGCTTGGCGAGTTCGGAAAGGATGTCTTGCAGCGTGGGCAGGCCGACGTCGCCGTCGACATACTTCTTGAGATCGATCTTCTTGCGCAGCGCCTCATTGGTCATCAGGTCGGCGACCTCGCACCCGACATCGGCCGCCATGCGCTCGACCAAAGGATAGCGTTCGGGGTGAACCGACGAGGCATCGAGCGGGTGCTTGCTGTCGCGGATGCGGAGGAAGCCTGCCGCCTGTTCGAAGGCCTTCTCGCCGAGGCGCGGGACTTTCTTCAACTCGTCGCGCGACGTGAAGCCGCCCTTCTCGGTGCGGAAGGCGACGATGTTCTCCGCCAGCGATGCGTTCAATCCGGAGACGTAGGCGAGGAGCTGCTTCGACGCGGTATTGAGCTCCACGCCGACCGCGTTCACCGAGCTGGTCACGGTGTCGTCGAGGCTGGCCTTGAGCGCCCGCTGGTCGACATCGTGCTGATACTGCCCGACCCCGATCGCCTTCGGATCGATCTTCACCAACTCCGCCAGCGGGTCCATCAAACGGCGGCCGATGCTGACCGCGCCGCGGACCGTGACGTCTTCATTCGGGAACTCTTCGCGGGCGACATCGGAGGCCGAGTAAACGGACGCGCCCGATTCGTTGACCATGATCACCGGGATCGAGGACGGCAGATTGAGCTTCTTCACGAAGGCTTCGGTCTCGCGGCTGGCGGTGCCGTTGCCGATCGCGATCGCCTCGATCTTATGCTTCCCGATCAAGCCGGTGAGCTCCACCGCGGCTTCATACATCTGGTTGTTAGAGCCTGCAGTCGCGTAGAGCACCGTGTGATGGAGCAGCGCGCCCTGGGCATCGAGCACCACGGTCTTACAACCGGTGCGGAACGCCGGATCAATCGCCAGCGTGCGCTTGCGACCAAGAGGCGAGGCGAGCAGCAGTTCTCGGAAGTTGTCGGCGAAGACGCGGATCGCGATTTCATCGGCCGCCTTCTTGCCGGCAAGGCGCATCTCGGTCTCCATCGAGGGCATCAGCAAGCGCTTGCAGCCGTCTTCCATCGCGAGCCGGACTTGCTCGGCGGCCGGGCCCCGGCCGGTGACCCACTCGGGCTCGGCGAGGCGGCTGACGCGGTCGAGCGGCACCTCGATCCGCAGGATCAGGAAGCTTTCCTTCTCGCCGCGGCGGATCGCAAGCATGCGGTGGGACGGGATCGATTTGAAAGGCTCGCTCCACTCGAAGTAGTCCCTGTATTTCGCGGCTGCGGGGTCGGTGTCTTTTCCATACATCACCTTCGAGGCCACCGTCGCTTCCTCCTCGTAAATCCGCCGCACCCGGCCGCGCAGCGCGGCATCGTCGGCCACCCGCTCGGCGATGATGTCGCGGGCTCCGGCCAGCGCGTCGTTCGCGTCGGGGACTTCCTTCTCCGCATCGACATACTTCGCTGCCTCGTCCGCCGGATCGGCGGACTGGTTGGCGAGCAGCCAGTCGGCCAGCGGTTCGAGTCCCTTCTCCTTCGCCTTGGTCGCGCGGGTGACTCGCTTCGGACGGAACGGCGCGAAGATGTCCTCCAGCACCGTCATCGTCAGCGCGGCATCGATCTTCTTCTTCAGCTCGGGCGTGAGCAGGTTGCGTTCTTCCAGCGACTTGAGGATCGAAACGCGGCGACCATCGAGTTCGGCAAGCTGCACCATCCGGTCGCGCACCGCCTGGATCTGCACTTCATCGAGCGAGCCGGTGGCCTCCTTGCGGTAGCGGGAAATGAAGGGCACCGTCGCGCCCTCGGCCAGCAGCTTGGCGGTCGCGGCAGCGGAACTGGCGGAAATGCCAAGCTCCTTGGAAATGGTCACAATGTGCAGGGCGGCTGCTTCGTTCGGGACGTCACTCATGGTCGGACGGCGAAACTAGCGGGTCCGGCGGAGCGGTGGCAAGCAGAGGGAAATTGCAAGCTTAAGCCTTCTCAATCACCGCATACGCGTTGTGATTGTGAATCGACTCGAAATTCTCCGCCTCAACCCGATACCACATGATGTCCTCATGCGCGTTCGACCTTGAAGCCACGTTCCGCACCAGGTCCTCGACGAACACCGGGTTGTCATAAGCCCTTTCGGTGACGGCTTTTTCATCCGGCCGCTTGAGCAGGCTGTAAAGTTCGCAGCTTGCCGAGCGCTCGACGAGTTCGATCAAATCCTCGATCCACACCGGCTCCTTGCAGCGGACGGAGTAGGTCACCACGCCGCGCTGGTTGTGGGCGCCGCGGTCGCTGATCTGTTTCGAACAGGGGCAGAGCGTTGCCACCGGGACCATCACGGTGACGATGAAATCGAGCGGGCCGTCATGCTCCGCCTCGACCTCGAAGCGGACCTCGTAGTCCATCAGGCCGACCTGGCCGGTGACCGGCGCGAGCTTGGAGCGGAAGAAGGCGAACTGGAATTCGACGTGGGCCTTGCGGGCATCGAGCCGTTTCAGCAGCTCGCGCGGCAGGTTGGCCATCGTGCGGACATCCAGGCAGCCGCCGTGCGAGTTGAGCACTTCCACGAAGCGGCTCATGTGCGTGCCCTTGTATTGATGGGGCAGATCCACGGCCAATGCGACGGTAGCAACGGTGCGCTGGGCGCTGCCGTCCCTGTCGCGCACTTCCACCGGAAAGCGCAGGCCTTTCACGCCGACGCGGTCGATCGCGAGATTGCGGTCGTCGCGTTCGTTCTGGGTATCCTTGAGTTCCTTCATAGGCCGTCGCTTGGTCGCGGAAGATCAACCACAGATGGAACCGGATGGACACAGATGAACATACAAAAAAGGCCTTGTTGCATCCGATTCATCTTATCCAGATCTGCGTCCATCCGGTTCCATCTGCGGTTAGGATTGCGCCCTCGCCGAAAAAAAGAAGCCCGCCCGGGTGTCGGGCAGGCTTCCGGTAAAGCGTTGCTGCGAACCGATGCCGCTCAGGGCATCAGGTTCACGGCGCGCGAGCGCTTGATCGACTTGGTGATCTTGCGGTGCAGCTTGGCCGAAACTCCGGTCACGCGGCGGGGCAGGATCTTGCCAGTCTCCGAAGTGAACTTCGAAAGTAGATCAGGATTCAGGTAATTGACGCCGTCCGCCGGGATATCGTGGCGGCGGCTGGTCATTTTCCGGTTCGACTTGCGAAAGGCGATCCGGCGTTCGACGGTCTTCGGTTCAGGCATGGGAAATTAGCGGAGTTCGCGGTGAATGGTGCGGCGCTGGAGGGAAGGATTGAACTTCACCTTCTCGAGACGTCCTGGAGTGCGCAGGCTCTTTTTGTTGCGCGTGGTGACGTAGCGGGAAGGAGATTTACCCAGAGCACGGGCTTCCGTGCATTCAAGAGTGATGATGTCGCGTGGCATAAGCGGGAAGTTGGGGGGGCGGAGGCTAATTCAGTCGTCGTCCTCGTCAAGAGAAACCGTTTCGGAATCTTCATCGTCCTGATAATGGCCGCCGGAGAAGCCAACTTCATTCGACGGACGGAAGCGGCGATTGCCGTATTCCTTCTCCCATTGGGCCTGGCACTCGACCGTCAAACGGGCGAAGGGAATGGCTTCCAGACGGGCTTGAGGGATGGTTTTGCCGGACATTTCGCAGACCCCGTAGGCACCGCGGTCAATGCGGCGGAGCGCCTGCTCGATCTCGTAAAGGGCGTCCTGTTCCTTGGCCAGCACGCTGAGGGCAAAGTCGCGGTCGTAGGCATCGCTGCCGGCGTCGCCTTGGTGCATCCCGCTGCCGGAGGCCTCGCTGCCTTCCGGCGCGTTGCGGATTTCTCCGGTCATGCCGGACATCGCGTCGACCAGTTCGTCGCGGAGGTCGAGCAAGCGCTGCTTCTGCTTGAGGGCGAAGCCGCTGACCTTCACTGGAACGGCGGGAGCGGGCTTCGGGACCGGTGCCTTGACCACCTCGACCGGGGCGGCAGCCGGTTTTTTCGGCTTCGCGACAGGCACTGAAGGCTTGGCAGGAGCGCTCGCCTCGGGTTTCGAAGCGGGCTTCTCAGCTGGTTTGGCAGCCGGTTTGGCGGCGACCGGCTTCGTTGCTGGCTTGGCAGCAGCCATTGGGGCAGGCTTCGGGGCGGGTTTTGCTGCGGCTTTCGTCGCAGGCTTGGCGGGAGCCGCCTTTTTCGCGGGTTGCTTCTTGTCGGCCATGATGGGGTCGGGGTCGGGAAATCGTTGGCAACTCCGGATTACTCACGGGATGTGGAAATTCGGGCGCGGTCGATTAGCGCGTGGCGCAAACCCCTGCAAGTTGAAATTTGTTGAAACCCGCGGGCTTTGCCGAAATCAGGCCTTGGAGCCGGTCTCCCGGGTCTCCGAAAAGGCAGAGCCCGATCGACGGAAGCCCCGCCCGATGACACCAACGAGTCGGCACGCTTGAAATGCCCCGCCGCTTTCCTACGCTCCGCCGCCCGCCATGGAATTGCCCTCGATCATCGAAGCCTTGCTGACCAGCTCGGACGACCCCTTGCCCGCCGAAGAACTCGCGCGGCTGATCCGCGCCCGCGCCGCCGAGGCCGAGGATTCGCGCGCCCGAAAAATCGAGGAAGGCGAAAGCCCGGTCGATCTGCCGGAATGGCTCTCCGGTCTCGCCGCCGTGTCATCGGACCAAGTGATCGTGGCAATCGCGAAACTCAACCACGACTACGAGACCACCGGCCGCGCCTTCCTGCTGGTGGAGCGCGCCAAGGGTTGGAAGCTCTTTACCCGGACGAGCTACGGGGAGTTCGTCCGCCACCTCTTCCCCGGCCGCAAGCCGGAGCGCCTCAGTGGCCCGGCGATGGAAACCCTGGCCATCATCGCCTACCGCCAGCCGATCACCAAGGGCGCCATCGAAGCGGTCCGCGGCGTGGCCTGCGACGGCATGTTGCAAAAGCTGCTCGACCGCGAACTGGTCCGCATCGGCGGCCGCGCGGAACTCCCCGGCCGACCGCTGCTCTACGAGACGACCGAGCTCTTCTACGAGCACTTCGGCATCCGCAGCATCGACGACCTGCCAAATGCCAACGAACTTCGCCGGGTGAAGCTTCCCGAAGCTCCTTCCGAAAGCCCGGCCGCCGCTTCCGCCGAAGAGCAGCTCGCCCTCAGCGCCACCGGCCCGAAAGTTTCCACTCCCGAAGAAGAACCCGCGTGAATCTCGACGACATCCGCAAGCACATCGACGAGATCGATGGCCAACTCCTCGACCTCCTCTCCGACCGCGCCGACCTCGTTCATCAGGTCGGCGAAGTCAAAAAGCGCGACGGACTCCAGATCTACGCCCCGGAACGCGAGGAAGCCCTGCTCCGCCGGCTGATCGAGCGCAACAAGGGCCGGCTGCCGGAGAAATCAATCCGCGCGATTTACCGCGAGATCATGTCCGCCGCGCTGGCCCTTGAGGACGACCTCAAGATCGCCTACCTCGGCCCGGAAGGCACCTGGACCCACCAGGCCGCGATCAAGAAGTTCGGCCACTCGGTCGCTTATTCATCGCAGCCGAACTTCGCCGAGGTCTTCGACCAGGTGACCCGCCGCCAGGCCGACTATGGCGTGGTGCCGATCGAAAACTCCACCGAGGGCGCGGTCAGCCACACCCTCGACCTCTTCGTTGATTCCCCACTGCAAATCTGCGCGCAGATCCTGCTCCGCATCGAGAACGGCCTGATGGCTTCCATTCCCCGCGAACAGATCAAGACCCTCTATTCCCACCCTCAGGTCTTCGGCCAGTGCCGCAACTGGATCCTGCGGAATTTCCCGGAAGCCGACCTGGTGGAAGTCTCCTCGACCACCCGCGCCGCCCAACTCGCCCGCGACAACGCCGCCCAGGGTGCCGCCGCACTCGGAGGCGCGCTCGCCGCCGAGATGAACGGCCTCACGATGCTCGAATCCTCGATTCAGGACCGCGCGACCAACACCACCCGGTTCCTGGTCATCGGCGAGAAAACCTGCCCGCCGACCGGCAAGGACCGCACCTCCATCCTCTTCGCGATCCACGACCGCCCCGGCTCGCTGGTCCGCGCGCTCCAGGCCTTCGACCAGTTTCAGATCAACATGTCGAAGATCGAATCCCGTCCCTCCAAGCGGAAGGACTGGGAATATGTCTTCTATGTCGACCTCTCCGGCCACTGCGACGATTTGGAGCTGAAGAAGGCCATCGAGGAGCTGGAGAAGCACTGCTCGATGGTCAAGCTGCTCGGCTCCTATCCCGACGCGGGCGAGTAGGCTGCCGCGGCATGGGAGGAATGTTGAGAGTTGAGAGTTGAGAGTTGAGAGTTGAGAGTTGAGAGTTGAGAGTTGAGAGTTGAGAGTTGAGAGTTGATAGCCAATCCAGAGGAGACTGGGCCGCGATCTCAGCCCGGACTCAGGACCCAGCAGAAACACGGCGCAATCCTCTAATTCTTAACCATCAACTATCAACCATCGACTCTCAACTGGATTCCCCGCCTCAGGGATTCGAGATATCCTCGTTGAAGAACACCTTGATGAACTTCATCCCCTTCGCCTCGTCGTAGCCGCGCTCCAGCACCGGCTCCGGCTGACTGGTGAAGGACGGCTTCACGTGGATCTCGACGCCGGTGTCGAGCTTCACGACCGCGCCGATCCGCTTCTTCGCCTTGCTGACGTCCTTTTTGGAAATCTCGAACGAGTCGTCGAAGCGCTGCCCCTGCTCTTCCTCGACCTTGCTGCGGTGTTCCGCAAACTTGGCCACCGCCTCCGGTGTCCGTAGTACTTGCTCCTCGTATTCCTGCAGGCTGAACTGCTCCTTCTCCTCGAAATACGCCAGCGCCTCGTTGGCCGCGGTGCAGGTCTCCCACGGCGGCATGTCGTCCTGCGGGCTGGCTTCTTTCTTCACCTTCTCCTCCTGCTTGGCGAAGGCGACCGCCATATCGGTGAACTTGTTGGTCAAAAACGGGCTGTCAGTCACCGGCACCACGCCCAGGAAATCGCGCACCCAGAACCGCGAGTCGGAGCCCGAGCGGTCGAAGGTCAGCACGTGGAAGCCCTTGTGCGGGTGGTGGTTAATGATGAGGCAGCCCTTGTCGATCTTCTCCGGATTGATCCCCTGCTCGGTGTGGAGCTGGAGATCGCCGTCCTTGGTCGAGATGCTGAGGAATGGCACCACGCTCTCCGACTTCAGGATGCAAATGCCCTGGGTCAGTTCGCCGTTGACCTCGATGTCCTCAATGAAGGAAATGCACAGGTCGCCCGACTTGATATTCGGGTGGTTCGACTTCGTGTAGAGCCGTTTCGCGATATCGCAGCCCTTCTCCAGCAGGCCTTCGGGCGACTGGAAGATCGCCTTGGCGCAGGAGTTCATCTCATGCTGGTCGAGCGACGAATGATGGCTGAAGCGGTATCCAGACAGACTCTTGAAGGCCTTCAGGAAGAGCGCGGTCAGCGCGGAGCGGTCGTCCTCGGGGACCTGGAAGACCTGCTTGGAAGTCTGCAGCGGCTCGTCGCGCTGGGGATGGCCGACTTTTGCGAGGACGAGGCGAGTGGCGGCGGCGGAGGTGAAGCGGATCTTGACGGACATGCGGGAGGCGGACGCTAGGAAGTCGCGGCGGCGGACGCAAGACCGGTCACTTGAACGTCAGCAATAAGAAGAAGACATTCTCCGTTGGATCCTTTCGATGACCACCTCACCTGATTGGCTTCCAGGCGGAGTGCTCCAAAGCACTGCGGCTGCCGAGGTTTTCTCAGACAAGTGTCACCTTTCGCCAACTGCCAGCAGGAATAGGATGAAAGGCGATGAAAAGCGAGTTCCCGACACCCGATCCACGCCGGCTAACTCGCGACAACCGGCGTTCAGCCGGGCGACTCCTCACCGGTATGTGTTCCGGTCGCAACTTGCCCTCAGAACGATCTCCTTCATTCCGAGGCTGGTGGCAAACCTGCGAATGCAGATCGCGAGCATCGATTGATCTCCGGGCGAGGAGGATCTGCGGCGATATCCGGGAAAAGGGGTATCTCGCCATCTTGGACGACGAACTTCACAAATTTCTGTGCCCGATTTCTCCGCAGCGGCCATTCATGAGTGAACAAGCGATCCGAGAACAAGCAAATGAGCGAAACAACACAGAACGAAATGGAGGACGGGGTCCTGATTGGCTTGGCGGCGAAAGGCGACTCCGAAGCCGTGCACGAGATCGTGGTGCGCCACCAGGCGATGGTCTATCGCACCTGCCTCCGAATCATTGGAAATGAGGTGGATGCCGAGGATGCCGCACAGGCGACCTTCCTTCTCTTCCTCAAGAAATGCCGGAAACTGAAGGGCGACATCATCCTCGGTGGCTGGCTCTACCGCACCGCGGGCTTCGTCTCGCAGGAACACATTCGGAACGCGGCTCGCCGCAAACGCAGGGAGGAAAACTCACACATCATGAACGATCAGGAGAATCAGGAGGCCACGCAGGTCTGGAACGAATTGAAGCCCGAACTGGACAAGGCCCTGATGGCGCTTCCAGCAAAACATCGGGACGTTGTGGTTCTCCGCTATCTGGAGGGAAAATCGAACGACGAGGCCGCGACAACCCTAGGCATGACCCCCTCGGCAGTGTCGACCTGCCTTGCCCGGGCGATGGACAAGCTCCGGGGGCATTTCCAACGCCGGGGAATCGTCGTTGGCACCGCCGTCCTGTCGGTCGCACTCGCAAAGAACGCTTCCGCCGCCACCGTCCCCGCATCGCTGGGCGCTTCGGTCATGACCGCCGCCGCCAGCGGTGCGGCTGCCACCGCGGTTTCCGCCAGCGTCGCCCTGATGGTCGAGGCGGCACTCGCGAAGATGACGTGGATCAAGGCCAAGGTGGCCGCGCTCGTCGGCGTGCTCCTCACTTCGGGCGCGGTGCTCGGAATCTATGGCCTGAAGCTGAATTCCGAGCAGATAGATGCCCTGGACTTCAGCGAGGAACAGACGGCCGAGGCCAACGCCATCATGGCCGACCACCGGGCCGAATACCTTGCCGTCGAGACGAAGCACCTGACCAGCCTCCGGGAAGAACCGAACATGGTGCAGTTCGAGATCGCATCCTTCCCCGACGAGTTGGAGAAGCTGAAGGCCAGCTTCTGGCAGGACTTCGACGAAATCTGCGATGATCGGCAACGACGGGTCGCCCGCAGACATCTGGTGCTGGAAAACCTTTTCCCCTTCGGCGAATTCCCGGTCCAAGTCCAGATCACCTTCGACGGAGAGCAATTTGTCGCGCAGAAGACGACCACCTATCCCGAGGGCGACCATATAGGTGCGGAAGAGACCGGGCCGAATCTCGACCCGCGCTGGAGGCGGTTCTGGGGTGACCGGAAGGACGCCAGCACCGATCTGTTCGCCAGGGTCCTCGGTCTTGGTGGCGGCGAACTCGTGGCGGGCGACGAGGCGCTCACCTTTGAGGGAGACCAACTCGTGCTCTCCGCCGACTTCGTGGAAACCCTGAACCTGAAACCCGACGAACTCGCGGGTGTGAACCGGATCCTTCGGGAAATGCGCCGGGAGTACTTGGCCGAAGAACGGAAGCATGTCGGCAAGGTCCGCGTGACGGAGGATCCGGACGGCGCGAAACATCTCGTGGTGCCGCCGTTCCGCGACGAGCGCGAGGCCCTCGACAAGAAGCTCTGGAAGCAACTTGGGCAGGTGCTGGACGCGCGCCAAGTCCGGCTCGCCGAGCAATCGAATGGCCTGAGCGACGCGAACAGCAACCTGTTCGACTGGGGCAACGCGACTTACTCCATCACGATCCGCAAATCGGCGATCGGGAACGACCCGGCCAAGTATGGTTACAACTACAAGATCGATATCGACATCGACGGCGGCTGGCGGGGTCCCAACGGCAACTCCGGGGAGATCGTGAAACAGTTGCCCGACAAATACCTCCGGCTGATGGCCAAATAGCGCGACACCGACGCCACTCCCCGCCTCTCAAATGTCTCAACGCAACCACAACAACAAATCGAAACAAGAACCCAAACAACCTATCAAAAATATGAAAAACATGACCAAACACCTCATCATCGCCGCCCTGTTGACCTCACCCGTCTGGAGCGCCAATGAGCCCGCCAAACCCGCCCTGTCGATCGCACCCTTCACCATGAAGAGTTCGGATGGGTCGATGGAAATCAACATGGACGACGCCGGCAGATTGTCTTTCGCCGGGAAGCTCGTCGCATCCGCCCACGCCGAAGGGAAGCTGACCTCGCCCGCTGGCGAACTCCTGGTCAAGCTGAACGAGAAGGGCATCGTGTTGAGCCGGGATGGAAATGCCGGCGCGGATCCCATCGAGATCGCCGAAGACGGGACCTGGAAGCAGGGCGGTGCCGCCGTCGCGTGGGTGGAAGGGAAGCTCGACTTCGGGCGCGGTCATTTCTCGATCACGCCGAAAGACTCCCCGTCGAAGCGGGTCGCCACGCTGTGTGTCCTTGCCTTTGAGGCGGGCGGCCCTGACGGCAGCCTCATGAGCTCGGAGACGGAATTCGGGCCGCACACGTTGGTCATCGAGCCAGCTCCAAAGCAGACTGGGTCGGAATCGCGAAAAGGTGTGAAGATCCTGACGGCCGACAAGAACAAGTTCGAGCTGAGAGACGGGGACTTTTGGTTCAACGGGAAGAACTACGGGAAGCTCCCGGAAGGTTCGCAGATCAACCTCAAGAACGACGTGCTGAGCATCAATGGCAAGGAGGCCGCGGAGTAGGAGCAAGCGCTGCGCGACATCCACCGCCGCGTGATGTCCTGATCTCGGAAACGAAGCCCTGTCCCCTGCGTGGGGACGGGGCCATTTTCCAGGTACATGTTGCTTCCTCTTGTGTGCGCACCGGATTGGAAACACTCGCCGATCCGCATCAAATACTTCAAGAAAAGTGTCACCTTTGCCCTTTTGCCGGCCGGAGTAGAGTGAAAGGCGATGAGAACAGAGTCCCCGACACCCGACCCGAACAAGCTCGTGGAGGCATTCCTCGCCTCCGACCGGAGTGAGCGGTCCTTCACCGCCCTGGTCGGGAGCCTCGACCGCCTGGTTCATTCGGCGGCCCTGCGACGGACCGGCCAGGCCCAGTTGGCCGAGGAGGTCAGCCAGAACGTCTTCGCAATTCTGGCGCGCAAGGCTTCGTCCCTGCGGCACCACCCCTGCCTCGAAGCCTGGGCGATGGAAACCGCCCGGCTGGAAGCGCGTACCGTCCTTCGTTCCGAACGGCGCCGTCAGCGCAAAATCGCCGCGCACACCCGGGAAGCCGAAGCCCGACCCTTAACCCCATCCCAACCCATGGACACGTCCGAAGACTGGCAAGAGGCCCTGCCGATTCTTGACGATGCGCTCGAGCGACTGCCGATGAAGGATCGCCGGCTGATCATCGAGCGCTTCTACCGGGAGAAGAAATTTCCCGAGATTGCCGCCGCCACCGGCGAGAGCGAGGGCGCCTGCAAGAAGCGCCTGAAGCGCGCGCTCGACAAGCTCTCCGGCCTGCTGACCGCCCGCGGTGTCACGCTTTCGGCCACTGCCGTCGCCTCGGTGCTGGGAGCGGAACTCGCCCGCTCCGCCCCCTACCAGGCCGCGGCGCTCATCGCGCCGAAAGCCCTCGCCGCCGCCTCTTCCATTCCCATCCCCACGCTTCTCACCAACTCCCTTCTGACCATGAGTTCCACCAAAACCACCGCCCTCACCATCGCCGTCGTGATCGCCCTCGCCGCCATTCCCTTCGCCCGGCAGAGGGTTGAAGCGAGTAACCTTCAGGAGCAGCTCGCACGCTATGATTCGCCGGCCGACCCGCCGTTTTCTAACTCCCGCGCGGCGGGAACGGAAAGCCGTCCGTCCGGAAGCGCTGCGGGCAACCGCCGACCCTCCGCCGCCCGCCCGGCATCCATTCCGCGGACCGTCCTGCTGGGCCTCTGTTCCTACGATCCGGTCGCCAGCGAAGCGGCGCGCGACCGCGTCGCCCTCATGAGCGACGAGGAACGCGCCTCCCTGCTGGAGGAACTCTGGCGTTTCCCCTGCACCAATGGCGCGCGCACCATGTTGGTGAATTTCCTGATGCAGAGCAACTCTGGCAACCCGCCGGACAAGATGCTTCATGTGCTGATCGCCGCAGGGCAATACCAAGCCTATGCCACGACCTTGGTGCCGGCGGACAATCCGCTGACCCAGTGGGCGGAGAAAGATCCCGCGACCGCCGTGCAATGGTTCGAGCGGAAGCTGGCCGACGGCGGATTTTTCGGCGGCCTCAGCGACGGCCAATATCAAACCGTCTATCTGCACCTCATGCCGGGAGTCATCGCCGCCGATCCGGCCCGGGCCCTCGAACTCTACTCACGGACCCCTGAGGACATGCGAAACGGCGAAAGCGGGATGTATTGGCCTCTCCACCGGCTTGCCGAGTCCTTTGCCAGGGAGTTGATCGGCTCCGGAAAGGCGGAAAGCATCAACAAGCTCCTCAACCTGACGGAGGGAAAGTATCGTGAGGTGGTGGTACACGAGGTCGCCAGCGAATTCGTGCACGCCGGCCGTCAGGCCGAAGGAGAGGCATTCGCCGAGCGTCACCTGCCCAAGCGCTAGGACACTCCTTCAAGACTCCCGGGCGGAAATCCGGAAAGCATCCACGAAAGACCTCACGACCATGAAACGCTCCCTCTGGCTCCCTTTTTCCATCACCCTCCTCCTCGTCGCCATCATCCTGGCTGCCCAGGCCGCCCACAACCGGAGCCTCGCCGGACAACTCGCCGAACGCGCGGCCACCGCCGCATCGCCGCGCGCCGCCGGCACGGAAAGGGCGGCCGGGCCCGGCACACCCGGCGCACCCGGCGCACCCGGCTTGGACGAGTTGATCTCAAAAGTCCGGAGCATGACTGTCTCCGATGACCGCACCGAACTCCTGCGGCGTATCGCCGAGCGCGACCCCCGGCGGGTCTTCGAAATGCTTCCCTCGCCCGCGAGGCCGGTGATCGAAGGCAGTTGCCTCCAGTGCCACGGCGAATCCCCTCCGAAAGGCGGGTCCTGCAATCGCCCGGTCTCTCCCGAGGCGAAAGCGCAGTTCGAAGAAGGATATGACATGGCCCGGTTCATCTTCCGGGAAGATCCCGAGTTGGGGATCCGCGCCTTCGCCGAGATGAACGATCGGGATTTTTCGAGATACGCCCGCGAGCTTGAAAAATTCGCGCTTTCGGGTTCCATCCCGCTCGACGACGGGAAAGTCCCTCAGATGGCGGCCGCCATCGGGAATCCGGAATTCGCCCGCATCCGCTCCAGCATCATCGACATCACTCTGAACGACGCGCTCTTCGAGGGAGGCGTGGCCGCCATGGCGGAACGGGTGAAAGCCCTTCCGCTCACCGGGGAAGACCTGAACCGCTACATGGAAAGCGTGATTCAGGATGGCAGCGGCAGCCAAGACTCCGGGAAGCTCGACATCCTTTTCACCGAGCCGGAAGCCGCGCTCCAATGGGTCGCCGAGGTTCGCAACGAGAACGACCGGAGCAAGCTGATCCCGGACATGGTCCTCAACTGGGCCAAGCGGGACGCGGATGCGGCGTTCGGGTGGATCGGCAAGCAGACACCGTCCCCGTTGCGCGATGCGACCATCGCCCGCACGGTGACGAAAGGTCCCAACCTTGACCCGGGATCGGCGGAGAGCTGGGCAGGACAAATCCAGGACCAGGCCCTGAGGGAGGCCACGCTGCAGGAGTTGCTCAAAGCGGGTCGATGACCCCGTGAAAGCCCGCTCCCCCCCGTCGGCGAAACGAATGGATGAACTGTTGGAAGCACCATGCCCCCAAACCGAATGAGAAACACGAATCCGATGAACGGGGTCATTCATGCCTGCTGAACATGTGTGCTGCCCCCGTCTCCAAGCACCGTCGCACCCGGCATTCCCGCCTCACCGGGATTCTCGCGGGCTCGATCTCTCCTTTTGGAAAAGACTTTGTTACCTTCTCAGGTCTTCCGGCAGGAATAGATGGAAGACCATGAATCCGCAGCCGCAAAGACCCGATCCCCGCAAACTCCTGGAGGCATTCGTGACCTCCGGCCGGAGTGAGAGGGCATTTGCCGCCCTGGTCGCCTGCCTCAGCGGCCTGGTTTATTCCAGCGCCCTGCGGCGCACGGGTAACGCCCAGCTCGCCGAGGAAGTTGCCCAGAATGTCTTCGCCATCATGGCTCGCAAGGCGTCCTCCCTGCTTGGTCATCCCTCGCTTGAAGCATGGACGCTTGAAACGACCCGGCTGGAGGCTGCCGCCATGATGCGTTCCGAGAAACGCCGGCAACGCAAGCTGGCCGCGCTTGCCGTCGAGACCCACATCATCACTCCCACCTCAGATGACCCCATGAAACCGTCCGCCACTTGGGAAGATGCCCTTCCCCTTCTAGACGACGCGCTCGACAGCCTGCCGATGGGCGATCGGGACGTCATCCTGCAACGTTTTTACGACGGCAAGAAATTCCAGGAAATCGCGGAAACCAACGGCCGGACCGAGGCGGCCTGCAAGATGCGGCTGACGCGAGCCCTTGAGAAACTCTCCCGCTTGATCACCGCACGCGGGGCGACGCTGTCCGCCACTGGCGTCGCCACGCTGCTCACCACGGAATTCGCCCGCTCCGCAACGGTGCCATCTGTCGCCTCCCTGGCCTCGAACGCGCTCGCCGCCTCGTCGTCCATCTCCACAGCCACACTTCTCACCAACACCATTCAAACCATGAGTGCCACAAAAACCACCTCGATCACCGCCGCAGTTGTCATCGCGGTCACCGCCATCCCGTTCTCACAGCAAGTGGCCGATGCCCGCCGGATGGAGGCCGAAATCATTGCAACGGCAACAGAAGGGAATGACGACGCA
Source organism: Verrucomicrobiia bacterium Tous-C4TDCM (assembly GCA_002304315.1). Lineage (GTDB taxonomy): Bacteria > Verrucomicrobiota > Verrucomicrobiia > Verrucomicrobiales > Akkermansiaceae > Haloferula. The sequence goes on from NEUO01000059.1 coordinate 21,187, forward strand.
AGGATCCGCACCAAGAAGTCGTCCCGCATGACGGCAGGGACGGGATCGGCCCGCACCCCATCCCGCCTTCTCGCCTCGCTCAGTGCAGCCAAGACTCCCCGGGAAATCCTGAGGGACCTCAGTTCGTTCGACAGCATCACCAGCGAACTCACACGGCAACGGGTCGCCCGGATGGGCGACGAAGAAAGAGCCGAGCTATTGGCCGAACTCTGGCGCTTCCCTTGCGGAATGGATACACGGAACGGGCTGCTCGATTTCATCGTCAAGAGCAACGGGAACGCCTCTTCCGAAATGATCCTCGATCAGATCATTGCAGGCGGCAGGTACCAAGCTTTCACCGCAGGATCTACTCCAGACGACAACATGTTGTCCCTATGGGCCAAGAAAGACCCTGCCGCCGCCGTGCAATGGTATGAAAAGAAGCTCGCCAGCGATGACCTCATCCGTGGGTTGGGCGATCAAAGCTACAAGGATCTCTACCTGCATCTCGTGTCCGGACTTGTGACTTCAGATCCGGACCGCGCTCTCGATATCTATGCCGGAACAGCTAGCGATATTCGTGACGCCCGATACGGCATGTTCTGGCCTACGCTTGATCTCGGGCAGGTTTACGCCAAGCAAATGGCCGAGCGTGGCAATGACTCTGGGATGCGAAGACTTCTCGATCTCACGAAGGGGCCTGCGCGAGAACTAGTCGTTTCTTCCGCCGCCCAAGCCTACGCCGCCGTCGGAAGGCCCGACGAGGCGCTTGCCTTCGTCGACCAGCACAAGCCGGAGCCTTGGAAACGTGCGGACTTTCCCAATGTGGATTACGGGGACGGCTACGATAACCGTGACGGATACGTGACCCATATTGCACAGGTCGCCACCATGAAGGTGGATGTCGATAAGTGCCTGGACTGGTTGTTGGCCAATATCTCGAAGCCCGAGGCGGCTAGAATGTCCGTCATGAGGATGGTGAGTGGGCAGGAAAAGGCAATGCGGTGGCTCGACCGACAACCCTCCGGCCCAGTGCGGGATGCCGCCAACGTCTCTCTCGTGTGGAAGCAGACGATGGATGCCAAATACGACGTCGCCTTGGAGGGGACGTCCAAGATCGACGATCCATCGGTCCGGTCCCAGATGGTCAAGATCGTCGAAGATTCCCGACAGCTCCATAAGGACACCGGAGGACAACGCCGCGTGTTCCAAGCCTCCGACACGCCCAGGATCAAATTCTGAACCTGAATCCCGAGACACCCTACCCACATGAAACGCTCCTTTTGGATCACCCTTGCCGTCTCCGTCACCGTCTGCGCCGCCGCGCTTTTGATGCAATCGATGAAGAACCGCAGCCTTGCGGAAAAACTTGCCAGCCAGAATGCCGTCACAGGCACACCGGATATCCGCAGTCAGGGAGTCGCGCCCACTACGGTCTCTTCGGACGAGCGCATCGAGCGCGCCCGCAGCGGGATCGAGAAACTGATAGAAGATCCTCCCGCCGGGAGCATGGTGGACGTTCTGCGCATGGTCGAGGGATTGAGCCTCGATGAACTCATCGCCGTCACCCGCGACCTCCCGTCCTCCTACATTCGAAGGTTTCTCGTGATTCTCGCCGCCGAGCAGGATGCCCTGAGGGTCTCGCGCGACGAGAAACTGATGGGAGACTTTTACATGCCGGAAATCGGACGGATGATCGCCAAGCAGGATCCTGTCCGGGCGCTGGAGAGCCTTCCGAAACCGAAGCCAGTCGAGTACTCGGCCAGCTGCATGCGTTGCCATGCCGAGGGCGCGACGAAGAGTGGGGGATGCATTCGATCGATTCCCATCGGGGACGGCTGGGGAATCGCGACCACCCTCTTCATCGAGGATGCGGAAGCGGGTCTCAGAGCCCTCCTCCAAATGGACAAGTTCGACAATTCCAAGCTACGGAAGATGAACGAGCCACTTCCCAAGCTGGCCCTCGCCGGCTCGATTCGTCTGAACGATGATCAGCTTTCAGCCATCACCGCGGCGATGAATGATCCCGAATACGCAAGCATCAGGACGGACATGATCAACCTCGCCCTCACCGATGCGATCCACGAAGAAGGCGTTGCCGCCATGGCGCAAAGGATGAAAACCCTTCCGCTCACCGAGGAAGAGCTGGATCGCTACATGGATAGCGTGATCCAGGACGGCAGCGGCGGCAGCAGCGGAAATCAACTCGACATTCTCTTTACCGAGCCGGCGGAAACCATCCAGTGGGTCGCGGATACACGCAGTGAAACCGACCAGCGCAAAATGATCCCAGACATGGTACTCAACTGGGCCAAGCGGGATGCCAACGCCGCATTCGGGTGGATCAGCAAGCAGGCACCCTCCCCGCTGCGCGACGCCACCATCGCCCGGTTGGTGACGAAAGGGCCCAACCTCGAACAAGGATCGGCGGAGAGCTGGGCAGGACAAATCCAGGACCAGGCTCTGAGGGAGAGCACGCTGCAGGAGTTGCTCAAAGCAGGTCGATGACCCAGTGAAAGTAAAACAGGGTCACAAAAAAAATGAATCCACGATGCTGACCATAGCGAATCTTGGGATGAATTGATGATCGAATTCTGATTATCATTGGCATTCAAAACCAAACAAACAAGAACACTCCAATTCCAATGAGATTCAAAATATACCAATGCGCCCTCTCCTTGTCATCACTCGGCCTCGTTTGCCTCCTCACGGGCTGTGCCCGGATCCAAACGTCCGAGTATGCCGAATGGGTGGCACCGCTCGATCCGAAAAACGAGCTCTCGGCAAGCACCTTTCCTGCCTGGTATCCTGACTCGGTGCGTGTCGCGCCGGGTTTCAAG
>NEUO01000006.1 GCA_002304315.1 Verrucomicrobiia bacterium Tous-C4TDCM
TGACGGTTCCGGTTAGAATTACCCCGGAAAGTTGCAAAAACCCAATTATCAAAGATTTATGACCAAGAGGCCGTTGCTTTGGACCCTCGCCGCCGCGCTGTGTGTTTTTGTCGGGATTTGGCGTTCCGCTCAAGTAAAGACACCGCTTCAGGATCGCCAGGAATCGATCGAGCCACCGGCGGTCGCCGCGGAAGTGGAGGCATCCGCGCCCGGCGGCGAAGGCGCGGGTGGACCCATTGCCCCGGCTGCCCCGGCTTCCGATGAGGCCCAGCGGCCCGCCATTGCCGAGATCTCCGACTTCCGCGACTGGGCCCAGTCCTATCTTTCCGCACCCCGCGGTCAGCGCGATGCCATGCTGGAGAAGGGCAAGGAACTCGCGGTTGCCCACACCCGGCGGATCGCGGAGATGATCCCGCTCGATCCCGAACAGGCGATCGCCAACGCCGTGCCGATGGTGATCCGCCAGGACTTGCCGGAAAGCATCGTGTCCCTGTTGGAAAACCGCGTCCGCTTGAAAGCCGCACTGATCGTCAACGGCAACATTCCGCTTCCTGGACAGGAGAATTCACCCGATTTCAAGCCCTACACCCGTGTGGTCTCCACCGAGGAAGGTGAGCACTGGAACGCCTATGTCTTTGGGAAGCGCGGGCAGCAGCAGACCTTGTCGTCCACCTCGATCAACGGGATCTCCGTCGGATACGACATGGCGGTGGCGGATTCTCCCCTGCGCCAGCTCGAGAACGGCGAGCGCCCGGTCCCGGCCGGCAGGCAGGTCGTCGAGAGCTGCCCTGTATCCGACAAGGAAACCGTCGTTGAAAGAACGGAGACCGGCACGCTTCCTCCCGTCACCGAGGACCCCCCCGCCTTCGAAACCCCGGAGCGCATTATTTACGTCTGCTCGGGCGGTCACATCCAGCAGGTCGCCGAGGAATACTCCACCGAAGAGGAGCGCGCCCACTGGGAATCCCGCGGCGCCACCTTGAATGCCGGAGCAGGATCCGGCGCGCCCACCGATCCGACCAGTGCGATCCCCGGCGGTTCGACCACCGGCCAACGCAACCTGCTTTACATCCGGGTGACCTTCCCCGACCACCTCATCGATCCGCAATCCGAGGCGGAGTGCCACGATTCCCTCCGCCAGATGGCGGACTGGATCGCACAGACCAGCTACGGGCGGTGTTACTACACCTACACGGTCGCGCCGCTCATTGTGCTGCCCTATCCCGAGAGCTGGTATGTCCAGCATCAGACCGATGGTGCCTCAGGCGATTCGATGCTGAGAGGCCATGCCATCACGCTCGCCAGAGCCGCGGGCTACGACAACCTCGCCTATGACAACGAGGTCATCCGTTGGAACGGCGCGGTCGGACCCTACGGCGGCTCCGCCGGCGTCGGCGGCCGGAACATGAACCTGAAGACGAACTCGGTAGGCACGTTCCTGCACGAGCTCGGCCACAACCTCGGCCTGTGGCACGCGAATTACTGGCAAACCAGCCCGCCCAGCTCCATCGGACCCGGCAGCAACGGCGAATACGGCAACCTCTTCGACCTGCTGGGCAGCAGCGGCGGCCTGGGCCAGTTCACCGCGTCTTTCAAAAACGCCATCAGCTGGCTGCCCAACGAAACCCATTGGACGGTGAACAGCCCCGGCGTCTACCGCATCCATCAGTGCGACTCCACCATCCAACACCCCGCCTACCGTTACGCGCTGCGCGTCAAGAGGGACACGGAACGGGACTACTGGGCGGAGTTCCGCCAGCTCCACACGACCAACACCGGGTTCATGAACGGCCTGATGCTGACTTGGGACCGCTGGGGCCAAGGCAACATCGGCGGCAGCGGCGGCGCCCCGGGAAATGGCAGCAACGGCGGTGCCCATCTGCTGGACATGACCCCCGGCTCTTTCGGCAACGGCATCACCGACACCCGCAACGACTCCGCCCTCTGGATCGGCCGGACTTTCAGCGACAAGGATACCAACATCCACATCACCCCGATCTCGAAGAACAGCACCACGCCGCCCTCGATGGACGTCTACGTCCACACCGGAGACGCCCCGGGCAACCTCGCCCCGACCCTCTCGATCACTGCCAGCAGCACGAGCGTGGCCACCAACGCCAGCGTCACCTTCACGGCCACCGCTTCCGACCCGAACAGCGACCCTCTCGCCTACTCCTGGGTGTTCAACGACGGCACCTACTCGACCAACAACAGCGCGGTGCAGACGAAGTCGTGGAGCGCCGCCGGGCACTATCAGGTGCTGTGCACGGCGAGCGACATGAAGGGCAAGCGCACCACCCGTGCGGTTCACGTCACCGTCGGCAGCCCCACCACGTTCACGGTGAGCGGAAACATCACCGGCCCTGATTCGCTGCCAATCGAGGGCGTCTATGTCGCGAGCCACGCGCCTTCTAACATCACCAGCCATCCTAACAGCTCCATCTTCAGGGGCACCTGGACCGACAGCGACGGCAACTACACGCTGACCGGCCTCGCCGCCGGCAGCTACACGATCAGCCCCAATCTTTATCCGAACGTCTTCACCCCGTCGGGATTCACCAATCCTTTGACCGTGGGCCCCAGCACCACCGGAAAGAACTTCACCAGCGCGTCCCTGCCCACGATCACCATCAACCTCACCGACCCGGTCGCCAACGAGGCCGCCTCGCCCGTAACGGGAACGGTCCGGCTGGAACGCACCGGAAGCACCGCGAGCGCCCTCTCCGTCCAGATCTTCAACACCAACACCGGGACCGCCACCCGCAACACCGACTACAGCCTTTCTCCGGCACCCACCGCCTCGACCGCCGGAGGCGGCAGCGGCACCTCGGAATACATCGTCCCCGCGGGCGCGACGTTCCTCGACATCACGGTCACGCCGGCGAACGACAGCACTTCTGAGGGCACCGAATACGCCGCGCTCAATTTCGCCAACACCAGCGGCGGCTACATCCTCGCCGGTCCCGCCGTCGCCTTCGTGGAGATCGTCGATGACGAAAACTCCAACCTCCCGTCCGTCAAGCTCACTCAACTCGACAATGTGGCCTCCGAGGCCGGTGCGGACACCGCCACGCTGCTGCTCGAGCGCAAAGGCTCCACCGCCGCGAACCTGACCGTCAACCTGACCGTCAACCTGACGATGACGGGAACCTCCGCCAACGGCACCGATTACACGATCCCGTCCTCGGTGGTCATCCCGTCCGGCAGCCCGTCGGCCACCTTCACCCTCACCCCGGTGGACGATACGGCGCAGGAAGGCACCGAGACCTCGATCGTCACCATCGCCACCAACGCCGCCTACGCCCGCGATCCTTTGTCCAACGCGCAAACCGTGACGATCCACGACAACGACCTGCCCGTCGTGTCCATCGCCGCGACCGACGCGACCCTGACGGAAACGGCGGGGGATCCCGGGGTGTTCACCATTTCACGCACGGGCGGCGATTCCTATCTGCCGCTCACCGTTGATTATGCCATCGCGGGCCGTGCGGTCCATGGAGCGGACTACCGCCGCCTCGAAGGCCGCGCGGTCATTCCCGCCGGGGCTTCCGCCACGACCGTGGAGATTTATCCCATCGACGATTCGGTGGATGAAGGCATCCAGAACATCATCCTCCAGCTCCGGAGCACGGCCACTTACACGATCGGCGGCAGCGGCACCGCGACGATGAGCATCACCGACAACGATGAATCGCAGATCTATGTGAAACTCACGCAAAGCGGGGTCATCGAGCCCGCGACCGGCTCGGTCACCGCCGTTGCCTATCAGATCATCCGCCCCGCCAGCGGAGCGGCCATCACGGTGAACTATGCCATGAGCGGAACGGCCACCGAAGGCGTCGACTACACCGGCACCACCGGCAGCGTCACCATCCTGGCGAGCGCGACGAGCGCCTACGTCACCATCGTGCCGGTGAACGACACCATTACGGAGGGACTGGAAACCATCGTCATGAGCCTCACGCCGGCCACCGGCGCCTACGGGCTGCGCACTCCCGTCGCCACCATGCTGCTGGGCGACAACGATGCCTTTGCCAGCGGCTCCGTCGCCTTCGCCGCATCCACCAGCTCCACCACCGAAGCCGCCGGCACGCACAATGTGGTGGTCAACCTCACGGGCTCCCCAGCCGGCACCGTCTCGGTCAGTTACCGCGTCAGCGCGGGCACGGCGACCGGCGGCGGCTACGACTACACGCTCGCCGTCGGCTCGCTCAGTTTCCCCTCGGGAACCACCACCCGGAACATCCCCATCACGATCCATCCGGACATCCTCGCTGAGCCAGCGGAGACCATCGTGGTCCAGCTCTTCAACAACAGCGGCGGCAATCTCGGCACGGCCACGCACACGGTGACCCTCAACAACCAGTCGATGCCCGAGGCCTTCACCGACGCGGCGACAAACCTGCTGGCCAGCAGCGTGACGCTCAACGGCCGTGTCCTGCCGAATGCTTTGGCGACCAATGCCTGGTTCGAGTACGGCCCGACCGCCGCTTATGGCAGTTCCACCACGCCACAGGCCATCGGCTCCGGCACCACCAGCGCCAATGTCACCGCGGGACTCTCCGGTTTCGCTCCCGGCGGCTACCACTTCCGCTGTGTGGCTCAAAACAGCGCGGGGACCACTTATGGCATCAATCAGATCGTCTACTCCAACAATGCCAACCTCGCCACTCTTGTCACCAGCACGGGAACCTTCACGCCGATCTTTGACGCGGCCACCTTGTCGTATTCGGTGACCGTTCCCTTTGGAACCAACTCCGTCACCGTCGCCCCAACCGTGACCCAGGCCAACGCCACCGTGAAAGTGAACGGTTCCTCCGTCGCTTCCGGCACTGCCAGCGCCGCCATCGCCATCGGTTCCGGCACCACGACGGTGAACGTGCTGGTCACCGCGCAGGACGGAGTGACCACCAGGACCTACACGCTGAGCGTTGCCCCGGCCGGCGCACTCACGCCGCAGACCATCACCTTCGGGGCCTTGTCCGCCACGACGTTTGGCAACGGGCCCATCGCCCTGACCGCCACCGCTTCTTCCGGCCTGCCGGTTTCCTATTCGAGCTCCAACCCCGCGGTCGCCACGGTTTCCGGCTCCACGGTCACCATCGTCAGTGCCGGCTCCACGAACATCACCGCCACTCAGTCCGGAAACAGCACCTACGAGGCCCCACCGCCGGTGATCCAGTCGCTGCTCGTGAACCAGGCCTCGCAGACCATCAGCTTCGGCACGCTTGCGACTGTCCTGGACGATGCCGTTCCGTTTGCACTGACCGCCACGGCCAGCTCGAGTCTAACTGTTTCTTACGCCAGTTCAAATCCCTTGGTCGCCACCGTTTCCGGCAGCACCGTCACGGTCGTCGGCGCCGGAACCACCACAATTACCGCATCCCAAGCCGGCAACACCAACTATGCCGCGGCCACTGTCGTGCCGCAAACGCTGACAGTGGGGCGCTCGAACCCGCTGGCCTTCGTCACCGGCTCGCCTTACACGGTGTTGATCGGCCAATCCCTCGCGCTGAACGGCAGCGCTTCCCTGGCCTCCTTCGGCGAAACCCTCTCCACCTACGAGTGGGATCTCAACAACGACAGCGTCTTCGGCGATGCCACCGGCGCCACCCCCGCCTCCATTCCCTTCGCCACTCTAACAGGCACCTGGGGCATGGTTGCGGGCTCGAACACGATCCAGCTCAAGGTCACCGATTCCGCCAGCAAGACCTCCACGGTCTCCGCCACCGTGCAGATCCTGGTTTCCATGACGTGGGACGCCAACGGAACCACCGCGGGACAAACGAACGGCGCGGGCGCATGGCTCAATGCCAACCAGTGGTGGGACGGCGCGGCGAACCAAGGCTGGGCATCGGGTGCCAGCGCGATTTTCGGCGGCCCGAACACGGCGGGTGGTGCGGTGACGCTCGCCAGCCCGACGAGCGTGAACGCGATCACCTTCAACACCTTCACGGGAACCTACACGCTCGGTAGCGCAGCGCAGACACTCACCATCAACGGCGGCATCAGCAAGATCGCAGCTTCCGGAATCGTCAGCATCGTCAGTCCGGTGATCCTCAACGGCGCGCAAACGTGGACCAACAATTCCACTTCCATCCTCAACGTCCAGGCCGCCACTTCGATGAATGGAGTCCTCACCGTCGGGGGCACCGGAGTCACTAGTTTTGACAATGCCAACGCCGTCATCAGCGGAGCGGGCGGCATCATCAAGGACGGCACGGGTCACCTCATCTTCAGTGGTGGCACCTCCCCCTTGCACACCTTCACCGGCGACGTCACCGTCAACGGTGGCTCCATCGGATTCCAGACCCCCGCCTTCTTCACTGGCAGGAACGTCAGGCTCACCGGAGGCTATCTCGGCGGACGTTTCAGCAGCGGCTACACTTGGTCCGGTGGCCTGGGAACAGGTTTCAACCAAATCCAGATCACCGGCGGCACCGGCGGCACCAGCGGCTTCAGCGGCGAAGGAGGAAACGTCTCCACATTCCAGATCGGTGGATCCCTCTCCACCCTGGTCTGGGGAGCTTCCGGCGAAGGCTCGGCCACGGGTCACTTTAACCCTGCAGTCTTCCTCGCCAACGGCGACGTCAGAATGAACACCAATGGCAAGGGAGCGCTGAACAACGCCATCGACCTCAACGGTGCGACCCGTAGCTTCACCTCCTTGCAGACAACCGACGGTGCAGGCACCAGCGGATTCACCATCAATGGCACCATCTCCAACAGCAACGGCACCGCAGGCCTCATCAAGAACGGCGTCGGCAACCTGATCCTCGCTGCCGCCAACACCTACAACGGCCCCACCACCATCAGCGCCGGAACTCTGCAGATCGGAAACAACACCGCAGGGTCCCTTGGCAACGGCACGTATAACAGCAGCATCTCCATCGCCAGCGGCTCCAATCTCAGGATCTTCAGCACCTCCAACCAAACCCTCGGCGGTGTCATCAGCGGCGGCGGCGGCACCTGGACGCTCGGTGGAGCAGTCGGCAACAACGGCACCACGACCGTCTCAGCCGGCAAGCTGGCACTCGGTGCGAGCAACGTCCTGTCCAATACGGTTCCGGTCTCGATCGCCGCCGCCACCCTCGACGCGGCCACTTACACCGATGCCTTGGGCACCCTCGACGTCACGGCGGCCGCCACCATCAATCTCGGATCAGGCGCCGCCCTCGCCTTCGCCGACAGCAGTGCCATCGACTGGACCGGCGGCACGCTGAATCTAACCGGCACCTTCAATCCCGGTTCGTCCCTCCGCTTCGGCACCGGCAGCACCGGCCTCACTTCCATCCAACTCACGAAGATCACCGCTGCCGGCTTCGGTCCCTTCTTCCTCGATGCCAACGGCTATCTCACTGTGGACAACACCCCGCCGACGCTCGCGGGCAACAACATCGTCGATGACAACGGCGGCGGCTCGGTTCTCACCAACGCCCTCGTCACCTACACAATCGCCTTCAGCGAGGACATGAACGCCGCCACGGTTACCGCCGCCGACTTCGGCAACGCGGGCACCGCCGCTGTGACCATCGGCGCGGTCATCGAAACCACGCCCGGAGTCTTCGCCGTGCAGGCCACCCCAACCAGCGCCGGAACCCTGCAACTCCAGGTCAATCCCGGTGCCATCCTAAGCGATGTCGAGGGCAACGCCCTGGTCACCACCTCCGCCATCGCCGATGACACCATCATCACCGTGGCTCCACTCAACACCGCGCCGGTCGCTAACTCGCAGAGCGTCGGCACGGCGGAAGACATCGCCCTGCCGATCACTCTCACCGCCACCGACGGCGAATCCAATCCGCTGACCTATGTGCTCATCACCCCACCCGCGAAGGGCACGCTCAGCGGCAGCCCGCCGAACCTGACCTACACGCCCGCCGCCAACTCCAACGGAGCCGACAGTTTCACCTTCAAGGCCAACGACGGCTTGCTCGACTCGGCACCCGCAACCGTCTCGATTGCCGTGACACCGGTCAACGACGCGCCACTGGCCCTTGCCCAGAGCGTGAGCACGGCGGAAGAAACCCCGCTGACCATCACCTTGGCAGGCACCGACGTTGAGAACGACGCCCTCACCTACACCCTTTTCACTTCACCCGCCAGCGGCACGCTCAGCGGCACCGCGCCGAACGTTCTCTACACGCCTGCGGCCGATTTCTACGGTGCTGCCAGCTTCACCTTCATCGTCAACGACGGCACCGCAGCCTCGGAAATCGCCACCGTTTCGATCACGGTGACGGCAAGCAACGACGCACCGGTCGCCGCCGCTCAAAACGTGAGCACGGCCGAAGAGACCGCCCTGCCGATCACCCTGGCTGGCACCGACGTGGATCTCGACGCTCTCACCTACGCCATCGTCACCCCACCCGCGAACGGCACCCTAAGCGGCAGCGCGCCGAACCTGACCTACACGCCCGCCGCCAACTCCAACGGAGCCGACAGTTTCACCTTCATCGCCAACGACGGGACGGGGGCCTCGCCACCCGCGACCATCTCGATTACCGTGACACCGGTCAACGACACACCTGTCGCTGCGTCGCAGGATGTCACCACCGCGGAAGACGCCACCTTGCCCGTCACGCTGACAGGCACCGACGTGGAAAACAGCGCCCTCACCTACACCATCGTCGCGCTTCCAACGAACGGCACGCTGAGCGGGACTGCGCAGAACTTGTCGTACACGCCAGCCACGAACTCGAACGGAACTGACAGTTTCACCTTCACGGTCAATGATGGCACGGTTGATTCCGCGCCTGCACCGGTTTCCATCACCGTCACGCCGGTCAACGATGCCCCGGTTGCCATTGCACAGGACGTGGCCACGGACGAAGACCTCGCCCTTCCCATCGCGCTCTCAGGCACCGATGTGGATCTCGACGCCCTCACCTACACCATTGTCTCCTCGCCGGAGAACGGCACGCTCAGCGGGATCGCGCCGAACGTAACCTTTACGCCTTCCGGGAATTACAGTGGGTCCTCCAGCTTCACCTTCACGGTCAACGATGGAACCATCGACTCCGCCGTGGCGACCGTTTCGATCACCGTCACCGAGGCGATCGACCCACCGGTGTTTATCACCAGTCCGATCGTCGCGGGGGGAGTCAGTGAAGGCATCTCCTACACCGGCCAGACCTTGGCCGGAAGCGCCACCGACGCCGACCCGGGGGACACCCTCACCTACTCGAAGGTCAGCGGCCCGGCGTGGCTGGTCGTCGCGGCGGACGGCACGCTCTCGGGCACACCTCCATCGGGCTCGGCGGAGCTCAACTCTTTCGTAGTGCGCGCCACCGACAGCGCCTCGGCCAGCGCCGACGCCACCTTGGAAATCACCGTGACCGGCCTGCCTTTGCCATGGGTTTCGTCCGATATCGGCACCGGCATGCTTGCGGGTTCCACGACGTTCAACGCGGGCATCTTCACCCAGTCAGGATCGGGAATTATCGGCTCCACCGGCGACAAACAGCGCTTCACCTATCAAACTCTCACTGGCGATGGTGAAATCATCGCGAGAATCAGCGGGCTCCAGAATACCGGCAACTCGTCGCGCGTCGGCGTGATGATCCGCGATTCGCTGGCCGCGAACTCCAAGCAGATCTTCATGGGCATGACCGGCTCCGGCGCCTACCGCTGGGTGCGCCGCACCGCCACCGGCGGCAGCACCTCCAGCACCAACAGCAACTCCGGCACCGTGCCCAACACCTGGGTGCGCCTCGTCCGCAGTGGTAGCACGATCACCGCCTACAAGAGCGTCAACGGCACCTCCTGGACCACCGTCGGCAGCACCACGAACACGACCTTCGCCGCCACCTGCCACATCGGCCTGGCCGTGGGCAGCGGCAGCGACAGCGCGCTCGACACTTCGCAGTTCAGCAACATCAATGTGACGCCGTGATGCCCGGCCCCGGCGGCGCGGGCATCCTGCCCGCAGCTTGCTCTATCACGTGAATGGGTTGAGCCGGCATCTTCGCACCCTGACATGAAATTCGTTCTCTCCACAAGAGCTTGGAATCCACTACCGTGAAACTGCATACTTCATCCCTCATCCCGATCCTCTGCGCATGCCTGATGACCTCGGTCTTCGCCTACTCGCCGAAGCCCGATCTGACCGCCGCCGGTGCGATCGCCACGCTCAAGACGGACACGAACGCCTCACCGGTTTATGGCGAGACCTACAATCTGGGAGCCACCGGACTGCGCGGCTGGATTTTCATCGATCGCAACAATGTCGGGGACTATGGCTTGCAGACCAATCAGAGCAGGCAGATCCTTGTCACCGTGGTCGGCTCCGGCACTCCGGCGGCCGGTGTGCTGGCGGTGGACGACGTGATCCTCGGCGCGAAAGGTGGAACCGGTGCGGCCCCCGCTTTCACAGGGGACTGCCGCAAGGCATTCGGTTATGCGATCGGGGATGCCGAGACCGCGGCCAATGGCGGCGTGCTCAGCCTGCTGCGCTGGCGCGCGGGCACCACCAGCACCGTCACGATCACCCTGCCGGTGTTGGCTTCCTATTCGAGCACCATTCCATACAGTTGCCCGAAGTCCGCGCTGGTTCTTGCAAACGCCCGCAACAGTCTCGTCGGCCAACTGCTCGCGAACCCGTCGTTTCTAACAAAAAACCTGGCCGGCGCGGTCAACGGCCTGGCCTTGCTTGCGGGCGTGGCTCCCGGTGACCCCAATTACGCCACCGTGCAGGCGCGCCTGCAAACCTACGCCCGCTCCCTGGTTCCGGCGTCTCCCTTGAACGGATGCGACACCTGGAACTGGTCGTACATTGGCATCTTCCTCAGTGAATACTACCTGCGCACCGTTGCCGATGGCGTTCCGGACACCCAGGTGCTGCCGGGTATCAACGCCTACACCGTCGCGCTCGCCAAGGGCCAGAGCAAGTACGGCACCTTCGGGCACGGAGGAGCGGAACGGCTTGCGGACGGCAGCCTGCACGGCTCGATCGCCTGGTATGGCCCGGTCAACGCGGCGGGCGTGCCTGCGAACATCGGCATCGTCATCGGCAAGAAGGCGCTGCTGGCGGCAGGTCAGGCGATTGATCCGGAAATCGATCCGGCGATCGAGCGTGCCAACAATTTCTTCGGATGGTACATGAACAAGGGTTCGATTCCTTATGGCGAACATGAGCCGGGTGCGGACAGCCATGGATCGAATGGCAAGGATTCGATGTGCGCCGTGCTCTTCGGCCTGCAAAACAGCCGTCCTGCGGAAACCGAGTATTACGCACGCATGTCCACCGCAGGCTGCACGGGCCGCGAATACGGCCATACCGGCCAGGGTTTGAGCTATCTCTGGGGCGCGCTCGGCACCAACGTCGGGGGACCGGCGGCGGTCACCGCTTACCTCGACAATATCCGCTGGCATCTTGATCTGGGGCGGCGCACTGACGGCTCGTTCATCTATGACGGTGGCGAGCAATACGGCGCGGGCCAGACTTCCGACGGCACTTATCTCGGACAGAGCGAGTTGTATGGAGGCATGAATCCCACGGCTTGGTACATCCTTACCTACTCGCTGCCGCTGCAACGGATCCACCTCACCCGCCGCGACGCAAACCCAGCCAACACCCTCAACGCCACCAAGGTCGCCCACGCGATTTCGGCAGCGACCTACAAGCTGGATTGCACCAATGCCACGAACTATCCCGTTTCCCGGCTGATTGCGGATCTCGGCGATTACGATCCGGTGGTGCGTTCCGCCGCCGCCAAAGAACTGGCCGTGCGCTCTCTCACGGCAGGCGAGGAAAGCACCCTCATCACCATCGCTGAAGGACCCGCTGCCAACGCCCGCATGGGTGCCTGCGAAGCGCTCGGCCTGCGTCTGACGGCGGCCGCGCTGCCCGCCCTCGGCCGCCGCCTTTCGGACCCGGATTATTGGGTGCGCGGCAAGGCCGCCAACGCGTTGCGGAACTTCGGAAACTCCGCCAGCTCCCAGCTTCCCACCATGCTCACCGCTTTCGTCAACAACGCCACCGACCCGAACACGATCGTTTGGACCGACCCGATCCAGTTCGCCAACGGCTACCTTTCACAAACCCTTTTCAATACCTTGGCAGCCAACACCGCCGCCGCCGACAAGAACACGCTGCTCTATCCGGCGCTGCGTGCCGGACTCAGACAGCCTGGCGGATATGCCAGGGGCAGCCTTGGCAACTTCATCAAGACGCGCCTCGATCTTGGGGACGTCCAGGCGATCGCTCCCAGCCTCGTTCAAGCCGCCGCCGAACGTTCTCCGGCAGACCGCATGTTCAGTGACGGCATCCGCCACGCGGCCATCAATACCCTTGGGAAATTCAAGGTCGAGGAAGGCATCCCGCTGTCCCTGATGGTGAAGGAACAAACCTGGCACGGCGATGATTGGGATCCCTTCACGCTGCTACAGAACACCTACCGTGGAGCGGCAAGGGACGCGCTGCCCACACTCTACAAATGGCGCGACCACCTCCCGCAATTCCTTGCAGACGGTTCGATCTCTTCAGTCCCCGGCCGCTACGCAAACATCGAGTCGAAGATTCACTCCACCATCGCCGCCATTGAGAACGACCCGAATCCACCCGCGCTGAACTATTTCAAGACCATCACCGCCAGCGCCAGTCCGACCACCCTTGCATTGCCATCAGCAAACACGACGGTCAGCGCCAGCGTGACGGATCTGGACAACGGCACGCCCCACTACATCTGGACCAAACTCAGCGGGGCGGGAAATGTCACCTTCTCGCCGGACGGACTTACGGGGGAAGCGGTGAGAGCCGCCACTTTCGACACGCCGGGAACCTACGTGCTGCGCGTCACGGCGGTGGATCGCTCGATTCTGGATTACAGGAAATGGATCACCTTCAACCTCGGCTACGTTGATTTCCAGACCTACAACGAAATTGTCGGCGGTGTCACCAAGGACGTGACCGTCGTGGTGAACCCCGATCCGAACCGCGCCCCGTTGCCGCAGAACCAGAGCATCACCACGCCACTCAACGCCAGCGTGGCGGTCACTCTAACCGCGACCGACGCGGACAACGACCCGCTCACTTACATCGTGTTGGAAACACCGGCGCACGGCACGCTTTCCGGTACCGCGCCGGATCTCACCTACACTCCCGCAACAGGCTACAGCGGTCCGGACAGTCTCACCTTCAAGGCGATGGACATGGATGTGGCTTCGGAAACCGCTACCGTGACCCTTGATGTCGGCGCTTCCGGCAACCGCCGTCCTTTGGCTATCAACCAACTGGCTTCGACCAACGAGGACACATCCAAGGCCATCACCCTGACCGGCAGCGATCCCGACGGCAATCCGCTGACCTATCAGATTGCCAGTGGTCCTCTCCATGGCACCCTCACCGGCACCGCGCCGAATCTGACCTACAGGCCCGCGCCCGACTATCCGGGCATCAATTTCCCCGGCACGGACCGTTTCACATTCACGGTGAGCGACGGCTCGCTGACCAGCGCCGTGGCAACGGTCGGCATCACCGTCATCCCGGTCAGCGATGCGCCGCAGGCCATCGCACAGAATGTCAGCGTCAACGCGAACACCGCGAAACCCATCACCCTCGCCGGATCGGACCTTGAGGGATATGCGCTTGCTTATGCCGTCGTCAGCAATCCGGCCTATGGCGTCCTCACGGGAGTCGCTCCCAACGTCACCTACACGCCTGCCGCCAATTTTCACGGCTCGGACAGTCTCACCTTCCGCGTGACGGACAGCGAAGGCACCGTGTCCCCGGTCGCCACAATCAGCATCACCGTCGTGAACGATCCCCCGGTGGCCAATCCGCAGACTCTCGAAATTGCACCGGACACCGGCACGGCCGTGACCCTGAGCGCCAGCGACAACTGCAACGACGCGCTGACTTATGCCGTCGTGACCCCACCGTCCAATGGCACCTTGTCCGGCACGGCACCCAATCTGACCTACACCCCGAACCCCGCTTTCACCGGAGCTGACAGTTTCACCTTCAAGGCCAACGACGGGGTGCAAGACTCCGCTGTCGCCACCGTCTCGATCACCGTGGCGGCATGGAACACGCACACCAACATCGCCTCCGGCGCATGGTCGGCGGGCGCGAGTTGGAACGGCGGCGTGGCTCCTACAGCAGGTGGCGGAGGAAACGCCATCCTGGTTTTCAACACGGCATCATACTCCGGAACCAGCACCAACGATCTGGCGGGAACGTTCCAACTCAACCGCTGGAACATCGGCGCCTCGCAACCCGCGCTGACCGTCACCGGAAACGCGCTCTCGTTCGGAAGCAACGGCGGCGTGCTTCCGCAGTTGAACCAGAACAGCGCCAATGCAACGACGATTTCAAACAACCTCACCCTCACCGCGAACACGACCGTCGGCGGCACGGGCGCGGGCGCGTTGACCCTGTCAGGAGTGATCTCGGGAACCGGCGGACTGACGAAAACCACGAGCGGCAGCCTCACTCTATCCGGTCTCAACACCTTCAGCGGCGGCACCACCATCAGCAATGGCACCTTCTTTCTTGGCAACAAAAACGGCTGCGGCACCGGTGCCATCACTCTCGCCACCGGCACCACGTTCCAACAGGTGAACTTCGAGGGCAACTCCTCGGCGGGCGCGCTTCCGAATTCGTTCGTGCTGGGCGGCACCGGAAAAGTGACCTTCAACATTCCTTTCGGTGGAGGCAAGGACATCTGGTTGAGCCAGCCCGTATCCGGCACAGGCGGCATCTCGGTGCAGGGCGGCGCGCGAACATTGACACTGATCAACAACAACACTTTCAGCGGCGGCATCACGCTCACGAACGCCAACCACAAGGTGCAGATCCAGAATGCCAACGCCCTTGGCACCGGAACCTTCCGTTCGGAAACCACCACCGCAAATTCCGGCCAACTCATTTGCTCCGCCAATCTCTCATCCGGTTCAGGAGTGACCAACGCGTTCGACATCGCTTCGGGCGCCTATCTCAACATCCTGGCCGATGGCACCAACCACCTGCGGATCTCCGGTCCGATCACCAGCGCGGTCGGCACCGGCCATCTCTACAAGGCGGGCACCGCGACACTCACCTTGTCGGGAAACAACACCTACACCGGCACCACGACCGTCGCCGCGGGAACGCTCACCTGCACCAGTGACGCCTCGTTGGGACACGGCCCCGTGGCCATCACCAGCGGCGCCAAGCTCAACCTCAACTTCACCGGCACCACCCAAGTTGCGGCGTTGACACTCGGCGGCGTCGCCCAGGCCAACGGCACCTACGGTTCCACCGCATCACCGGCGGCCATCAAGAACAACACCTGGTTCAGCGGCACGGGCACGGTCACCGTCAGTGCCGCCACCACGACCGCGCTCTCACTGACAGGAGGCTCCACACCGTCGAATCTTGGCGCTTCACTCGCCTTCACCGCCACGGTCGCAGGTGGCACGCCGACCGGAAACGTTTCGTTTTACGACGGAGCCGTGCTGCTCGGCACCAGCGCGCTCAACGGCTCCTATCAGGCCAGCCTCACCACCAGCGCGCTTGCGGCGGGCTCCCACGGCATTACCGCCCGATACGCCGGGGACGCCAACCATTTCACCAGCACCTCACAATCTCTAACGGTTCAAGTTCAGGGCGGTGTCACACCGCCTCCGGCGCCGGCAGGACTTGCCTCCACCATCGGCAGCCACACCGTCAGCCTGACATGGAACGCTTCCGGAAGCGCGGGCACCTATCTGTTGAAGCGTTCATCCGCAAGCGGCGGCCCCTACACCACCAACGCCCACACCAGCCTCACCTCGTTCATGGATTCCGGACTGACCAACGGCACGACGTATTACTATGTCGTGTCCGCCGCCAATGCCGCGGGTCAGGGTCCGGACTCTGCTGAAATCGCCGCCACGCCGCTCAACCTGGTGCCGGTTGCGGATTCCCAGAGCGTCACCACCGTGCAGGAAACGGCCAAGGCGGTTGTTCTAGCAGCCATCGATGCGGATCAAGACCCGCTGACCTACGCCATCGTGAGCGCACCCGCCAACGGCACATTGGTCGGCACTCCGCCGAACGTGACCTACACTCCCAACCTTGGATACGGCGGACCCGACAGTTTCACCTTCAAGGCCAATGACGGGGAGGCCGACTCCGCGCCCGCCACCGTCAGCATCACCGTGGTGCCTTGGGCCTCATGGACCAACATCGCGCCCGGCACCTGGTCGGGTGGAACGAGTTGGTCCGGTGGAACCCCACCGGCCACGGGCGGAGCATCCAACGGGCGGCTGGTGTTCAACTCCGCCTCATACGCGGGCACGAGCAACAACGACCTGGCGGGCAACTTCCAGCTCAACCGCTGGAACCTTGGCAGTTCGCAGGCCGCGCTGACGGTGGGCGGCAACACCATTTCGTTTGTCATCAACAACGGAGTCAGTCCGCAGTTCAACCAGAACAGCAACAATGCGGCGGTGGTTTCCAACCCCGTCATCCTCGCTAACAGCATGACGCTCGGCGGTAGCGGCACGGGAGCGGTCACGTTTTCCGGTGTGGTTTCCGGTTTCGGCGGATTGGCGAAAACGACAAGCGGAAGCCTGACTCTATCAGGAGCCAGCACCTTCAGCGGCGGCACCACCATCAGCAGCGGCACCTTCTTCCTTGGCAACAGGAACGGCTGCGGCACCGGTTCGGTCACGCTGGCCGCCGGAACCACGTTCCAGCAGGTGACCTTCGAGGGCAACTCCTCCGGGGGAGCCCTGCCCAACGCCTTCGTGGTGAGTGGCAGCGGCAGGGTGATTTTCAACATGCCCTTCGGCGGAGGGAAGGACGTCTGGATCAGCCAGCCCGTTTCCGGCACCGGCGGCATCACCGTGCAGGGCGGCACACGCGCGCTCACGCTTACCAACAGCAACAGCTTCAGCGGCGGCATCAGGCTCACAAGTACCAACAGCGTGCAGATCCTGCATGCCAACGCGCTTGGCTCCGGCGCGTTCCGCACGGAAACCACCACCGCCAACTCCGGCAGGCTCCTCTGCGGTGCGAACCTTTCGTCCGGCACCGGCGTGCCCAATGCCTTCGACATCGCCTCGGGTGCTTATCTCAACATCTTCGCCGACACCACCAACCACCTGCTGCTGTCAGGTCCGATCACCAGCGCGGTCGGCAACGGCAATCTCTACAAGGCGGGCACCGCCACCCTCACCTTGTCGGGAAACAACACCTACACCGGCATCACCACCATCGCCGCGGGAACACTTGCGACCTCCACTTCGTCATCGCTCGGACGCGGAGCACTCGCCCTCAGCACCGGTGCCAAGCTCGCCATGAACTACACCGGCAGCACGCGGGTTCCATCGCTTTCGTTAGGCGGCACCGCGCAGGCGAACGGTTCTTACGGTTCCACCTCATCACCCGCCACCTACAAGAACGACACCTGGTTTTCAGGCACCGGTGTTTTGGGCGTTGGTCCGGTCAGCACCACCACGCTCGCGATCACAGGAGGAAGCAATCCGACCTCGGTGGGCATGCCGCTCATCTTCACCGCCAGGGTGTCCGGCAGCGCGCCGACAGGCAACGTGGCGTTTTACGCAGGAGCCACGTTGCTCGGAACCGGCAGCTTGAACGCTTCCAATCAAGCCAGCCTCACGGCCAACAGCCTGGTGCCCGGTTCGCATGACGTGATCGCGGTCTATCTTGGCAACGCAGGCAATGCGGCGAGCACGTCGGCTGTTCTGAGCGTGCAGATACTGCCCAATTCCGAGCCGGTTTGGACGGCCAATCCGATCACCGGAAACAATGCGACCGAAGACACAGCCTACAGCGGAACTTTGGTTGGACTCTCAACCGACTCCAATCCCGGCACCACCCTGGTGTTTGCCAAACTGAGCGGCCCGGCATGGTTGGGCGTCGCCGCGAACGGCACGCTTTCAGGAACGCCCGCCAACAGCGATGTCGGTGGCAACAGTTTCATCATAAACGCCAGCGACGGCGTCGCAGCTCCGGTTTCCACGGTCCTGAACATCACGGTGCTCAACACCAACGATGCTCCCGCATGGACTGCCAACCCGATCACCGGCACGGACGCCACCGAGGATGCGGCCTACAGCGGAAGCCTTGCCGCCAGCGCTGTCGATATCGATGCCGGTGCCACCCTGACCTTTGCGAAGGTCAGCGGACCCGCTTGGCTCGGCGTGGCAGCCAATGGCGCGCTATCAGGCACGCCCGCCAACGGTGATGTCGGAGCCGCCAGTTTCACCGTCAGCGTGAGCGATGGCATCGCAACCGCGGTGGAAACCACGCTCAATATCACCGTATTCAACACCAACGACGCGCCGGCATGGACCGTCAACCCGGTCAACGGTGCCGACGCCACCGAGGACGCGGCCTATGGCGGAAGCATTGCCGCCAGCGCTGTCGATGTCGATGCCGGTTCCTCGCTGACCTTCGCCAAGGTCAGCGGACCTGCATGGTTAGCTGTGGCTGCCAACGGCGCGCTTTCCGGAACCCCGTCGAACAGCGACGTCGGACCCAACAGTTTCACCGTGAATGTCAGTGACGGCATGACACCCCCAGTCGAAGCCACGCTCAGCATCATCGTCATCAACACCAACGACGCTCCGACATGGACGAACAACCCGATCCTCGGAAATGATGCCACCGAGGATGCGGCATACAGCGGCAGTCTCGCAGGCAGCGCCTCCGATGTGGATACCGGAGCGGCCCTGGCCTTCGCCAAGGTCAGCGGCCCGGTATGGTTGAGTATCGCGCCCGATGGCACGCTCTCCGGCGCACCGTCCAACGGCGATGTCGGTGCCAACAGCTTCACCGTCGGCGTCAGCGACGGTATCTCACCCGCCGTCGAAGCCACGCTCTACATCATCGTCATCGACACCAACGACGCGCCGGTCTGGTCAGGCAATCCTCTAACGGGTGCGAACGCCACCGAAGACACCGCATACAGCGCGAATCTTTCGGCTAGCGCGGCCGATGTGGATCCAGGCGCTTCCCTGACCTTCGCCAAAGTCGGCGGTCCGTCATGGTTGAGCGTGGCGCTCGACGGCACCGTTTCCGGGACACCCACCAACAGCGACGTGGGAGGCAACGTGTTCACGGTGAGTGTGAGCGACGGCATCGCTCCGGCGGTGGAAGCGACCTTGATCATCACCGTCGTGAACACCAACGACGCGCCGGTTTTCACCAGCAATCCGATCGTCGCTGCGGGAGCCGTGGAAGGCGTCGATTACACCGGCCGGACTCTGGCCGGAAGCGCCACCGACGCCGACGCCGACGCGGGGGACGTCGTCACTTATTCGAGGGTGAGCGGCCCGGCATGGCTTTTGGTCGGGGCCGACGGCACGCTCTCCGGCACGCCTCCCGCAGGCTCGGCGGGAGTGAACTCCTTCGTGGTGCGCGCCACCGACAGCGCCCCGGCCCGCGCCGACGTCACGCTGGAGATCACCGTGACCGGCCTGCCTTTGCCCTGGGTTTCCTCCGACATCGGCACCGGCATGCTGGCGGGTTCCGCGACGTTCAATGCGGGCATCTTCACCCAGGCAGGTTCGGGAATCATCGGCTCCAACGGCGACAAACTGCGCTTCACTTATCAGACGCTCAGCGGCGACGGTGAAATCATCGCAAGGATCAGCGGGCTCCAGAATACCGGCAACTCGTCGCGCGTCGGCGTGATGATCCGCGATTCGCTGGCCGCGAACTCGAAGCAGATCTTCATGGGTATGACCGGCTCGGGTGCCTACCGCTGGGCACGCCGCAACGCCACCGGCGGCAGCACCTCCAGCACCAACAGCAACTCCGGCACCGTGCCCAACACCTGGGTGCGCCTCGTCCGCAGCGGTAGAACGATTACCGCCTACAAGAGCGTCAACGGCAGCTCCTGGACCACCGTCGGCAGCACCACGAATACGACCTTCGCCGCCACTTGCTACATCGGCCTGGCCGTGGGTAGCGGCAGCGACACGACTCTCAACACCTCGCAGTTCAGCAACATCACTGTCACCCCATGATGCCACGATCATTGGCGCTGCTATGGCCCGGTTTGTTGCTGGTTTGCTGCGACAAGCCGGGTGAATCCAGTGCCCGCCAGGAGACCTCGGCCCCCGCTTCGCCGGTCGAGCGCCGCCAGCACTCGCCAGCGCAGCCTTCGCAAGGCACCCCTGCAGCGCTTCGAGAGCTCCTGAATGCGGCGGTAAAAATCGACTCAGCCCCGCTTCGGGAAAAGGCGCTCGCCGACGTGGCATGGGATGCCCTCGAAATCGATCCGGAACTTGCCGTCGAAGCATTCCAGCACCTCACGGCGGACAGCCCGGAGAAGATCAGACTGGTCCAGCATTACGCCATGCGTCTTGCGGAGCAGGATCCCGACGAGGCTCTCGCCTGGGCGGAAGCGCTGGGCTCGGAACAGGAGGTTGCCGCAGCCAAGAGTCGGATCGCGCTGGTAATTGCCGAGACCGATCCGCAGCGCGCCGCTAACCTGCTATCAGAGTCCGGCATATCCGGCCGTGATTTTGATGTGGCGGTGGTGCAGGTCGTCCAGCGTTGGGCGGCCCGGTCGCCGCCGGATGCCGCTGCTTGGGCTGTCTTGTTCCCACCGGGCGAGGCCCGCCCGGCCGCCATCAAAGTCATCGTCGAGCAATGGCTCCCCCGCGATCCTCCTGCCGTCTTTGACTGGCTGGACTCCATACGGGACGAGGGGCTTCGCAAGGAAATCGCACGGGGTATGGAAGGGATCATCCTCCAGCAACCCAAGGAGATCCGCGACGCATGGCTCCAATCCGCCGATGCCGGAATCCGCAGCGAACTCGATCAACAGCGTGAGCCAGCCATCGGGGACGTGGGCGGCAATCTTCCGCCATCCGGGAAGTAAAGTCCGCTCCTCCGGCGACACTTCCGGCTGAAGCTGCTTTCCCCGCGTGTTTTACCTTGCGGGGGCATCCGCTGGCGACCCCATCATGCGTTGGTTAAGACCGTCCGGCGGTTGGTTTCCGTTTCCTTGGTCGACTTGGCCACGGACTTCTCCACTGTCGATACGATTTCACTGTCACCCGAAAGTCCATGAACGAGATTTCCCTCAACATCCGCGCCGCCGCGCTGGCCGCGCTGCTTATGATTTCGCCGGCCACAGGTGCCGAGATTGTCCCCGGAGCCACCGAGACCACGCCCTCGCTTGCACAGTACTTTTCCTGGATCAACAACACCAACGAAGGGTCCACCGAGGCGCAGACGCTGACGAATCTCGCGTTCTTCAAGTGGCTCCACGACGAGTACGGCATGAAGCTCGACATCTACGCCTTCGACGCGGGGAACATCGACGGGCCGGAGTACTACGGCAGCATGGAGACCGCGAAGTTCAAGGCGCAGTTCCCGCGCGGCTTCAAGCCGGTCTACGACTACGCGAAGAGCTTCGATTGCCGCCTCGGCATCTGGCTCGGGCCGGATGGCTTCGGCGACACGCCGGCGGACGAGCAAAAGCGCATCGACATGCTGGCCGGGCTTTGCCGGGACTATGAGTTCGCCCTGTTCAAAATGGACGCGGTCTGCGGCCAGCTCCGGCCGGAGAAGCGGGATGCCTTTGCACGGCTGATGACCGAGTGCCGCAAGCACAGCCCGGATCTGATCCTGCTCAACCACCGCCTCGACCTCGGCGACGCGGTGTCGCACGCGACGACTTTCCTCTGGGGCGGGGCCGAGACCTACATTGATGTCCATATGGCGAACAGCAACCGCACCGGCAGCCACAACCGCGTCCAGGCGATTTCGCGCGGGATGGTGCCGGATCTGAAACGGCTCACCGAAGACCACGGTGTTTGCATTTCCTCGGGCCTCGATTTCTGGGAGGACGATCTCATCCTCCAGGCCTTCAACCGCAGCCTGATCCTCGCCCCGGAAATCTACGCGAATCCCTGGTTCCTGCGCGATGACGAGTTCCCGAAGCTGGCCCGCATCTACAACCTCCACCGCCGCTACCGCGACATCATGGTGAAGGGAATGGTCCTCGATGAGGCGCGCTATGGTCCGCTCGCCGCCTCGCGCGGCGATGAGAAGACGCGGCTGATCACGCTGCGGAACCTGAGCTGGGAGCCCGTCACCTACCGGGTGAAGCTCGACGCATCGATCGGTCTCGGCGCGACGGGGAAGGTGAGTGTGCGCCGGCATCATCCGGGTGAAAGCATCCTCGGCACCTTCAACCCCGGCGATGAAGTCGCCGTGGAGGTCGCGCCGTTTCGCAGTTGCCTCTTGCTGGCGACGGTCGGGGAAATCGCCGAGGTCGGTTTGGCCGGCTGCGATTACGAGTTGGTTCGCGATGTCCCCGGCAAGGACGTGGTCCTCCGGGTTCTCGGCGGGGCGGGGGAGAAGGCTGCGGTGTCGCTCGCGGCGGGCGGCAGGAAGTTTTCGAAAGCAACCCTCGACGGCAAGCCGGCTCCCGATCTGTTGACGGGCAAAACGGTCGAGGTTGCATTTCCGGGCAAGCCGGACCGTGATGCCTGGCATCGCAAGGTCGGCTCACCGAAGGCCGGCGAGGTACCGGCAGATGCGGAGGAGCTTTACGAAACCGGCTGCTTCGCCGCCGACAACGATCCGCTGGAGTTCCGCTCGCTGCGCCGCTCGGGATCAACGGCGGTCCCGCAGGTCAAGGCGGCGCGCGACGCCTTCGTCCAGCAGCCGATCATCGGCGAACGCGGGATCCTCCAGGAATACCTGTTCGATGGCAAAGCGGAGACCGTTTACGATTTCCTGCGGATGCGCGAACGCGAACCCGAGAGCCGCTTCCTGCGCGTCGATCTCGGCAAGGCGCAACCTCTCGATCATCTCCTGTTAGAGGCGCCGGTCGAAGGGGAGATCCTTCACGCGGAGGTGACGGCTGCCCGCAGCGCCCAGGTTTCCGCCGATCTCAAGACCTGGTCGCCCGCCAAGTTGGTGCAGGACGGCCGCAACATCCGCATCGAGTGCGATCCAGCCGGCAAGCCGGTGCGCTACGTGCGGACCAACCTCGTTCCCAGCAAGCTCAGCGAGATCCGCGGTGAGGCGGGTGGCAAGCAACTCGACCGCACGGGCTGGCGCATGACCTATCTCTTCCCCGCTTTCCGCAAGGTGCAGAAGTCATGGGCGCTGCCCTTCGTGCTGGAGAAGGCTCCCGCAGGCGGCTTCCTGGCCGTTGCCTGCAATGGCGAACACGGTCGCGAGGGTGCCTGGGTCGCGCTGCGGGTGGACGGTACGATCCTCGGTGCCCCTGATCGCGCCCCTTCCTATCCGGTCAATCCGTGGGAGTATCCCGTCCGGAAAACGGAGGGCAATCACACCTTCTTCATCCCCGTCACTCCGGAGATGGTCGGGAAGAAATGCGAAGTCGTGGTGTTCGGCTTCGACCCACAGAAGACCGCGTTCACCCCTGAAGTCTGGCAGACCATTTCCGCCACGCCTTGGCAGAGCCAGACACTGATTTTGTCCGAGTGAGCAGCGTAGTTGTGGTGCCGGGGCTGCGGTTGATCCGCCCGCAGCCCGTCTTTTTTTGGGAATCCCAGCCGATCGGTCTGCTTGGTGATCCAACGGCCAGGGGTGCTGGCTTTCTCGCGCGACCTTGGATACGCAGGGAGAATGAGGGGAAGTGGCCGTGCAGAGGGGCAAGGGACGCGGCCGCGGGGAGCCGGGGCGGTCGGGTAGCTTCGCTGCGGCTGGAGAGGACGGCCGCGAGAAGCGCGCAACTTGCAAACTTGCGCTACTTCGCCGCGGGCGAAGCGGTAGATGGCGATCTCAGGCGTATTGCAGTTCCTTCGCCTTCGCGATGATCTCGCTGTCGCGGTCGAGGAGTTCCTGAATGGGATCCCAGCGGCCGGCGACGAGGGAGTCGCGGGCGGATTCGGCGATATTCAGCGGGAAGTCCAGGCCGGTGGAGGAACGGACGCGCTTATTGACGAGGTCGATGGTGATTTCGACGGCAGGATCGGCTTCGACGGCCTGGCGGAGTTGATCGATCTCACCGGCGGTGAGGGTGACGCAGGGCATCGCGAGGGTGGTCGAGTTGCCGAAAAAGATCTCGGCGAAAGACTCGGCGATGACGGCTCTGAAGCCGTATTTGGCGAGCGATTGCGGGGCATGTTCGCGTGACGAGCCGCAGCCGAAATTGACGCCGGCCAGCAGAATGGTGGCATCGTCGAAGCGTGGGTCGTTGAGCGGGTGCTCGGTCTTTTCGCCGGTGTCGGGATTGAAGCGGACGTCGTAGAACGCGAACTCGCCGAGACCATCGAAGGTGACGCACTTCATGAAGCGCGCCGGGATGATGCGGTCGGTGTCGATGTCGGCGCCGGGGATGAAGACGGCGCGGCCGGAGACGGTGGTGACTTTTTCGAGGGCCATGGGAAGATGAGGGGACAGGAGGCAGGAGACAGCGCGGATCAGGCGACGGCGGCGTGGGGCTCGAGTTCGAAGAGATCGCGGGCGTCGGCGATGTGGCCTCTGATCGCGGCGGCGGCGACCATGACGGGGGACATCAGGACGGTGCGGCCGGTCGGGGAGCCTTGGCGGCCCTTGAAGTTGCGGTTCGAGGACGACGCGCAGAGCTGGTCGCCGACGAGCTTGTCGGGATTCATCGCCAGGCACATCGAGCAGCCGGCACCGCGCCACTCGAAGCCGGCGGCGGTGAAGATCTTGTCGATGCCTTCCTGCTCGCACTGGTGGGCGACGATCTGCGAGCCGGGGACGACGATCGCCTTCACGCCGGGCGCGACGTGGTGGCCGCCGATGTACTTGGCGACTTCGCGGAAGTCGGACAGGCGGCCGTTGGTGCAGGAACCGATGAAGGCGACGTCGATCTTGACGCCTTGGATCGGGGTGCCGGCGGGAAGCTTCATGTAGGCGAGGGCTTCCTCGATGCTGGCCCTTTCCAGCGGCGTGGCGGCCTTGGCGGGGTCCGGGATGTTCTCGGAAATCGCGATGCCTTGGTCGGGCGAAATGCCCCAGGTGACGGTTGGCTCGATGCTTGCGGCGTCGATCTTGACGATGTCGTCGTAGACCGCGTCGGCGTCCGAGGCGAAGGACAGCCAGCGGGTGGCGGTGGCGTCGAAATCGGCCATGTCGACGTAAGGACGGCCGTGAAGGTAGGCGATGGTCTTGGCGTCGGGGTTGACGTAGCCGCAGCGGGCGCCGCCTTCGATCGCCATGTTGCAGACGGTCATGCGCTCTTCCATCGACATGTCGTCGAAGACATTGCCGGCGTATTCGTAGGCGAAGCCGATGCCGCCTTTGGCGCCGAGCAGGCGGATGATGTGGAGGGTCACGTCCTTGGCGTAGACGCCGGGGCGGAGTTTGCCGGTGACCTCGATGCGGCGGACTTTCAGCGGCTCCATGGCCATGGTCTGGGTGGCGAGCACGTCGCGGACCTGGGTGGTGCCGATGCCGAAGGCGATCGCGCCGAAGGCCCCGTGGGTGGCGGTGTGCGAGTCGCCGCAGGCGATGGTGGTGCCGGGCTGGGTGATGCCCTGCTCGGGGCCTACGACGTGGACGATGCCCTGCTTGCCGGAGGCGAGGTCGAAATAGGTCACGCCGAAGTCGTCGCAGTTCGAGCGCAGCGCCTGCATCATCTCGGCGGCGAGCGGGTCTTGGGGCGCGTCCTGATCGATGGTCGGGACGATGTGGTCGACCGTGGCGAAGGTGCGCTTCGGGAATTTCACCGGCAGGCCGAGGTCGCGCAGCATCCCGAAGGCTTGCGGCGAGGTGACCTCGTGGATGAGGTGGGTGCCGATGAAAAGTTGCGTGCGGCCATCGGCCAACGTCCCCACGGTGTGGGCGTCCCAGACTTTTTGATAGAGGCTTTTGCCCATGGTTCGGACGCCGGGTTGGTCGGCGGGTGGGCAAGGTGGGTCAGCCTCCGCAAATTGTCAAAGCGCGATCAAGTGCGCTGTGGTGTCCGTGTCGGATGAATTCAGAAGACGTAAACGAAGACTGCGCCAAGTAGGCTGGCAACTCCCAAGGCTCCCACGATGACCAGGGTCCATTTCAAACGGCCGCCGATCTTGAATCGGGGCGGCTTTCCTTTCCCATCCACCCAATTGTTCCAGCCCTCGTGGTTCTCTTCGCGATAGTGATGGTAGTGGCGGGTGGCCGATCGGAAGCGGGGACCTGAATCTGGCGTTTTCATCGGTAAGGCGAGGTTTTAGCGGGTTTTTTTTTGAAGGGCAGCAGGCCATTTGGGGGAGTTATTGTCACCTTCCGGATCTTTCCAAAAAAAGCCCCCTCCAGAACGGATCTGGGAGGGGGCTGGAAATCAGGTTCTTCGGGCCGGACGATTACTTGGCGTAATCAACTTCCGGTGCGGTCGGCACTTCTTGGAACTGGGGAAGCGGGCGGAGGGGATTCGCCTTTTGCTCGCCGGTGCAGCAGCAGGAAGCGGAAAGAAGAGCGAAGGCGGAAACGGCGAGGGCGGCGATGACTCGGAACATGACGGGATTCAAAAGGGTTTTTTCGGATTTCGCGAGAAAAATGATCTCGCCGGTGAATTACAGGGTGGACCGGAGTGCGGTCCCTTTAGGAACAAGGCATGAGAAGGCCCACGGTGAACCCGCAGGCCCGAAAATCACTTGGAAGGGGTGACGTAAGTCGGAGCGGCATGGGATGGGGCAGGAGCGCTGGTGCAGCAGGATGCGGAAATGAAAGTTCCGGCGGCAGCGGCGGCGAGGGCGGCGATCTTGATGAGTTTCATGGTAATCGTTTCGGTTGGAATGACAGACGGAGCAAGGTCCGACGGGATCTGATCCTACCGGTCCGGATTTCCGGCGCAAGGTCAAAAGCGGTGGCCGGAGCCTGTCCGGAGAGGCCCCCGGACTCAGGGCGATTCAGCCTCCCAAGCGCGGCGGGTCCAGTGGATGAAGTCGTAGCTCAGGCGGTCCTTTCCCTGCTGCAGGTGGAGGATCGGCTCGCCCGTTTTCTGCCGGACCCAGGGGTTCCCGTGGAGCGGCCACGAGGCGTAGTCGACCGCTTGGTCGTCGATCTTCGCCTGCCCGGCATAGGGCTGGCGGTGGGGCAGCCAAGCAAGGTCGAGGGGGCGGCCGCCGAGGGTGGTGTAGCGGAAGCGCGGCGGTTGCTGGTCGAGACCGGTGGCGTCGATCTTCGTGCGGTCCAGAACCGCCGCGGCGAAGCGTCCGAGCTCGGCATCCGGGCCGCCGCCGGCGAAAGGGGAGAGCTCCGAGGTTTCGAGGATCCACGCGTTGGTCCGGGCCTCGCACCAAAGCATGTCGTTGCCGCTCCACGGCTTGCCCCAGGCGGCCGGCTTGATCGAGCGGAAGGCCATGAGCATCAAGCTGTTGTGGCAGAAGATCCAGCCGTCCTTTTCGAGCCGGCGGACGATCGATCCGCGGGTCGGGAAGGGGACGTAGAGCTTGTAATACGGGTAGTCCGGCGGAACCTGATAGAGGCCGAGCAAGGTGCCTTCGTGTTGGAGATACTGGCTGAAGGGATTTTCGCCGTAGCCGATGGCGTTGGCGACGTTCTCCCTGAGATTGTAGGGTCGGCGCGGGTTCTCCATGCAGACGCAGAAGGTCGACGACGGCTTGCCGGAAACCCATTTCAGCAGGTGGCGGCGGGATTCCTTGTAGAGGGCGTCGGCGGGGTTCTTCGGGGTGTCCCACTGGCTGCCGAGGCTGTAGTTCGCGGAGTGGTAGGTGCTGCGGAAGACGCCCATCGAGGGGACGGAGCCGCGGTGGGTGAAAGGCTTGGCGCGATCGCTGGCGATGCGGGTGATCAGTTCCGGAACCTGATAGCGGCCGCGGGTGGCCATCCAGAACGAGTGGATCCAGCCGGAGCCCTCGGCGGCGATCGAGCGCGGCGCGCCGAAGGAGACCCAGGCCGCGGCGGCGGTCGAGCCCATCGCTTCCAGGCCGGTGTCGTTGGAGCCCCAGTATTTCGCCCGGGCGGCGGTCCCGGCGTGGAGGCCCTGGTTCCACGAGCAGGCGATGTCCAGCATCATGGCGTCGAGGGTCAGTGTGGCGCGGTTCCGCATGTCGTCGGAGCGGGCGAACTCGGCGAGCATCCGGACGGCGGAAAGATCGACGGCGAGGTAGATCGGGCAGCCGTATTCGTCGAAATTCCCGCGGGTGATGCGGTCGAAGTAACCGAAGAGTCGCTCGCCGGTGGCCTTGCGGATCGCTGGGGCATCGAGTCCCGCGGCGTCCTTGAGGTCGGGCCATTCCTCCGCGGCGAGGAAGCCGGCGCCGTCCATCATCAGGCGGTAGTTCATCGCGCCGTAGCCGCGCCACTCCTTGTGGGCGTAGAGGCCGCAGTAGTCGCGGATCTTTGCCGCGGTGGCGGGGGGAATCTTGTCCTTGCAAAGGAAGTAGGTATTCACCAGGGCGACCTTGTCGAAGGGATCGAGGCCGGGGGGCGACAGCGGGTTGCCGGGCGGTCCGGACTTGGCGCGGGCGATCCGGCTGGCGACCGAGGCGTCGAGCTTTTCCAAGGCGTAGTCGGTCTCGAAGCCCCGCAGCAGCCGGGCGGCGTAGGCCGGGGCGGAGGCCTTGGGGTAGGTTTCGTCCTTGGCGGAGGGTTTGCAGGTGGCGACGTAGGCGACCAAGGCATCGCCGCGCTCGGCGGGCGTGCGTCCATCGAGACGAGGTGCGGGAGCGGCGGCGAGGTTGAGGCTGCCGGCGATCAGCAAGAAGAGGGCTCTCATCGGATGAAAAACGAGGTCACGGGGCGGCTGCGGCAGCGGGTGCTTCATAGGCACCGGGGTCGGGAGCGCGGCTGGTGAAAGGAAGGTCGAGGCGCACCCCGCGGTCGACGATTTTCCCGGCGGGTGCCGGATGCATCAAGGGAATATCCGGCAGGCTGCCGTCCGGCTTCCGCGGGGCGGTGAGGGCGGTGGTGTCGAGCGAGAGAAAGTCGCGGTCGCCCAAGCCGCTGCCGAAGAGATTGCCCGCGACTTCGCAGGCGGCTTCGTCGATATTGGACACCTCCGTGCGGGTCTTGTAGCCGAGGTTGTTGCGAATGGCATGGCCGGCACCCGGGACGTCTTTCTGGTTCTGGCGGTCGCGGCAGAGGAAGTTGTAGTTCGAGCGGCGGTTGGCCAGGGCGCTGTTGTGGATCCAATCGCCGCCGCCGGGGTGGTGGTTGGCGTAGAAGCCGTTCGATTTGTTGCCGACGGCGAGGCAGCGGGTGACGACGTGGCGGGGAATCTTGCGGGGCAGCCGCTTGGCCGGGGTGCTGCCGTAGCCGCCGGCCTTGAAGCCGTTGCCGTCGCCCAGGCTCGTGAAGTCCGGCGAGAAGCCGTTGTGGAAGGCCCAGCAGTTTTCAAAGAGCACGCTTTCCCCGGCGGAGATCGAGTCGAAGCCATCGTCGGCATTGAACCACGCACGGCAGCCGCGAAAGACGTTGCCGGTGTCGCCTTGCTGAGGATGGCCGCCGAAGCCGTCGACATTGCCGCCGCGGCGGTCGCCGGAGGCGGGGTCGTGGTTGTTCCAAGCGTCGCAGTTGAGGACCAGGTTGTCTCTGCCGCGGGAGAGGTAATAGCCGATCGCCATGCCATCGTGCATCGAGAGCCGTTCGTAGCGGTTGTGGCTGCCGGTGTTCGAAAAGCAGATCGACTGGGTGTGACCGGTTGCGGTGACCTGGACGCCGGTGACCGCGATGCCTTCGAGGTGGAGGTGGGAGCCGCTGACCTGAAAGGCATGGACGCGCATGCCGGCCGGCTTCACGCGGGAGAAATCGAAGACCGGCTTCTCGCCATCGGCCGCCCGGTAGCGGATCGGCTTGCCGGGGCTGCCGCTTTTGTCGAGCAGGATGACGTAGGCCCACATGCGGTCGCGACGGGTGATCATGCTTTCCTCCATCCGGTAGGTCCCGCCGCGGAGGATGACGCTGTCGCCGGCGGTGGCGGCGGCTTGGGCGCGGCGGACGGAGGCGAAAGGCTGAGCCCGGGTGCCGGGGGATCGATCACTGCCGTCCGGCGCGACGAACCACTCGGCGGCAGGTGCGCTGGCGGCGAGGGTGATGATGAGTGCGAGGCGGGTGAACATGGGCTGCCGTGGTCGGAGGATGGCGATCTTTCCCGGCACGAAGCCGCGTGGAAGACCGCCAGATATTGGCAGATGAAGCGACCCGTGGGAAGCGCCGCGGGCCTACCCCTGTTGAGGGATTCGACGGCGAGATGCAGCGCTGCCGCCACCTCTCCCACGCAACCGAAGCAGAAGAGCTACAGGCCCACCATCATGACGGGCGCTTGGGGTCGTTGAAGCCATGGCGCTCCGCGACCACGTAGTTCGGCCGCCCTTTCACCTCGGTGAAGATCCTTGCGACATACTCGCCGAGGATGCTGATCGACAGAAGTTGGATTCCCCCGAGGAAGCTGACCGCCACAGCCAGCGTCGCCCATCCCGGGACGTCGGCTCCGCGCAGCAGGGTCCGGGCAATGATGAAGAAGGCGTAGAGCATCGAACAGGCGGAGATCGTCGCGCCGACCCCGACCCAGAGCCGCAGCGGGAAGGCGGAGAACGACGTCAAGCCGGTCATCGCGAGGTCGAACAAACGGGAGAAATTGAACTTGGTGGTGCCCTGCTTGCGGTCGCCGTAAACGAAGGGGACCGCGGTCGAGCGGAAGCCGACCCAGTTGTAGAGCCCTTTCATGAAGCGGCTGCGTTCCGGCAGCCCTTTCAACGCGTCGACCACGCGGCGGTCCATCAGCCGGAAGTCGCCCGCGTCCGGCGGGATCTCGACCGACGAGCAGCGGCTCAGCAGGCGGTAGAAGGCGCGGCTGAGGAAGCGGCGGACCGGCGGGTCGGTGCTGCGGCTGGTACGCAGGCCGTAGACCATGTCGTAGCCCTGTTGCCATTGGCGGATGAACTCGTCGATCACGTGAAAGGGCTGTTGGAAGTCGGCGTCGATGATCACCACCACCTCGCCCGTGGAGGCGTCGAGCCCGGCGCTGATGGCGGCCTCCTTGCCGAAGTTCCGCGACAGCGAAAGCAGCCGCACCGGCAGTCCGCCGGAGGCTCCGATCACTTCGAAGCCGGTGCCGTCGCGGCTGCCGTCGTCCACCACGATCACGTCGTAGTGTTCCGTCAGGGCGGCAAGGTGGGCGCACAGGCCGTTGATGAACCCGGTGATGCCCTCCGCCTCGTTGAAGGCGGGGACGACGCAGGTGATCGAGGGCCGAACGGTGGCGGTGGCGGCCGCGGTGGGCGTGGAGCGTACGGAGGTCATGGTTTCAGTTTCCGATGGGTGAGGTTTTCGAGGGGTCGATCCCGGCCATTTCCGGGGTGTCGGCGCGCTCGACGTAGAGCGAGGGGCCGGAGCCCCAGGTCGCCACCGGCAGCAGCCGGCGACTCAGCGGCGGCGGGACCAGCGGAAGCCAGTAGGCGGGGATCGCGACGAAGGTCCGGCCGGGTGCATCGAGCCGTTCGGTGACGACCGCAGCGGAGGTCGTGTGATCGACGGCACCTTCCGAGTAGAATTCGGCGGAGTATTTACGAGGTCCGTAGTAGATCAGGCGGTCACCCGCTTGCTGTTCGAGGTTGAAGCGCTTCACCAGCGCCCGCTCCGATTGCTTCGGCGCGTGGGCCGGCAGGAAAAGCGAGACGACGATGCCCCAGATGACGATGAGCACCGTGATCGCCGCCAGCGCCGGGTGCAGCGGCCGGAACGTCCGCCATCCGCGCGCCGGATGGCTGCGGGAGATTTCCGTCAGCAGCAGGGCGAGGGCTGGCAGCGCGGGCAAAGGGTAGGTCGCGATGATGTTGCGCGCCGGGGTGAAGAAGGCGACCGGCCAGACCGCCCAGAACAGCCAGTAGAGCCCGCGGGCGTCGTCGGCCAGTGCCCAGGCACGCAGCCCGCGCCAACGGCGGAACGGCAGCGCCAGCAGCCCGAGGCACCAGGGGAATGTCCCTAGCACCAGATGCGCCCAGACGGTCCCCGGCAGTACCGGATGGGCGTTGCCGTAAAGATCGCCCTGCCAGCCGCGGACGGTGAAGCGCTTCCAGTGCTCGCCGACCAGGAAGTAGTCGAGGAAGCCCGGCGTCTTCCGTTCCGCCATCACGTACCATGGCAGGACGAGCGCGAGCATCAGCAGGGTGCCCGATAGCCAGGGCAGGGATTTCCACGACTGCCGCCACCGTCCGGTCAGCAGCAGCCAGCCGGCCATCGGAGGCAGTGCGATGACCGCCACCAGCGGTCCTTTCGCCAGCAGCCCGACAGCGAGGCCGACGAACACCGAATAGCCGTGGATTCTCGACCCGCCGCGCATGGCGTCGCGGAAGCCGGTCATTGTGAGCGTGGTGCCCAGCAGCAGCGCGAGGTCCGTCATCACCGCCGCGGAGCAGTAGAAGAAGAGCGGCATGGCCATCAGCAGGGTCGCCGCGATCCAGCCCGCGCCCTTGCCGAGTTCCCGCCGCGCGGAATCCGCCACCAGCGCCAGCACGCCGAGGGCGGCGATGAAGATGAAGATCCGCGAGCCGAATTCGTTCGCGCCGAAGAGATCGATCCCAACCGCCGACAGCCACATCGAGAGCGGCGGCTTGGCCCAGAACGGCACGCCATAGTCGAACTGCGGCGTGTTCCAGTCGCCCGTTTCCACCATCTTCCGCGCGATCTCCGCGTAGCGCGATTCCGACGGATCGGTGTGGGGAGCGAAGACCAGCAGCAGCAGCCGGGCGCCGATCAGGAAACCAAGCAGGATTTTGAAAAGGCGGGCGGCACGCGGCGTCATCGACCGCAGGGTCTAGCAGGCCGAAGATGAGAATCCGGTGAGCGTGGCGATTTTCTCCCGCGCTACTTCCGTCCCCACGCCAGTACCATCGCCCCTGCAACGATCAACAAGCCACCGAGGCCATGTTGCCACGTCAGACGCTCTTTGAGGATCACCCCCGCGAAGACGATCGCGAAGACCACGCTCAGCTTGTCCACCGGAGCGACCCGCGAGGCTTCGCCGAGCTGGAGCGCGCGGAAATAGCAGAGCCACGACAAACCGGTTGCAATACCCGAGAGCGCGAGGAAAAGCCACGTCTTGCGTGGGAACTCCAGGATGTCGGCGGTTCGAGTCGTCGCAAAGGCGATGCCCCAGGTGAAGACCAGCACCACCGTGGTCCGCACCGCCGTGGCGAGGTTCGAGTCGACTCCCGCGACGCCGAGCTTGGCCAGCACGGCGGTGAGTCCCGCAAAGAATGCCGAAAGAAGCGCCCAAGCGATCCAGCTCATGGGGTGATGCCTATCTCTTGGCTGCCGGGAAGACGAGAATGAACACCAGGTCTTCTCCGGTACGGTCCACCCGCAGGTCGCCACCCATCGAGTGCGCGGCTTCCCGGCTCAGCGTGAGCCCGATGCCGAGGTGCGACCCGGCGTCGTGTCGCGACAACTCGTGGCGGAACAAGGGTTCGAACAGGCGCTCGGGATCCTCGGGGAAGTCGAGGGCCGGGTTGGCGACGCGGATGACAATTTCGTCTCCTTCGCGCTTGCCATCGATGCGGATCCGGCCGTCCGGCTTCGAGTAGGCGACGGCGTTGTCGAAGAGATTGTTGAAGATGATCCGCAGCAGGGCGTGGTCCGCCGTCCCGATCAATGGACTGCCGTCGGTCCCGTCCTCGATCATCAGCTTCCTTTCGGCGGCGCGGTGGACGAAGGTCTCCAGGCATTCGCGCATCAGCATCCCGACATCGACGGGCTCCAAGGCGACGGGCGCGGCCGGCTGGCCGATGCGGGCGAGGGCGGACAAGCGCTTCACCAGTTCGCCCAGTTCGATGGCGGTTTTCTGGCAAGTCGCGAGATGGCCGGCGTAGGCGGCGGCGTCGCGGGGCTGGGAAAGCGCGAGGTCGGTGGTCGCCCGCAGGCCGGCGATCGGGGTGCGGAGCTCGTGGGCGGCGTGGCGGACGAAGTCCTTCTCCCGTTCCCGGATCGCCGCGACGCGGGACAGCAGGAGGTCGAAACTGTGGGCAAGACCTGTCAGTTCGGACGGCAGGTCCTCGGGGACCTCGAGAGCCTCGTCGAGCCGGTGGCCGGTGTGTTCCTAGACCTGCGAGTCGAGCAGGTGGATCGGCCGCAGTGACGAGCGGATCGCCCGGTCGATCAGCACGAACCCGAACCCCAGGGTCAGCAGGCCCCCGCCGGCCAGCACCCAGCGGAGCCGCTCCAGCGCGTGGTGCAGCGGCTCGGCGTCGCGGGCGACGACGAGGATGTGGGGCAGCGACTTCGGGTCGATGATCCGGCCGCGTTCCTTCATCGCCACCATTTCCTCCGGAACGACGAAGGGATAGACGCGCAAGCCGACCGCGCGGCCGTGATGACCGTCGGGAAGCGGGATGTTGCGGAGCAGCGGGCCGCCGTCGACGCCGCAGAATTTCGGCAGGTCGCGCCAGTGCAGGGCGGGCGAACGGGTGGTGCTCGCGCCGGATTCGTTCCAGAATTGGAAGAGGGCGCCATCGATCAGGCCGCGGTTGGTGCCGATGCCTTCCTGCCATTCGTAGGTGATGGCCTCGTTCTCGAGTTCCACCTGGTTGGCGAGGATGGCGGCGGTTTCACGGATCGAGTCGTCCAGCTCGCGGTAGAGGCTTTCCCGGACCATCAGATAGATCCCGGCGGAGAGCAGGCAGAGCAGCACGCCGATCCCGAGCCCGCAGCGGATTAGCAAGGCGCGGCGGATGGAGGGAATGCTCATGGCGGCGGGGATTCGAGGACGTAGCCCTGGCCGCGGCGGGTATGAATGAGGTCCGGAAAGTCGCCGGCGTTCAGTTTTTTGCGCAGGTAGCCGATGTAAACGTCCACGGCGTTGCTGCTGCCGCCCATGCCGTCTTCGAACACGCGTTCCCAGATATCGGAGCGGGGCACGACCTCGCCGGCGCGGTAGCAAAGGTATTCGAGCAGCCGGTATTCCAAAGCGGTGAGATCGACCTGCCGGCCGCCGCGGTTCACGGTGCGGCGCAGGGGGTCGATCTCCAGGTCGTCGACCCGCATCATCGGATTCTTCTTCACATAACTCCGGCGTAACAAGGCGCGCACCCGGGCCAGCGCCTCGGCGAGCGGGAAGGGTTTCACCAGGTAGTCGTCCGCGCCCGCATCCAGCATTTCCAGCCGGTCCTCGAGCCCGTCGCGCGCGCTGATGACCAGGATGTGGACGGGATTCTCCATCGCCCGCAGGCGGCGGAGGATGGTCGTGCCGTCGAGGCCCGGCAGCATCAGGTCCAGCAGCACCACGTCGTATTCCCCGCCTTCCGCCGCCCAAAGTCCTTCGTCGCCGGTCGATTGGCTATCGACCAGGAATCCCGCTTCCCGCAGGAACTGGCACAGGCCTTCCCGCAGCGGGGCGTGGTCTTCGATGATGAGGAGGCGCATGGTGGCTACCGACGATTCAGGCCGGTAGAGCCGAGTCTCCCCGCTCAGCGCGTGGCGTCGAGAACCTGTTTGGCACGAAGCAGCGGGGCGCGGGCGGAGAGGATCGAGACATGGTCCTCATCGTAGCCCTGCACGCTCACGGCATCCGCTTTCGCCTCCGGCCGGAGCTGGCTGGGAACGCTGACCGTGCCGTCGTTTTCCGCGGGCATGATGGGCGATCGCTTGGCGTGGTGGCTGTAGAACAGATGATAGTTCACCTTGCCTTTCAAACGGCGGTCGAAGAGGTGGTCGAGGTAGTCCGAGCCCTGCTTCATGTCATACCAGGAAGGCACCACGGTCGGCGCCCACTTCACGCCCATGGCCGCGGCTTCGTGGCCGTCCCATGGGGTCGAGAAGGTGATGAAATTGCGGATGTAGCCGTGGCCGTCCTCGATCGCGTTTTTGACCACGAAGCGCCGCGAAACGAGCCCGCCCATGCTGTGGGCGACGACGTCCAGCCGCTTGAAGCCGTAGCGGTCGTGCAGCAGCTTGACGCCTTCGTTCAGCGCGCCGGCGGCGTACTCCAGCCGGCCGCCGGATGGGTAGAAATAGAACCAGGGCTGGTAGCGGCGGCGGTCGATCTTTTCCATCGCGGTGCGCCAGTCCTGCGGCGAGCCGGCGGCTCCGTGGACAAACAGGACCGGTATGCGAGAGGGATCGTAGTGCTCCAGGAAATAGAGGCCGAAGCCGCTTTGGATCGCCAGCGTGGCGGGGGTCCAGAGGCCGTCCGCGCCGCGGGTCGCGGCGAAGCGCGGGTCGTCGAGATCGGCGACCTCCCCGGTGGAGAAGCGGATGCCGCGGTGGTGGATCACCTCGTCCACCGTGCGTCCCGCCAGCGCTTCCCTGCTGGCTTGCGCCAACTCCGGCGGCAGGCGGTTCGCGGTGGATAGCCGTCCGCGGACCTTCTCGTGGCGGGAATCGCTGCCGAGGGTCACCGCGCCGTCGTGCATCCACACCGCTTCACCCGCCTGCCACCTCCCGTCGCGGTTGCTGTCGGCGAAGGCGGCCAGGTGCTGGTTCAGCGGGCTTTCCACGGAGAACCCGAAGACTCCGCCTGCCGCGAGGTCGAGCCGGTCGCCGGAGAAGATCTTGTTCGCCGCGCGGTCCCACTCGACCACCGACACGCGGACCGGGACTTTGAAGTCGTCGGCATTCTCGATCACGCCGGAAATCCGGTAGTCGTTCTGGAACGGTTTCAGGTCGGCGGCGAGATGGCGGAAGTTCGCGCAGCCGGCCAGGAGCGGAATGGCGAGTAACGAAAGATGGCGGAGCTTCATGGCTGCGGCTGGGACCAAGGATTCCGTCGGAATCGCGGAGGATTGAGACGGATTCCCCGGCAACGGTCGAGCATTGATGCGCCGCCCGGCCGCGAAAGGACGGGCCAGGCGGGTCAAATTCTCTCCGGTGATTTGCTCCCGGGCGGTTTCGCCTGTATGGCAAGGCACGATGATCCGCACCGTTGTTTTCGACACCAAGCCCTATGACCGCGAAGCCCTCCAACAGGCGGCCGAGGGCGGTGCCATCGACTGGCGATTCATGGACTTCCGGCTTTCGGCCGAGACCGCGATGGCGGCGGAAGGCGCGGCGGCGGTCTGCATTTTCGTCAACGACCGCGCCGACCGGCCCTGTCTCACGGCGCTCGCCGCGCACGGCGTGAAGCACCTCGCGTTGCGCTGCGCCGGCTTCAACGGTGTCGATCTCGCCGCGGCGAAAGAACTCGGGCTCTCGGTAACGCGCGTGCCGGCCTACTCGCCCTACGCCGTCGCCGAGCACGCGGTCGCCCTGCTGCTCGCGCTCAACCGCAAGATCCCGCGCGCCAACAACCGGGTCCACGACCTCAACTTTTCGCTCCACGGCCTGGTCGGCTTCGACCTCCACGGCAAGACCGCGGGGATCGTCGGCACGGGCAGGATCGGCCGCGTCGCCGCCCAAATCCTGCGCGGCTTCGGAATGCGCGTGCTGGCCTGCGATCCTTTCCCGTCGACCGACTGGGCGATCCAGCACGGCGTGGAATACACCGACGCCCGGACCCTGGCCGCGTCATCCGACGTGGTCTCGCTGCACACCCCGCTGACTCCGGAAACGCGCCACCTCATCTGCCGCGAGACGCTGGACCTGATGAAACCCGGGGCCATCCTGATCAATGTCAGCCGCGGCGCGCTGATCGACACCACCGCGCTGATCGAGGCCCTCAAATCCGGCCGT
This sequence comes from Verrucomicrobiia bacterium Tous-C4TDCM, assembly GCA_002304315.1. GTDB lineage: Bacteria > Verrucomicrobiota > Verrucomicrobiia > Verrucomicrobiales > Akkermansiaceae > Haloferula. Next base: position 37,502 of record NEUO01000006.1, read on the forward strand.
CTCGGCGGCGTGGCGCTCGATGTCTATGAGGAGGAAGAGGGGGTCTTTTTCGAGGACCTCTCCGGCCAGATCCTGCAAGACGATGAACTCGCGCGGCTGCTGACTTTCCCCAACGTCCTGATCACCGCCCACCAGGCCTTCCTCACGAAAGAAGCGCTGGCTGAGATCGCCCGCGTCACCGTCGCCAATCTAACAGCCCACGGTTCCGGTGCGCCCTTTCTTCCGGAGACCGCGCTGGTCGATGCCGTCCGTTGATCATTCTGCAGGTTGCCCGATCATTTCCTCCAAATCGCCGCGCATTCCCTCCGATGCCTTGAATCCACTTTGCCTCCAGGGGCGGCGGCGATGAGGATGAGGCGCTGGAGGTCCGGCGAAAAGAACCCGTGCGATGAAGGAAACCCGGATCGATGACTTCGCGACGACGGATGGCTGGAAGGCCTTCGCGTCGGGCGAGGCGGTGATGAAGATCTCCGTGGAAGCCGGCGCGCTGCGGCTCGACTTCGATTTCCATGGCGGCGGCGGCTTCGTGGTGGCGCGCAAGGAATTCCGGCGGTCGATCCCCACCGACTACGCCTTCGCCTTCCGCGTTCATGGCGAGGCGCCGAAGAACAAGCTGGAGTTCAAGCTCGCCGATCCATCCGGCGGGAATGTCTGGCGCTGGCAGGAGGACGGGTTCGACTTCCGGAAGGTTCCGCGCGAACTGCACTTGCATGGCAGCAGCATCGACTTCGCCTGGGGGCCGGCCGGTGGCGGGAGGATCCGCAAGCTTGGCGCGATCGAGTTCGTGATCAGCGCCGGCCCGGGCGGCAAGGGCACCGTGTGGATCGGGGACCTCCGCTTCCAGGACCGCACCATCCGCCGCAAGCCGGCGGTGACGGCATCGAGCTCGGCGGCGGGCTCCCATCCCGCGCTGCTGCTTTCCCCGCGATCGGAGGCCGAGTGGCGGCCGGCACCCGCGGACCGGCAGCCGTGGCTCGGCATCGACTTCCACGAGACGCGCGAGTACGGCGGCTTGATCATCGAATGGCTGCCCCGTCCGGCCCGGCGCGCATTCCTGGTGCAGGCCTCGGACGACGGCAAGCAGTGGCGGGATCTCCACCGCGCGCGGGATGCCCGCGGCGCGCGCAGCTTCATCCATCTGCCGGTGACGCGGTCGCGCTTCCTGCGGCTGGCCTTCGAGGTGCCGCCGCCGGGACTGAAGCGGCTGGCGGTGCAGTCGTTCGCCTTCTCACGCACCTTGACCGATACCTTCCACGCGATCGCCGCGATCAGCCCGCGCGGCCGCTATCCCCGCTACTTCAGCCGCGAGCAGAGCTACTGGACCTGCGCCGGCGGGCCGGACGGCTTGACCTGCGCGCTGATCAACGAAGAAGGCATGGTCGAGCCCGACAAAGGAACCTTCTCGCTGGAGCCGTTCCTCGAGATCGATGGCAAATGGTTCACCTGGGCCGACGCGCGGCGCTCGGTCGTCATGGAGCCCGGCGGCTTGCCGATTCCATCGGCGCGGTGGTCGATGCCGGGCATGAAACTGCGGATCACGGTCTTCGCCACCGGCCGCGGGGCAGAGGCGGTATTGTTCGTGCGCTACCGGTTGACCAATACGGCCGACCACTCGCGCCGGGTCGGCCTTCATGTCGCCCTGCGACCCTTCCAAGTCACCCCGCCGTGGCAGGAGTGGAATCAGCTCGGCGGCGTCAGCAAGATCAGCTCGGTGGTTTGGAAAGACGGAGTGGCCTGGGTTAACGGCGACAAGGCGGTCGTCCCCTTGGGCGGGTCGCGGTCCTTCGGCGCGGCGACCTTCGAGCAGGGGGCGGTGATCGAGCATCTCGCGGCGGGAACCTTGCCCGGGGAGCCGGCGGTGATCGATGAATTCGGCTTTGCCTCCGCGGCGCTGGGTTTCGACATGGAGATCGCTGCGGGCGCGGATCGGGAGATCTACGTGGCCGTTCCGTTCGGCAGGAAAGCCACGGCGGAGAGCGTGAAGGAGATCGCCGCGATCCCCGGTGCCGCCCGGTTCGCGGAAGCGGTGCGGGTGATGAAGGAACGGCTCGGCGGAGTCGTTTTCCGGCTGCCACCGGGCGACGCCCGCGAGGCGGCGGCGACTTTCAAGACGGCGGCCGGGCAGATCCTGATCAACCGCGACGGCCCCGCTTTCCAGCCCGGACCGCGGCGCTACACCCGTTCGTGGATCCGCGACGGGGTGATCATGGGCGCGGCCATGCTGCGAGCCGGCGATCAGACCGCCTTGCCGGAATTCATCCGCTGGTATGCCCCCTTCCAACGCCGGACCGGCTTCGTGCCGTGTTGTGTCGATCGCAACGGGCCCGACTGGCTGGTCGAGCACGACAGTCACGGCCAGTTGATCTACGGCGTCGCGGAAAGCTTCCGCTTCACCGACGACAAAGGCTTTCTCAAGGACCTCTGGCCGCACGTGAAGAAGGCGGCGAACTTCATCGTGAAGCTCCGCGCGCAACGGCTGACCGAGGAATACCGCGGGCCGGACAAGATCGACCGCTTCGGCCTGCTGCCGGAGTCGGCCAGCCACGAGGGCTACCTCGCCCATCCGGTGCATTCCTACTGGGACGATTTCTGGGGCGTGCGCGGGCTGCTCGATGCGGCGGCGATCGCGGCGGCGTTGGGCAAGCGGGCGGATGCCGCTTTTTTCAAGGAGCAGGCGCGCGGCTTCGGGGCGGACTTGCACGCGTCGATCCTCGCGGTGATCGCGGAGAAAGGCCTGAACTACATCCCGGGTTCGGTCGAGTGGGCGGACTTCGATCCCACTGCGACCGCGAACGCGATCGGCCTGCTGCAAGCGATGGACGATCTCCCGCGCGGGCCGCTCGACGCGATGTTCGATCTCTTCGTCCACGACTTCCGCCGCAAGCACTCCGGCGAGATGGAATGGAACAACTACACCGCCTACGAGATCCGGATCGTCGGGGCGCTGGTGCGGCTCGGCAAGCGGGCGGAGGCGAATGAGTTGTTAGGCCGCTTCCTCGACGACCGCCGGCCGCTGCGTTGGAACCAGTGGCCGGAAATCTCGTGGCGCGACCCGCGCAGCCCCGGCCACCTCGGCGACGTGCCGCACACCTGGATCGCCGCCGAGTTCATGCTCGCCTTCGCCAGCATGTTCGCCTTCGAGCGCGAGTCGGATGACGCGCTGGTGATCGGCGCGGGCCTGCCCTTGGCATGGGTCGCCGCAAGAGGTGGGATCAAGGTGATCGGGCTGGGCACCTGGCACGGGTCGCTCGATCTTTCGATCACGATCCGGGGTGAAATGGTCATCGAACTCGGTGGCGGGCTGCGCGTTCCACACGGTGGCTTCGTGCTACGCCCGCCTTGCCCCGCAGCGATTCGTTCGGTCACCGTCAACGACCAGGCATTGGAAAAATTCGGCCCGGATGAAGTGACGGTCCACACGTTGCCGGCGACCGTCCGCATTGCCTTTGAAACACCGATCCCGGAGAAGTGATGATGAAAGATCCAACACCTGCCGACTTCCCTTTTCGTGCCGCCAGCCCATCCGGCATGAGCGTCGAGTTGAACGCCAATGGCTCGGTCCGTCGGATGGACTGCGGCGATATCATGCTCAATGTCTTCCTGGGCAATCAGGCCGAAGGCGGCCCGGTCAATATCCACCTGCGTCGGCTCGGCGAAGCGGTGGAGACCATCCCGCTGTTAGGCCCCGGCAGTCCGGCATTGTGCCAGACCGACAGCCGCGGGATCCATGCGGCTGGCAAGTGGAACGATCTCTTATTCCGGGTGCGCCTCGTGCTCGCCGAATCCGCCAAGGCGTGGTTCTGGCAAGTCGAAGTGGAGAACACCGGAACAAGCGCCGTCACCTGTGATCTGATCCACACGCAGGACGTCGCCATCGCCCACTACGGCGCGACGCGCCTGAACGAGTTCTACGTGAGTCAATACGTGGACCACAGCCCGCTCAACCACGCCGTGGCCGGCATGGCCGTCGCATCGCGGCAGAACCAACCGATGGGGGGACGCTTCCCGTGGACCGTCATCGGAGCGCTCGGGAAAGGGGTCTCATGGTCCACCGACGCGCTTCAATTTCACGGCATGGCGACCCGCGCGGGAAAGCCAGCCGTGGCACTGGTGGCGGGTCTTCCGGGGGAGCGCCTGCAACACGAGCATTCGCTGGTCGCCATCCAGGACGAACCCTTCGTGCTCGAGCCCGGCGCGAGATCCCAACGCGGTTTCTTCGGCTGGTTCGAAGCCGACAAGCCTGCCGCCACTTCCGCAGAGGACGCCCGTTGGATCGATGCCGCGCTGGCGCTGCCCGAAGCCGCCTGCCCGCCTTGGCCACCTGAAGCTCCGGCAAGTCGCCCCGCTTCCAGCCTCTTCTCGACCGCGCCCTTGTTGGAGGCGGAGCCGCTCGATCCGGCGGAGATCCGCGATTACTTCGGGGCGGAACAACGCCATGCGGAGATTAAAGGCGGCCGGACATGGTCGTTCTTCACCGCCGCCGGAGCCCATGTGGTGCTCATGGAAAAGGAGCTCAAGGTGCTCCGCCCTCACGGCATGATCCTGCGGTCCGGTGGCTCTCTCACACCCGACGAATCGGCTCTTGTTTCCACCGCGTGGATGAACGGTGTCTTCCATTCGATGGTCACCCAGGGCCACGTCAGCATCAATCGCTTCCTCTCGACCTGTCACAGCTACCTCGGACTTTTCCGGAGTCACGGACAACGGGTGTTTATCGAAAGCAACGATGGCTGGAGATTGTTAGATAAGCCGTCGGCATTCGAAATGAAGCCGGATTCCTGCCGGTGGATCTACAAGCACAGCGGCGGTGTGATCGAAGTGACCTCCTCCGCCCCAGGTGACTGTCACGAGCTCCGTCTCTCCCTGGTCGTCCTTGAGGGCGCTCCCGTCCGATTCCTGATCTCCCACCACGTTGCCCTGAATGGCGACGACGGAAGCGCTTCGATTCCCGCGGTTTTCGAGCGGACCGATAACTCCGCGGTAGTCCGTGCGATACCCGACAGCGATGTCGGCCGGCGCTTTACGCGAGGAAGGTTCACGGTGGACGCAACTGCGGGCACGGGCATTGATCAGATCGGCGGCGACGAGTTGCTTTTCCCGGATGGAGCTTCGCAAAACCAGCCGTTCCTTTGCTTTGTCACCGCACCTTCGACCGCGGTCGCACTCACCATCCGCGGCGATCTGATCGAGGAGGCTGTCGAGCAAGTCGGGAGCTTTTGGGATACCATCGCATGCCATTTGAAGATCGCCGCGCCAAAGACCAGCCCCCTCGCCGCGGCAGCGGAACGCGCGGGCACGATTTTCCCGTGGTTCATCCACAACGCGCTGATTCATTATCTATCTCCGCGCGGTTTGGAGCAGTACTCCGGCGGTGGCTGGGGCACGCGTGATATCTGTCAGGGACCGGTCGAACTCCTCCTCGCACTTGGCCGCTTCGAGCCGCTCCGCGATCTGTTGTGCCGGGTCTTTCGCCAACAGAATTCCGACGGCGATTGGCCGCAGTGGTTCATGTTTTTCGAACGCGAGCGGAACATCCGGCCGGGGGATTCCCATGGCGATATCGTTTACTGGCCGCTGCTTGCGCTCGCCCAATACCTCTCCGCCACCGGCGATGCGAGTTTGCTGGATGAAGCGCTGCCGTTCTTCCACCAGGATCCGAATGCCGCCGAAGTCGCGAGCATCGGCGATCACGTCACGCGGGCCCTTGATCTGATCCATCGCCGGGTCATCGAAGGCACGGGCCTGGCAGCCTACGGCCATGGCGATTGGAATGACTCGCTCCAGCCCGCCAAACCCGACATGCGCGAGCGACTCTGCAGTTCGTGGACCGTCACACTCAGCTATCAGACCCATGTCGCGCTGGCGGCTGCCTTCAGGCATCTTGGAGACGAGGAACGAGCCGGGGTTCTTGAGACGCAGGCGGTAGCGATTCTCGATGAATTCCAGCGTGTCCTCATCGTGGACGAGGTCATCACCGGGCTCGTCTATTTCCACGAAGCGGGAAAAGCCGATTACCTCCTTCACCCCCGCGACCGCATCACGGGATTGTCCTACAGCCTGCTACCGATGATCCACGCGATCATCAACGACATGCTCAGTCCGGAACAAGCGGAGACCCACCTCGGGATCATCCGGGATCACCTGCTGGGACCGGATGGCGCGCGCCTGTTCGACCGGCCGATGGCTTATCAGGGCGGCTTGATGAGAAATTTCCAACGGGTCGAGAGCGCGAGCTTTTTCGGTCGCGAGATCGGCGTCATGTACATGCACGCTCACCTCCGTTACTGCGAGGCACTTGCTCGTTTCGGCGATGCGGCTGCGTTCTTCCGCGCGCTCGGTCAGTTCAATCCGATCGCCATCCGCGAGCTGGTTCCCTCCGCCGCGCCGCGCCAGGCGAACTGTTACTATTCGAGCTCCGATGCTGCGTTCGCCGACCGTTACGCGGCCTTCGATGATTACGAAAAGGTGAACCTTGGGGAGATCCCGCTGGAAGGTGGCTGGCGGGTTTATTCCAGCGGCGCCGGCATCGGCACCCGGCTGATCATGCAGTGTTTCCTTGGCTTGCGGGTGGAGAAGTCCGCCTTGTTCGTGGATCCCGTGATTGCTCCGGACCTGGATGGCTTGAACGTATGCCTTCAGCTCGGCCGGAGTAGGATCGAGGTGGTTTACCGCACCGGCAGGACGGGGTGCGGGCCGGTCTCGATCGACCTCAACGGCAGTGCGCTTGAGTTCATCCGCGAGAAAAATCCCTATCGCACTGCAGGCGTCCGGATCCCGATGGAGTCGTGGAACGACCGTCTAACAAGTGGCACGAACCGGATGACGATCACGCTTGAGTAGGTTTTCCTCCAATGAGCCAAACAAAGCGCCACTGGTGTTTAGCCGATACATTCCCGACGACTGGCCGGCATGCGGCGGGTCCATGAAGGGCGCGTGACAACGGGTGCTTGAAGCAAATGGGAGGCCTTGGTCGCGGGGGCGTCCATATGGAGTGCGACGGCACGACGTCGCTTTGGCTTTGGGTGCGTTGCTCCTCGCCCAGGTGGCTGCGGACCGGCCGGGAAGGTGATCCGTGGCCAGCCGAACGGAGCGTCCGCCACCGTAGCAAAAGCTGCGTCCTGCCGCAGCACTCCATGGGTTCAAGCGTCGGACCGCACAAGATGGGATCTTCGAAGATGGCTCGAATTACGCCTCCAGGCCGCGCCGATGGATTACGCTTCACTTCACCTCGAACGGCATGTTCGCCGTCGCGGCGTGACCCTTGCCGTCCTTGACCCAGACGTGGAGCCGGTAAATCCCGGGCTTGGCGGGGGCTTTCACGGCGACGCGATCGCCGGACGGCTCGGCGATCGTGCCGGTGATCGCTTTCGGCATCGGCGGGGCCTTGTGGCCGTCGTGGCTTTTTGGTTCGGGCAGCACGGCCCAGTGAAAGGCGAGGGGATCGCCCTCGGGATCGGTGGCCTGCACGGTGGCTTCGAACGGGCTGTTAGGCGCCAGGGCCGTCGGGGGAACGCCGAGGACGGGCTGGATGTCCGGAACCCGGTTGGCCGGCTTTTTTCCGCTCCACAGTTCCTGGAGCGTGTCGGCGGCGTTCGTCGTATCGCCTTCGTGCGTGATCAGGCCGAACCACGTGGCGCTCGCTTCGAACTTCCAGCCCCAGAGGAAGACATAGCTCCCGAGGCAGCCGCCGTCGTTGGAGATCACGGTCTCGTATGCCTTGCGGATCATTGCCGCCTTGTCGCTGCTGGTTTGCTCGATGGGTGCGCCGGACTTTGCCTTGGGACTTTCCCAGAACCCGCGCGGACCCCATTCGGTGAGCATCCAAGGACGCTTCCAGCCGACATTCTCCAAATGCTTCCGCAGTCCCATGACGCCGCCGTAGGTGTTAACGCCGAGGAAATCGAGATGCGGCACGTGGTCCATCAGTCCTTTCACCTTCGCCTCGTTCGCTCCCGCCACCGCGGTGTAGGTGGGGTGCGCGGGGTCCAGTTCCTTGACGAGTTTCGCGAGGCGGTCGAGCTGCTGCCAGAGCGGGATGTTGGTTCCGTCGCCTTCGATCTCGTTGCCGACCCCCCACGCGAGCAGGGCAGGGTGATCACGGTAACGCAGGACTTCCTCGCGGACCCGGGCGGCCTGCTTGGCGCAGTGTTCGGGGTTCGCGTAGGAGAACCACGAGCACTCCGACTCCAGCCAGATCCCGGCGCTGACGGTCAGCCCGAGCGATTCCGCCTGATCGAGGATTTGCTTCAGACCGCCGGTGGTCCAGGTCCGGGTCGAGTTCGCACCGCGGGCGGCCAGTTGTTCCAAGTTGCCGCTGCCGCCGGCTCCTTTGACAAAGTAAGGTTTTCCGCCGCGCGTCATGCCCTTCACGGCGTCCACGGTCACCGGGATGGCGGCGGGCTTGCCCGGCTGCACGGGTGCTTCCTCGCCCGGCGGTTTGGCGACAACTTCCGCGGAAGCCACGGCCGTCTTCGATTCGCGGCAAGTGGTCAGCGCCGCGGCGGCGAGCGCGAGGCAGGCGGCATGGCGGAGATGGTTAGGCAGGAGAGAGGGGCGGAACATGGGTGGAAAGCGGTGGCGGCTCGGTGGATGGGGTGAAAACCGTGGGCCGTGTCCGGTGAAGCGGCGGCGACGCGATAGTCAGTCGGCCCGGGATTGTCGATTCGGATCGTCCAGCCTGCCGCCGGAGGACTGCCATGTCAGGGTGAGCCCCATGCCTCGTTCCAATGCCCGTCCTCGTTCGGGCCGCCATGCCGCAGGGACCGGACTCACGCAAGAAAGTTGAACCATGGGGAGCTGTCGAATTGCCTCAGCATGTGCCTGCTGTGCTTCTGCGTGGGAACTGCGGGCGCGGTATTGTTCGGCGTGGCGGTGAAACCGGGCGGCTTGCCGCCGTTCCTGCTGACGTGGGAGATCGTCGCCGGGGTTTTGGCCGCATAGGTGATCGTCGGGGTGGCGGGGCCGGTGATGTCGGTGGTCCGATTGCAGCGGCTGCAGCCCGAGGAGGCGTTTCGGAATTGATTCCCCGCGATCCAACCACCCGGTTGACATCCGAAACGCATCCGTTACGGTTCCATTGATGAAAGGTGCCACCATCACCCTGAAAAACGTTCCCCCCGACCTGCATCGCTCGCTCAAGGAACTGGCGAAGAAGCACAAGCGTTCGTTGAACCAAGAGGCGATCCATTGCCTGGAAGGGGCCTTGTCTTTGTCCGTTGGAGAACGGCCGAGTCTTAGACTTGCACCTGGGCCGGTTTCCGTGGGGAAGATCCTCCGCCCTTTGGGTGACCGGGCGGATCGACAGGACGACTTGCTGGACCGCGAGCCATGATCGGCCTCGATACAAGCATTCTGGTGGCGCACGCCATCGCGGAACATCCCCGGCATGAGGCAAGTCGGCAATGGCTGGATGAGGAGATCGCAAGCAACCGGACCTTTGCCATCACTTCAGGGATTCTCGCGGAGTTCATTCATATCGTGACGGATGGCAGGCGTTTCGAAACCCCGCTTGCCATGTCAGATGCGCTGGATCGGGCGGAGTATTGGAGCGAGGCGCGCGAAGTGACGCTGCTGGCAGCAGACGATGGCGTCAATGCCCTGTGGTTGAAGTGGCTGGCGGATTTCCGACTCGGTAGAAAGCGCCTGCTGGACACCCTGATTGCCGCAACGTGGCATGGAGCCGGGGTAAGTGAGATCTGCACACTGAATCCGCGCGACTTCACGGTTTTCGAGGTTTTCCTCATTCATGGCCTCGCTGCGGAAGAATCCGGCCCTTGAGTCACTCCCAAACAATGGTGCTTCCAGAATACGCGAATGTGGGGGGCCGCCACTGGAAGCATGGCCGTGGCACCGCTAGCATGGCGGGCATGAGAAGTGCCCCAAGCTCCCGCGCAAGGACTGTTCTGTTCACCGGCCTGCTTTTGGCGGGGCCGGTATCGGAGGCCGTGCCGCTGGCCAACGGGATGAAGCTGGGCATCGATTTCGGACCGACGCTCACGGCGAATTGGAACAACATCACCACCACAACGGTCACCTTCTCCTTCCAGACCGACAGCGATCCGGCGACGCCGGTCGGCAGCGGCGTCTTCGGCTACAGCGGCCGGACCACGACCACTTCGCTGACGGGCGATTATCTCTTGCTCCTGAATCAGACCGTCGATCCGAACAACGCGACCGTCCACGGTTGGCAGATCAACGGCCTGGTGCCCGGGATCTGCTGTTCCACGGCGGCAACGATGGCACCGGCCGCGGGATGGCGATAACGGTGGACCGCGATGGTGACGGCTCTCTCAACGACGAAACCCAGGTCAACGTCAACCACGTGGCCGACCGCGTGCGAACTCCGCGATGTTCCGCAGCGTCTTCGCCGATGCCGCCGGCATCATCCGCGGCACCACCGGCCGCACCCCGCCGGCCGGCACCACCTGGGCCGAGTCGAACTGGGCGGGCTTGCAAATCCCCGCCGCCGGGAACACCGATCCCGCCCTGACCGGCTTCAACGCCGACCCCAACCGCAACGGCCTGGCCAACGCGCTGGATCTCCTGTTCGGGATCGATCCCGCGCAAGCCAGCGGACAGCCCGTGATGCGGGTCTTGACCGCCGGCCGGACCCACGCCGCCTTTGAAGTGGAAGTCGATGCCGCGATGGCCGACCTGCTGGTGTTCCATTTCGAGGTCTCCGACTCGCTCGGCGGCTGGGCACCTTGCGCGAACGCCCCGGTCGTCGTTTCTGAAACCGTAGGTGTCAGGAAGCTTCGGGTCACCGACGCGGAACCCATGTCCACGAAGCCCGGCCGCTTCTTCCGGATCCGCATCGAAGCGGGCGACTTCTGAAGGACGCGCGGGAGTCATGTGGATTCCCGACATGCGGTGGAGGATCGGTGATATTCCCAAGAGCACCTCCTCTGCTCAGTGTGATCTTTGATAAGCGCAGAAGTTTCTCCCGCCCAAGCGGGTCGTATCCCCAACCCAAGTCTGATGAAGCCCAGAGTCCTGCTCACGGGTGCGGTCGTCGCATTTTCGTTCGTCATCCACGGAGCGCCGCTGCTTCCCGTTGAGAATGTCGGCGTCGATGGAATCTATCTTTCCCTCGAAAGATGCGGTGAGGCATTCCATGGCACGTTGTAGGCGCGCCTCGCCAAGCTCGAACAACCCCGGGACAAGCCCTGCGAGGTCGTACCCCAGGTGCATGGGAAGAGCCGTTCCATCCATTTAAATGGCAGCCCGGCCTTGATCGAGCAAGGCGACGACGGCCCCGTCATCCGCTACCGGATCGTCCCGGAGATCGCTTCGACTCTGACCAACGACAGCTTTGACACAGCGGGCACTTTATCAAACCCGGCTCTGGGTGACCTGCATCCCCGTGCGTATGGCGCCTTCCGCCAATCTTGCAAGTACCTCCGATCCTGAGTTTCAAACCCATGAAACCACAAACCCCGAAAACCCATTCCCCGCAGTCATGAACCCCAACCCGCTCCACCGCTCCCGCTCCGCCCGTGCCGGGGCTCTCACCACGTTCCTCCTGCTTCCCATGGCCTTGCCGGTGAGCGCGGGGAATATCTATTGGAAAGACACAGCTAACAGCGCAACGACTTCGTTATGGGCAACGGCAGGGAATTGGAGTGATACATCTGATGGTTTGGGCGCGGCCGGTGTTCCGGCAACAACCGATACCGCAGTCTTCAACTCGACGAATACCTTTGGAGACCGGTCTGTGTTCCTTAATCCCGGTCCCACAATCGGCGGTTTGGTTTTCAATAACACGGGGACAACCACAATTGCGTCTAATGTGGGTTCAAATAACGCTCCTAAAATTCTGACGATTGGTTCCGATGGAATCACGGTAGCCAGCACTGCGGGGAATGTGGATCTTTCAACAAGTATCAGGTCAACGAGTGTGACGCTCGGCGCCCCGCAAACCTGGACCAATAACAGTTCTACCAGCACGCTTACCATGGCTTATGGCCAGAATCAGACCTTCAACAGATACAATACACTTGCGTTGGGTGCGAATACGCTGACGGTGGATGGAGTAGGGGCGACAACGATCAGCAGCAGAAACATTACGGGTAGTGGGGCGACCGCAATCATCAAGAACGGAGCCGGGGTGCTGACTTTCAACAGTGCAGCGGCGACATTTGCGGGAGATGTGCAAATCAACGCCGGCACGCTGCGGGTCGACGGATCCCTGGGAGACACGGCGGTGACCGTCGCGGGCGGAGCAACCCTCGGAGGCTCAGGAACGATCGGGACTTCTTCCGTGCTCAAGACGCTCACCGTGAACGGCACGCTCGCACCCGGAGCCTCGCCAGGCATCCTGACGGTCAACGACAACCTCGACCTGAATGGAAACCTGAGCATGGAAGTCATCGGGACAAGCGCCGGAACCGGATACGACCCAATCGCGGTAAACGGAGCCGTCGATATCACCGGCAGCACCTTGACCACTTCCTTCAGTTCGTTCGTCCCAGCGGATGGGAATCTTCTTTTCTTTCTGGTCAATGACGGAAGCGACCCCATCACGGGTTCGTTTACAGGCAAGGCCCAGGATGCGATAGTAGCAAGCTTCGGTGGCTTCGACTGGAAGATCAGCTACAACGCCAACTCCGCAGGCGGCACCTTCACCAACGGCAACGACATCGCACTCATGGCGGTGCCCGAGCCCGTCTCGGTGATCCTGAGTTCCTGGAAATTCAGTCCCGGTGCCAGCTCCCTCAACGGGCATTTGGCTTCCAGCGATACCGCTACCGGCCTGACGGTTTCCCGGCTCAATTTCCATCCCACATTTGATGCCGTTGGCTTTGTCGACAATGAACAGGCCACGCTCAATGCCTTCTCCACCCATGATCGCTGGGCGGCGGATAGCTCTCTTGGTGCGATCCGGATGAGACGTGCGGATTACACCACCGCCCCGTCAGGGCGTTCGGCAACCTTCAGTTCAACCGACACCTCCATCTCCAGCGCCGCCGGAACCTTGGGCGCACCCATCTGGTTCAGCGTTTCCACCGACGGGCTGACAAACGCCACGATCCGGAAAATCACCGTGGCCAACCCCGGCGCGAGCAATCCCACCACTTATTACTTCAGCAAGTCAGGCAACCCGCTCGGCACCGGAGTATCGGTCAGCGTCCAGGAAACCATCGCCCTCGCCGCTCCGATCACTTTGGCGGCGAGCCAAACCGTCTTTTTCTCCATCAACATGGACAGTGCTGCTGTCGGCACCAATCACAACATCGATCAAGTCAACCTCCTGGGCGCGACCGTAGCCTTGCCGCCCCCGCCCCCGCCGATCGGCCTGGTTACCGGAACTTTGACCGTAGGCGCTCCGCACGGGACCTACAACCGGCTCTCGGTGACGGTAGATCCTGATTTGCTCGGTCCATCATCTGATACCTCCGATCTAACCGGAACCATTGATTTGACCGTGAATATCGATCCGGACACGGGCAAAACCGTGCTGCTCACCCTCAGCAACGGTCGCGTGAATGGCACGGACATGAGTTTTTCGAGCTTCGGTTACAACATCGGTGCTACCGGACTCTCCGCAGCGGTGAACACCCTGACACCCCCCGGGGCCGTGAACCCGGACACCGGCGTTTTCGCGGCCAATCAGCATGGCTTCATCTTGGACCAAGGCACCTTTGCCGGGACCGCTGGCGGTCAACCCTTCAGCGAAACGCTATCCTCCACCAACACCTTCTCCGGGCTGGGCACGGGCAACGGCAGTTTGACACTGACACCGGCCGGCACCTCGGGACCCTACAATCTTTTCAACGCGGTCGTGATCCTTCCCGTTGCGATCAACGAAACCATCGAGGTTGGCGCCGGGGTGAATGCGGTGATCACCGGAACCGGCACCATAAAGGCCACCGGCCAAATTCAGATGCCTTCCTCGGAATTCAACGCCTGGATGCTCGGACAGGGCGCCACTTCCTTTGATCCGGATGATGATACCGCAGGCAACGGCGCTCCCGATGGCATCAAATGGGCATTGGGCCTGTCGTCGCTAGATGACAACCCTCTGCCGTTTCTGCTCAAGCCGCATCCCACCATTCCCGGCACCTTCACGATCTCCCTGCCACCCGGCGGCACTGTCGCCCCGCTGACCGTGGAGTCCTCGACCAACCTCCTGTCCCCTTGGGCCAACGTTCCCGCCGGGCAAATGGCACCCGCTGCCAATCCGATTCCCGAGGGTTCGACCGGCACCATCAACATCACTCCCACCGCCGCGAACAGGATCTTCCTCCGCACGCGGGCCAATCCCTGAAGGCAACGAAAACCCCGGCATCGACCATGAAAGCGCAACCCAAAAACCAGTTCCTCTCAATCCGAAACACCAAGATGAAATCCAACCCCACCAAATGCATCGGCTCCGCCCGCGCCGGGGCTCTCACCTCGTTCATCCTGCTTGCCTGCGGCCCTGTCTTCGGTGCCACCTTCACCTGGGATCCTGCCAATACCACCAATGGCACCACCATTGATGCCGGTAGCGGCACCTGGAGCTTGAGCGCGGGCAATCTCTGGAACAATGCAGGAACCAATACTGCCTGGGCACAAACCAGCGCCACGGTTCCCCTTCACAGCGCGGTATTCGCCGGAGCCGATGGAACCCACGCCATCAACGTGGGGGAAGCCGTTGCCACGCAGCTCCTCACCTTCAGCAACAGCGGTTACACGCTCAGTGCTGCGTCGGCTCTGAACATCAGAGTCGCCCCCGCCTCCGGAAGCAACATCATCTCGATCGCCTCCGGTAAATCCGCCACCATTGGGACCAATGTCAGCGTGGTTCGGGTCGGGGCTGGGATCATCACTGGGGGAGGGACACTCGATATCACAGGCACGGGCGCAACGGTCCGCATTGCGGCAGGGGGAAATAGCATGACGGTAAGCGGTTCAACGGTGAATGTCGGAACCGGAGGTGCGTTTACTGCCACCTCGAGCATGGTTGTGGGCAACAATTCCACCGCCTCCGCAGTCAACGTGACTGGCGGTACCGTGACGGTCACGGGTGAGGTTGCAACTGGCACCCTGGCACTCGCCAACAACGCAGGGGCTGGTTCCGCGGTGTTTACCCTTACCAGTGGCGCGGTCACGAACAATGCGATTTCCGGTGGCCTTCGTTTTGGGAATACTGCTGCGAACACCTCATCCAGCACCTTCCATCTCGACGGCGGCATCCTCACCGTCGCCAGGGTTTTCGAGGGAGAGGCCGGTCACGCTTCGACCTTCAACTTCAACGGCGGCACGATCAAGACGCGGACTGGCACCACCACCGCCGCGACTTTCATGGAGGGCATTGATACCGTCAACGTTCGCAACGGCGGTGCAATTTTCGATACGAATGGTGTCAACACCACGGTTGGCCAGGCACTTGCCCACAGTGCCATCGGCGGGGACAATGCCATCGACGGCGGCCTCACCAAGGACGGGCCCGGCACGCTGACCCTCACCGGCACGAACACCTACACCGGAACCACCACGGTCAACGGCGGCACCCTGGCGATGGCAGGGACAGGCTCGATCGCGAACAGCGCCGGAATCCGGATCAACTCCTCGACAACCTTCGACGTCACGGGCAGCGCCGCGTCCACGGTCACACTTGGTGCCACACAGTTTCTGACAGGCACTGGCACGGTGCTCGCCACCGGCAAGACGGTCCTTGCCAACGGCACGCTCGCCCCCGGCAACAGCCCGGGCGCTCTTACCCAGGACGGGGGCTCGCTGCAGCTCGGCGGCGGCGGTGACCTGAACTGGCAGGTCCACGACGTGAACGGCGCGGCAGGGGCAGGGTATGACACCATCAGCCTCGTCAACGGTGCCACCTTGGATCTCTCCCTGCTGACTTCGCTCAACCCGTACAACATCAACCTCTGGAGTCTCTCCGGCCTTGGTCCGGATGTGAACGGGAACGCCACCGGCTTCAATAACACCCTCGCCTACTCCTGGACCTTGTTCTCGACAGGCTCCGCGATCGCCGGATTCGACGCGACCGATTTCAAGATCAACGTCGGGGCCTTCAACGGCACGAGCGGATTCTCCAATTCCCTCGGCGGCGGATCATTCAGCGTCGGCTTGGCCGATGGCGACACCGACCTGGTGCTGAATTTCACCCCCGTCCCCGAACCCCGTGCCGCCCTGCTCTGCGGGCTCGGCCTGCTCGCCCTCCTGCGCCGCAGGCGCGCGTGAGGAGAACCGGCGCTGTTTTCGATTCGCTCGCCGCGACAAGTCCCTTCATTTGCACCGAAGGTCGCAGACCACCGCAGCGATCCCTTCGTCCACGATCTTGAATCCCAACCTTCCAAAACCATGAAATCCAAATCTCAATCCTCCATCGCTGCCATCGGCGGCGCATTGTTCATCGCCTTCGCCGCTTCGCAGACGGCGTACGCGGCCACCCTCACCTGGGATCCCGCTGAT
>NEUO01000060.1 GCA_002304315.1 Verrucomicrobiia bacterium Tous-C4TDCM
GAGGAGTCGTTCGTGGCCGCAGTCAGGGCACTGGAGTCGGGTGAAGCCTGAGGCGAGGTCGCCACAGCGGAGGAAGGATTCGACGGCGGTGACGGCGGCCGGGTGGAGCGGGCCGAGATCCTTACGGTGCCGTTTTTCGTAGTTGGCGAGGAATTCTTCCCAGCCGTGGTGGACGAGTTGCCAGAGTGGCGAGGCGCGGGGGCGGCGGGGCTGGTAGATGGAGGGCACAAAGAGTGTTCATAAGAACATTTATTGTGCGGGGCAAGGATGGGGGTGATGGATCGGTTTGGGGGAAGGTCGCGGATTGGTTGATCTTTTGCCTTCGCGCAGGAACTGAGAGACAGCAGATCGGCAGGAACTCTACCAAGGTTGTCCCAGCCCGAACTCGGCACCGGTCTCATCGCGCACCGCACCATCGGGCAAATAGGTGACCGGAACGTGGTACCAGTTCGTGGCGAGCTGCTCGCCGGACCACTTGCCGGCGTCGAAGAGGTCGCAGCGCCTCCGCATCTCGCGCGCCAGACCGGCCCATGCGGCCGGCCGGTCGGGATACACGATCCAAAGGGAAATGGTGCCGGTCCTTGAATTTTGAATTGTTAGACCCGGGCTCTCCTCCGCTCCCCCAAATCACAGGTTTGTAGCCAGCCACCTGATGACTTGCGCTGTGGCCTTTTCCCTGAATCCGGACCCCGGCAACCCTCTCCTCAGCCAGGACGAGCTTCACGGGCGTCCGTCGAACTCGATGGGAGTCCGCAACAAGCGCGCGCCACTTTTCCAGCCTTCCTTGGCACTTGGCACTTTTGACTTGGCACTTCACCCTCCCCGCATGGCCACCGCCGATCCCCGCTTCAACGAGTTCATCCTGTTCCAGGCCCAGAACGCCGGCCTTTTCCTCGGCCAGATCCCCCATCCGGCCAACGGCGAAAGAACCGTCAACCTCCGCGCCGCCAAGTCGGTGATCGATTCCCTCGAAATGCTCGCCGCCAAGACCGACGGCAACCTGACCGAGACCGAACAAAAACTGCTGACGACCGCCCTTGCCAACCTCGGCCCGCTCTACGACAAAGCGACAGGCTAAACGGATGTTTCGTTTCTCTTTCCCATGACCTTCGAACCTTTCCAAATCGGCGACGTCCCCGTCGGCGGCCCCGTGCCCTTCTTCATCCTCGGCCCCTGCGCCCTCGAGTCCGAGGCCTTCGCCTGGGAAATGGCCCGCTCCATCGATGAAATCGCCAAGCGCACCGGCATCCACTATCTTTTCAAGGCCTCCTACGACAAGGCCAACCGGACCTCGGTGAAGTCCTTCCGCGGCCCCGGCGTCGCCGAAGGCTGCCGCATCCTCGGCGAAATCGGCAAGGAGCTCGGCGTCCCGGTCACTACCGACGTCCACAGCCCGCAGGACGCGGAAATCGCCGCCGAGCACATCGACCTCCTGCAAATCCCCGCCTTCCTCTGCCGCCAGACCGACCTGCTCGAAGCCGCCGCCAAAACCGGCCGTGCGGTGAACGTGAAAAAGGGCCAGTTCCTCGCGCCCTGGGACGTCGTCAATATCGCCGACAAGCTCCGCGCCTTCGGCTGCCGGAACTTCGTCATCACCGAGCGCGGCACCACCTTCGGCTACAATAACCTGGTCGCCGACATGCGCTCGCTGTTCTGGATGCGCAAGGAAGGCCTGCCCGTGGTCTTCGATGCCACCCACTCCGTCCAGCGCCCCGGCGGACTCGGCGGCACCACCGGCGGCGATGGCGAACTCGCTCCGGTCCTCGCCCGCGCGGCGGTGGCCACCGGCGTCGACGGCGTATTCCTCGAAACGCATTCCGACCCCGCGAACGCGTTTTCCGATGGACCGAACCAGATCCCGCTCGAATTTCTGGAAGACCTGCTCGTCCGACTGGTCGCCATCCACCACGCCGCCCACGGCGCCTGACACCCCGAATTCCCGTGCTCCAGCCGCACCCCATCACACGTAAACCTGTCTCACTCCGAGTCGGGCGTGCTTTTGTTTCGGCGCTGGCCGGGCTTTCCATCGCCTCCGCGCAGAATCTCCAACCCGAGGAGGACTCGGCGGATCCCGACGGCGAAGAATCGACTGGATTCCTTGATGGTTCCCTGATGCCCGACGGCGGCATTCTCAAGAACGTCCTGATCCCCCAATACACGCGCGATCTCCTGCTGTCCGCCACGCTGAGGGCCGAAGATCTGACGATCGTTACCCAGAAGATCATCGACGCTCGCGGCGTGAGAATCGAATTCTTCAATCCCGACCGCTCGACGCGCGGCCGGATCGACATGGCGACCGCCCGCTACAATGCGATCGACCAGCTTCTCACTTCCGACAAACCGGTATCGCTCGTTTCCGATGACCTCACCGCCGAGGGATCCAGCCTCGTTTACGACCTCAAGGATACCCGGGGATTCCTGAGCGGCCCCGTCACCGCCACCACCTTGATCGATCAAAGCACTTCGATGAACATCAAACCAGTCCGCCAGGCGATCACCGCCGGCACCCTCATGATGGCCGCCGCGACTCCTTTGCCGGCTCAAGAGGAACCTTCGGCTGCCACCATTTCCCAGAGGATCGAGGAAGCCCGCTTGAGCCCGTACGAACTCGCCCGGATTACCAAGGACTCGGAAACCGGAAAGCCCCTCGCCCAATCGGCCGCCCAACAAGGCAACACGGCTCTCGAAGACGCGACCCGTCGATCGGAAGAAGCCACCGCCACTCTGGCGGATTTCCTCAGAGCTGCCACGCTCACCACGCTGCTGGCCGAGCCTTTCGTCCCCGCCGCGGCAACCTCCACTGACGTCCCGCGGCCCAACATCCCGGCGGACCCCACAAAGACCCGGATCACTTCGGACGACGGAGCCTTCTTCGATTCCAAGAACGGCCTGCTGATCTTTCTCAAGAACGTGGTGGTCAGGGATCCGCGCTTCAGCCTGACAGGTGCCGATGAGTTGAAGGTGTTCTTCGACCCGAAAGAAGTTCCCGCCGCCGCCAAAGCCGCCCCGAAACCTCCCGCGGGAGAACAGGCAAATCCCCCGCCGGAACCGGTAAAGCCCGGAGGGGCTGGCGCACTCGTGAAGGAAGAAAAAGCCGTGATTGGCGACGCGAAATTCGGCAAGCCAAACCGGATCATCGCCACCGGCACCGTGGTCGTGGAGTATCAATCCGGCAAACAGGATGATCCGCCCGTCAAGGCCTCGGCGCGGACCGTCATCTACGATCTCAAGAAGGAGCAGTTCATCCTCCGTGGAGGCTCACCTTGGGTGCTGCGCGAAGGCCAACTGAGTTCCGTTCCCGGCAATGACGCCTACATCGTGATCGAGAAGGACGGAAGCTTCGTCACCGGCAACGGCGGCATCGACGCCCAGATGGATATCAAGGACAAGAAGAAGGAAGACGACAAAAAGAACCGCTGAACATGTCTTCCTCCCCAGTTCCCGCTCCCGGCGCCCCCTTACTCACCGCCACCGGCCTCCGCAAATGTTATGGCGGACGCGCCGTGGTCGATGGTGTCAGCCTCAGCGTCTCGCCCGGTGAAATCGTCGGCCTGCTGGGCCCGAACGGCGCCGGCAAGACCACCTCGTTCTACATGATCGCCGGTCTGGTCCCGCCCGACGCCGGCACCGTGCACTTCAACGGCAGCGACATCTCCCGCATGCCGATGCACCGCCGTGCGCGGCTGGGCCTCGGCTACCTGCCCCAGGAAGAGTCCGTCTTCCGCAAGCTGACCGCCTTTGAGAACCTGATTGCCGTCCTCGAAACCCGCCCGGGTCTCTCCAAAAAGGACCGCATCGAGCGCGCCGAAAACCTCCTCGCCCGCTTCAAGATCACCCGCGTCCGGAATTCCGAGGCCATCGCCCTTTCCGGCGGCGAGAAGCGCCGTCTGGCCATCGCCCGCGCTCTCTGCACCTCGCCCCGTCTGCTGATGCTGGACGAGCCCTTTGCCGGCATCGATCCGATCGCCGTCGAGGATATCCAGGCGATCGTCCGTGAACTCCGCGAACGCGACGGACTCGCCATCTTGATCACCGATCACTCGGTGCGGGAAACGCTCTCCATCGTTGACCGTGCCTTCCTCATTCACGACGGCCGCGTGATCCTTGAAGGCGCCTCGCAAGAACTGGTGAACGACCCGATCGCCCGCAAGCATTACCTCGGCGAGGATTTCCGGATGTAAGATCCTGCCAGCCAGAACATGAAACCGCCGCGAGGTTTCCCCCGCGGCGGCTTCTCCAGACAACCCACTGAAAATCGGTCAAATCGTGGCAAGTCCCTCGCCCACCGGCTTCGGAAGCGGCTTGTCCTTTCGGCGAAGCGCCTTGCGCATCTTGGTGAGTGCCACGTTCTGGAGCTGGCGGATGCGTTCCCGGGTCACCCCGAACTCGCGGCCGACTTCCTCAAGGGTCATCGGAGTTTTTCCGGTCAGACCGAAGCGTTCGTCGATGATCCGGCGCTCGCGCTTGTCGAGAACCGACAGCAAGCCGTCGAGTTCACCGTGCAAATTCTTCTCGGAAAGCGACTCCAGCGGGTTTTCTGCACGATCGTCACCGATGATCTCGCTGTATTCCGTCGCCTCGCCCTCATTGATCGGGGCGTCGAGCGATGTCGGACGCTGTGAAGCCTGCCGGAGCATCGCCAGCTTGCGGTGGGGCAAGCCGACCTCGTCGGCCAGCTCCTCATCGGTGGGCTCGCGGCCCAAGGCTTCGGCCAGCAAGGTCGCGATCCGCCGCATCTTGGCGATCTTGTCGACCATGTGGACGGGCAGGCGGATCGTCTTGCTCTGGTTGGCCAGAGCCCGCTTGATCGATTGCTTGATCCACCAAGCCGCATACGTGGAGAGCTTGCCGCCCTTTTGGGGATCAAAACGTTCCACCGCCTTCATCAGGCCGATGTTCCCTTCGGAAATCAGGTCGGAAATCGGGAGACCGTAGGCCGCATAATCTTGGGCGATCTTTACGACCAGTCGCAAGTTCGCCTTGATCATGTGGGCCCGGGCCTCCATGTCGCCACGCTTGATCTTGCGCGCCAACTTCACTTCCTCCTCGGGAGTGAGCAGCGGGGTTTTTGAGATTTCCCGCAGGTAGACCTTCAAACTGGAATCGGAGTCGTATGTCATGGCAGGGGTCCCGGTTTGCCCGGGTTCTAGAGGTGAAACGCCGCAGCGCTTGTTTTTATTCCGAATTTCGAACTGCGAATTGTAATTACATCGTTAAGACGCAATCCCGTTCGAATCCTCAATGTTTCTAGCACTTGCCGTACCCCAACCCTGCCAAGATCGGTGGACCTTTGGAATTCAAACGATTGCATGACTATCGACCGATGTTCCTCGGCGACCCCACCGCGCCAAACTGTCATGGCACGCGCCATTTCAGGACCGGAAGCCTACGTAAATGACGCAGGGGCCCGCCGTCTCACGCTCCCGGCAGGCGCACGCTCTGCGGATGCCGGATGCGGTCGGCGGGGTCGAGCGCTTGCTTGATTGCCTGCAAGCGCTCGTAGATGCCGGTGAAATAGGCTTCCTGCCACGCGCCGATCCGCGGGTCGGGGTAGCTCCGGTAGTGGCGGCGGATCCCGGCGTCGGCCAGCGCCTGCCGCACGGCCGCGTGGCCGGCCGCGAGCTTTGGCGGGATGCTGCCCCTTTCCCAATAGGCCTGGAGCTCACCGAGGAAGGGGAAATCGCGGTGCGGGTCGAGGTCAGCAGCACGGTCGCCTGGCTGCCGTTGAGGATGACGGCGGAAAAGCAGGGCTCCGGCAGCGCCGCGGCGACCTCGAACCAGCGCTCCAACCGCTTCGCCAGCCCGGCGGCATCCAGCCCCTTCGCGGTGAACTTCCGGCTGGCCAGCGCGGCCGGGGCGGGCCGGGTGTCGAAGGTGAACGAGGTCGCGATCCCGAAGTTCCCGTTGCCCCCGCCCCGGCAGGCCCACAGCAGCTCCGGCTCGTCGCGCGAGTCGCGGACCTCGCCGTTGCCATCGACCAGCCGCACGGCCACCAGATGATCGCAGGTCAGGCCGAACTCGCGGGCGAACAAGCCGTAGCCGCCGCCCAGCGTGAGGCCCGCCAGGCCGACACCGCCACAGGACCCGGCGGGCAGCAACCGCCAGCGCTCCAGCAGCCAGGAATAGCTGTCGCGCAGCTTCAGCCCCGGACCGGCGGTGAATCGGTGTTGGTCTTTCTCTAACAGACGGTTCGCCATTCCCGACAGCTCCACCAGCAGGCCACCCTCGTTCAGGCTGAACCCGTGAAAAGCATGGCCGCCGCTCTTCACCGCGACCGGCAGGTCAAGCGCCTTCGCGTGACGGACCGCGGCGACGACGTCCGCTTCGGTGCGGCAGCGGGCGATCCATGCCGGTTGGAGCCGGATCACCGAGTTGAAGGGCCGCCGCGCCTCCTCGTAGCCGGGGTCGCCGGGCTTGAGATAGCCCGCCGCCACGGCTTCCCGCCCCCAGACCGGTAGCGCCGCCATCGACAGGCCCAGGAATCCGCGGCGCGAAAAGTGCATCACGCGGGCATCTAGCCACGACCCGTCACGAAGACAAGCTTGCCGCACGCGGAGGACGATCGAAAAGCACGATGGTCACATCGATCCCGGTCCGAAGTTCGGATTGAATCGCCCGCGGGACCGGTCAAGCTCGCGCCTCATGAACCGCCGCGATTTTCTTGAACTCTCAAGCCTTGCCCTCGCCAGTTATGCCGTGCCGGCGGTTGCCGCGGGAACGGCGACACCCGTGACCAGACCGCGCGCGGTTTTTACCAAAACGCTCGAAGGCCTTACCGCGGATGACCTTGGGAAACGCGTGGCGGCTTTGGGCGTAAAGGGCATCGAGGCCCCGATCCGCGCCGGGGGGCACATCGAACCGAACGCCGTGCCGGAACGCTTGGCGGCTTTCGTGGAAGGACTGAAGAAGCACGGCGTGACCATCGACATCCTGACGTCCGACATCGGACAGGCGGACAAAACCGGCGAGACGCTGCTGCGCACCGCCGCGGCACTGGGGATCAAGCGCTACCGGCTGGTCCACTACCGCTACGATCTGAAGAAGCCGGTCGCCCCGCAGCTCGCGGACGTGAAGGCGAAGCTCAAGGACCTGGCGGCCATGAACCGCGAGCTGGGCGTGCAAGGGCAGTATCAGAACCACCGCGGCAACAACTTCGTCGGCGGGCCGATCTGGGACATGGTGTCGGCCTTGGAAGGGATTGATGTCGCCGATCTCGGACTCGCCTTCGACTTCGCCCACGCGACGGTGGAAGGATCGAACACCTGGGAGCTGAACCTGCGCCGCGCGGCACCGCACATCGCGGCGGTCTATTTCAAGGACTACCGGCTGAACGGCCGCCAATGGGAAGCCTGCCCGCTGGGCGAGGGCATCGTGAATCCGAAGGCGGGGGCGCTGGTGAAGCAACTGCTGCCTGCGGGAACTCCGGTGTCGCTGCACGTCGAGTATGTCGGCGGCTCCGGCGAAGAGCGGGTGGCGAAGACTTTCGCGGCGATGAAGGCGGACTTGGCGACGCTGGAGAAGTGGCTGCCATCGGCGTGAGGAACCGCTGCGTCCGAGGGTTCCGCAAGAGGAGCCGGAACAACGAGGCCGGGGGAGGAAATCGATTCCCTTGTCCCGGCCCCGCCGCAGCATCCGGTCGCGATGTTCTTCAGGCGAAAACCGATTGGACCGCCTTGCCCTTGCCGTCTTCGGTGGCGTAGAAGGGCCGCTTTTCGATGTCATACACCGTCTTCGGGCTGATGCCCATGGCGGTGAAGACCGTGGCGTGGAGATCGCTGATGGTCACCGGATCCTTGATGGCGACCAGCGGGCGCTCGTCGGCGGTGGCACCGTGGACGTGGCCCTTCTTCATGCCGCCGCCGAACATCACGACCGACGAGCCGCCGGTGAAATGGCGGTGCAGGCCGTAGTGGTTCATCATTTCAAGGGTATCGGACTTGGCGCGCGACTGGTCGCTGGCGGTGGAGCCGGGGACGCCCTCGATCATCATGTCGCGGCTGAACTCGCTGGCGATGATGACCAGGGTTCGATCAAGCATCCGGCGCTCCTCGAGGTCGCGGATCAGGCGGGCGATCGGGCCGTCGATCTCCTTCTTGAGCTTGGCCAAGGTCTCATGGCCGTTCTCGTGGGTATCCCAGTGGACGAAGGGGATGTATTCGGTGGTCACCTCGATGAAACGCGCGCCGGCTTCCGCCATGCGGCGGGCGAGCAGGCAGCCGCGGCCGAAGCGGCCGGTGCCGTAGGCTTCGAGCGACTCCTTCGGCTCGGTGGTCAGGTCGAAGGCTTCCTTGTCCTTCGAACCGAGCAGCCGGTGGGCATTCTCCAGCGAGCGGAGCATCGACTCCTGCTGGTAGTCGCTCATGAAGTCGCGGTTCGGGTTCCCGTCGACCAGCTTGCGGAACAGCTTGTAGCGGTTGGCGAAGCGGCCGGCGTCCATGCCCTGCGGCGGGCGGACCGAGCGGGCCGCCTCGTCGGGATACGGCAGGTTGAAGGGCCCGAACTCCGCGCCGAAGAATCCGGCGGTGGTGAAGGCCTTGAGTTCCTCGCTTTCGCCGATGCCTTCAAGCCGCTGGCCGATGTTGACAAAGGCGGGCATGACCGGGTTCCGCGGCCCGAGCACGCGGGCCATCCAGGCACCGATGTGCGGGGCGGCGACGGTCTGCGGCGGGACGTAGCCGGTGTGCCAATTGTACTGGTGGCGGGAGTGGAGGATGGTGCCGAGGTCCGGCTGGACGTGCGAACGGATCAGCGTGGCGCGGTCCATCAGCTTGGCCATTTCCTCGAGACCCTGGCTGATTTTCACGCCGTCGAGCGAGGTGTCGATGCTGGGGAAAGTGCTGAGGATTTTTTCGACCGGCAGGCCTTTCTGGAAGGGCATGTAGCCTTTCGGGTCGAAGGTCTCCGGCGCTGCCATGCCGCCGGCCATCCAGAGCAGGATGCAGCAGTCGGCGGTGGCCTTCGGCTGGACGACTTCTTCCTCGCCGAACGCACGCGGCGCGCCGGACATGGCGGCGGCGAGGGTGGAGGCGGAGATGGCCTTGAGGAAAGCACGGCGCGTGGGGGCCTCGTGACCGGGAGCGCAGTTTTTGAAGGGATCGTTCATGGCAAGATAGGTCAACGGACGAACTGGAATTCGGGCAGCAGCAGGACCATCCACAGGAGGTCCTCGATGGTTTGGGCACTCGGGTTGGCACCCAGTTCGGCAACCAGCCCGGCTTTCTCGGCGGGGGTCGGGCGGCGGCCGAGGGCACGCATGAAGACGGTGTCGACCAACTCGGGCGTCGGGGCCTTCGAGGCGTGCCACGCCGCAGCACCCTTGCGCAGCAGGCCGGCGAGAAGCTCGCCATTGGCGAGGTCGATGGCTTCCAGCGTGGTGATGTTGTCCGGCCGCATGCTGACGATCTGTTCGCGGTTCGGCCGGCCGAGCGCACGCATCAGGAGGTCGGAGGAGACCAACGCGGAGCGGACCATCGGACCGGTGCCGCCGCCACCGTTCAGGCCATCAGCGAGTCCTGAAGTGAAGGAATCCCAGACGTTGGGGTTGGCGACGAGCGCCGCGGCCTGCCAGTCGGCCGGAGGAGAAGCAAAGCGGCCGTTGGCATCGGGCAAGGTTGCGGTCCATTTCCACGACGGCCCGGAGGCGACCGCCACGGGCCCGGCACCGGGAAGGACGAGATTGGCTTGGAAGATGAAGCCGGCGGGGTTCGGGGTGGCGTCGCCGTTGCGGGCGACCACGATGATCGAGTTCTTGCCGGATCGGAGGTGTTTCAGCTCGATGCTCCGGGGCAGCGGGGCTTCGGCACCCGGGGGCTCCTGGACCACGGGCTTGCCGTTGACGAAGATCGAGGCCGAGTTATCGGCGATGAAGACGGCGCGGGCGGAGGTCGGCACCGCGGGAAGAACGACCTCGGTGCCGAGCGTGATCGTGTGGCCGCCGGGTGCGGACGAGGAGGCGGTGGCATCCGACCAGATCCAGCGGGCTTCCAACCCGCCGCCCTTGTTCGGGAGGGCGCGGGGGATGCCGGCGGCGGTCTTGGCGGGCGCGGTGCCGGTGAGCGACCAGACGGCATCGACGAACTGCTCGGCGCTCATGCGCTTGGCCAGCGGGCCGCGGAACAGCGCGAGGTCCTCGCCTTCCTTGATGACCACCGGTTGCGACTGGTAGGCCTGCGAGGAGGCGATGAAGGCGAGCGCCTTTTTCAAATCATAGCCGTCGTCGACAAAGCGCACCGCGAGGTAGTCGAGCAGGTCGGCATTCCACGGCTCGGTGTCCATGGCATCGACCGGATGGACGATCCCCCGCCCCATCAGTCGCTGCCAGAGCCGGTTGACGATGGTACGGGTGAAGCGGCCGTTGTCCGGATGAGTCATCAGGGCCGCGAGCTGCTTGAGGCGCTCCGGCTTGGGCGCGGCGGGATCGACCTCGCCAAGTTCCGGGAAGATCCAACCGGGCTTGGCCATGCGGCCGGTCGGCACGTCGCAACGGGCGATTTCCAGCGGCTTCTCGGCGTAGATCGCGGCGAGGCCGTAGGCTTCATCGAGCTTCCAGCGGTCGACGAAGCTGTCGTGGCATGACGCACACTTCATGTTCAGGCCGAGGAAAGTCTGGGAGATCGACTGGGAAAACTGGATCTCCCGGACTTGGCTGGCATTGACGCGGCCGCGCCACTGGATGCCGTCGATGAAGCCGCGCGATTCGTCGTTCGGCGGGGCGAGCAGTTCCCGGGCGAACTGGTCATACGGTTTGTTGGTGACCAGCGATTGGTAGAGCCACTTGGTGACTTGGCGGCGGCCGCCGTCGATGTAGCCGGTGCCCAGGTAATCGTTGCGGAGGAGGTCGTTCCAGAACGAAAGCCAGTGCTCGGCGTAGTCGGTGTTGTTGGCGAGCGTGAGTTCGATCAGCTTGGCGCGCTTGCCGGGCGAGGGGTCGGCGACGAAGGCATCGACCGCCGCGGGGTCGGGCACGAGGCCGGTGAGGTCGAGGGTGAGGCGGCGGATGAACGCGGCGTCACTGATCGGTTGCGGGCGGGTGATCTCGTTTTCGGCGAAGTGGCGATCGAGGATGCGGTCCACCGGGTGCTCGCGGCCATCGACCACCGGCGGCAATTCCGGCCGGCGCGGCTTGAGCGGCGGCTCATAGGACAGCTTGCCGAAGCTGAAGCCGGGTTCCCACGTCATCCCCTCGTCGATCCACTTTTTCAGCACCTCCACCTGCTCGGCCGGCACGCGCGGGCCTTTCGGGGGCATCCGTTCGGTCTTGTCGTCGGACAGGATCGACTCGATGAGCAGGCTCTCGTGGGACTTGCCAAGCTCCACCACCGCGCCGTTCTCGGAGCCCGCGACCAGCGATTCGCGGGTGTTCATCGAGAAGCCGCCCTTTTTCGCGGTATCCATGTGGCATTTCGCGCAGTGCTCCTTGAGGACGGGCACCACCTG
Source organism: Verrucomicrobiia bacterium Tous-C4TDCM (assembly GCA_002304315.1). GTDB lineage: Bacteria > Verrucomicrobiota > Verrucomicrobiia > Verrucomicrobiales > Akkermansiaceae > Haloferula. Next base: position 11,437 of record NEUO01000060.1, read on the forward strand.
GTGGGCGAAATCGACTTCCGCATGTGCCAAAGGGAACAGGACCGGAATGCACAGGATGGATGGGATGAGCTTCTTCATTTTCCGAACAAGTAGGCGGGGAGGTCCTTCAATACCTCCGGGGCGATGCGGGTGGCCTGACGCGGCGGGCGGCTGCGAGGCGGGGAACGACGGCGTGTTCCTATCATCGGAACGGTCCCAAGCTCACGGATTCTTTCCAGATTCCTCGCGATGGTCCGGAAATCCGAGGACTCGCGGGGCGCGGCTGCCGGGCTCGTTCACGATGAAGAGCACCATGCGGCTGGCGGGACGATGGACCCAGCGGGTTTCGCAGAGCGGATAGAGATCCTTTTTGCCGGCGATTCGGAAGGACAGGTTGACGTTGTAGTCTTCGTTTTTGTCGGCAGGCGCTTCGAGGATCAGCTTCGAGCGGCTTTTCATCGCCAGCTTCTGCTTGCCGACCTGGCCGCCGACCTCGTGCGCGGTGAGGTTGTACCACAGCATCTGCCCGTTCTTGAAACGCTCCGCACCGGCGTCGATGACCTGCATCCGGGCGGGCACCGTTTTGTTCGTCGGATCCGGGCTGACGAGGATGTAGATGTCGCCGAGGGTCTCCGCGACGGTGGCCGACGGCGCGGCCGGATTCGCCGGCTCGCCCTCGGCGGGCGGCGCGGTGAGCAGGCGCAGGGTGATCGCACCGCCGGGAAGCGGGTAGACCTTGGAAAGATTGAGCCGCGGCAGGTCGACCTCGCGGGTCTTGATGCCATCGTGCAGATGGAGCTTTTCAGGATCCTTTTCGCTGGCACCGAGGAAAATCAGGCGGCAGGTGCGGCTGCCTTTTTCCTGGGCGGAGGCGATGAGGGGAAAGAGGCAAATCAGCAGGGCAATGAAGCGCATGGGGAAAATGAATCAGATTTCAGACGGGGAGAGCCAGCGGAAGCTGACCATCTCGAAGCGGCGGCCGAAGGTTTTGTTCAGGGGGGCGGCCGGTGCGTTGGCGAGATCGGCGGCATCCTTCGGGTCCAAGTAGTCACGGGTGCGGCGGACCACCGCTTCACAGACCGCCCGGCTGACGATGTTGCCGTCCTTGTCGCGGGCATCGCCGTGGGCGCGGATGGTGAAGGTGTCGTCGCGGGCGGAAAGGATCGGCGCGAGCGGGCGGAGAACGTCGGCTTGGCGGGTCCAGCCGGGAACGCCGTAGGCAAGGTAGCCTGCCGCTGCAGCGGGGAACTGATACTCGGCCTCTGCGGCGCGGACTGGGACAGCGACGGCTCGAGGAGTTAAGGACGAGTCGAGGTAGGATTGGATCTCTTTATACGGATTGGTGGACGGGGATTTGGCGAGCTCGTCGAGTGCGCTCTGGATGGCCCCGGCCAGCGCCAGGTCACCGGAGGAAAGCTGGCGGTTGACGAATTCGGCAAGCGAGAGGAAGGGGCCGCGGGCGCGGACCTGGTCGACAATCTTTTCGGCAAACTTCTCGATCACCTCGTCGTCGAGTAGCCTGTAGCCGGCAAACTCGGAGGCCTCGGGAAAGCCTCCAGAAGATCCGGCTTTCCCGGCTTCGACGTCGCCGGCGATCGAGAAGCGGCTGAAGGGATGATCAACCTCGCCCGAGAGATCGACGCTCCAGCCGCCCCCGGACTCCTGCACGTAGGGCACGCGCTGGTTACGCGCGTGGCCGAGCAGCGCGCGCCAGGCGGTGACCGAGGTGGAGTTGACGTTGAACATGCCATCAACCTCAAGGCGGGAGGCGATGGACCTGTACCCTTCGGCTTTGGCCACGTAATCTTTGAAAAGCTGGTCCGCGTTCTTGGAATCGGTGGCGGCGATTGCGGAATCCCTCTCGATGGGCCGGTAGGCGCGGTTGTCGAGGGGCACGATGCCGGAGACGAAATCGGTGAAGGTTTTCTGCTGGTTCCTGCCGCCGGTGGGGCCGAAGGACGAGGGATCCGGGGCGATGGAGGAAAAAAACCAGTCGTCGAAGAGGAGGTGGTTCGCGCAGTAGCTGTCGTCGTGCTGGAGGTTCACCCCGAGGCTGGCGTCGGCGCTGTTGACCACGGCATTGGCGGGCAGGAGCGGCGAGGCGTCGCTGTTGCCGATCAGGTTGAAAGCATAGGGCGGGATCGGGTTTTCGTAGCGCAGGTCCCAGTTTTGGAGTTCGCCGAGCGAGATCAGCGGGCGAGTGGGGATTTCAGCGATGATGCAGCGGGAGAGCCCGTTGGACTTTGTGAAGCCGGTAACGATGTAGCCACGGCCGCTGGTGTCGCTGGCATTCGGGAGTTTGTCGTCGGCGCCCGGCGCGTGTTTGATAAAGCTGTAGTCGAAGGGCGAGTTCACCGGGTGGCTGGTGCCGCCGTAGTGGCGTTGAATGGTGTCCTCAACCACGTCCTTACCCCCCATGGCGGTATAGTTGACCAGCGGGCTGGACTGAACGAAGCCCTTGGCCGGGATGTGGGTTTTGGAGGCCATGCGGGCACCGAAGACGGTGGACATGAAAGGCTCCGGGGTGGTCTGAACGGCACCGAGGGTGGACTCAGCGAGCTGGGTCAGCGGCTTGTAAACCTCATTGGCGATCGCCGGGGTATAGACCATCCGGTAAACGAGGTGCCGGGGGCCGGCGATCGACATATCAAGGTAAATGCCAACACCGACGCTCCTATCGTTGTATTCGGTGTCGAATTTTGCATCTGCCTTGATGGTGGCGGAGGCAGGGGCAATTGCAGGCTGGCCGGTGGCGTCCTGAACCACGAAGTACTGGCCGCCGCTGCCGCGGTAGCCTTGCTCCAGCGGGAGAGCCGCGCTGCTCGCCGCGACGACATTGTTGGCGGCAGGGCTGAAAACGCGGGTTTCGCCCGGCTTAAGCGGGAATTCGGTGGGGATCGTGTAATTCAAGCTGTCGGTGCCCGCGAGCGGAGGCTTGTTGTTGTTGCTGCCGCCGGTCAAGCAGTTGTGGGTCGGGTTCGTGACCCCGTTGACGGTGTATTGGAGTGCCGGGGGCAACGGCTTGAGAATGGAAAAACTAAGCGCCGGCCCGGTAATTTCGACGTTGTAGGGATTCCACATCGTGATTATGGGGGTTAGCAGCAGACGGGCTTCGAGGTTGCCGGCGGGTGACGGCGGATTGGTTGCGCTCGGCGGGCCTGCGCTGTGGGAAAAGACCCACTGGATCCGGGACACGATCGGCAGGATGCGCACCCGGTGGAGGAAATTGAAGGTGTTGGCGGTATCGCCGATGCCCACCGAAACATGGCCCTGGGCGAACCGGCTTTTGCCCGAAGCCCCGCTGGTGACTCGTTTGTAGGTCGTGGCGTAGTCCACGAGATTCTCCCAGCTCGAGACCGGGCCGTGACGGTAGATCGGCGGTGAGGTCGAGGAACCGCGGTAGGACGACCAGGGGTAGATCATCGATTTCGCCGCGGCCGGGTCCCCCGAAGTCGGCTTGGAGAACGTGATGTCCTTGGCCGGAGTTTGGCGGAAAAAGGGCAGGTTGGAGGAAGGCAGGGAGTTCCAGTTTTCCGTCACCAGCGAGAGGTCCTTGCGCCAGCCACCGGTGGCGGTGTTGGTCAGGAGCCCGACCGAGCTGGTGGACAGGTCGTGGAAGAACTCCTGCGAGATCTTGAGATCATCTTTCGTCGAGACGAATTCTCCCTGACCCAGGCTGATCGCCTTGGCGGCGGGAGCAGAGTCCGCAAGCAACTGGTCCATCCGGAAGGGAGCCGGATCGGCCACCGAATGGCTCTTGGCGACCACCGCCCAGTCGGCGGCACCGTTTCCTGCCGGAGCATGCGGCACGGGCAGGCGCGCCTTCTGGTTTTCGCCGCCGATCCACCAGGCGAAGCCGCCCTTGCCCGCGGGGCCATCGATCTCCTCCGGCTCGAGGTGGATCTGCAATTCCGTCCGGCCGCTGCCCTCCCCGACGGTCCGCGGGCCGACCAAGGCCACGCTTCCCTTTCGTTCGGTGGTGTCGGGGATCGATTTCGGATCACCCGATGCAAGCCAGCCGATGAAGCGGCCGGCCTTGGCGGACTTGTAATTGCCGGGCGAAATCGGGCGACCCTGGGAATCGTGGTTGCTCCCTTCCCAGCTCTTCCAGATGCCGAGAACCGGCGGATTCTTCTCGTCGAGAATGTCGGCACGCGCGGTCACGCGGGTATCGGGGCCTCCCTGTTTCTGGAGCTCTCCGATCGCGATCATCAGCGCCATCCGGGCATTGGCGCGAGCTTGGGCGGCCAACTCATCGCGACCGCCGGACCGCAGCGCGATGGATGAAAGGCCCAGCAACCCGGTGACGAGCACGGTCAACAGGACCATCAGCGAAAGCGTGATCACCAAGGCGAAGCCCGGCAGGGCTTTCCCTACGGATGAGGCCGCAGGATTCATGGTTTTTGAAATGGGTTTCACGGATTTCACGGCAGGAAGAACGAAGAATGGTTTCTTTCGGGTTTTGAACGACGTTAATCTAGCTCCGAGGTATGGCCATTGTAAATATTTCTTCTTGTCCCATTTTTTGAAGGAGGATGCGTCGAGGCCGAGCGCGAGGCACTTTGGGGATCCCTGTCCGGGATGTCCCCCGCATCCGCCGCTTCGCGCGGATTCCCGGCCAACCCGATTCTTGCGTCAAACATTGAACGCCAGAGGCCTTCGCGTGGTCCCAAAGGCAGATCCCCCGAAAACCGCTACTCCCCCCGAGATGAACGGATACCCAAGATTCGATGCCTCACGCATACCTCATCCTGCCCGCCATTGTCGGCGGCGGGCTCATTTTCGGTTGGATTTTCGCCCGATGGCTGGAAACCCGCTACGACCGCGGCTACGAAGCGAGCTCCGAGGAGCTCCTCGACGAGCTTGAAATGGCCTACTCCTCGCGCCGGAGTTTTGAGATTTATACCCCTTCTGAATATCTGCCGCAGGTCTTCGGCTGCATCTTGGAGAAAATCGACTCCGGCTTCGGCGAAAAGCACGCGCGGCAAATGGTGCAAAGGATCGAGGCACGCGGTCCGAGCAACGCCTTGTATCCCATCCGGGTCAACGGGATCCGCAGCGAATTGGAACTCCAGTGGAGCCGGGATGCCGAGGACCGGATCCGCCTTCTGGTGCTGGCCGTGCCAAAAGTGATCCGCGCTCTCAAACGCGAGACCAAACGTCTGCCCCGGCCCGCTGCCGAGAAGACCGGCGCCCAATAATGCTGGTCCAGATAAGCGTTCTTTGCCGGGAAGCGGCGGAATCGCCAGAAAGCGGCGGGGCGGGGTGGTCCGTCAGTTGGATTGACGTGCCGGAGCAGGTGCGATACGCCTCCAGTCCCATGACCGGTCTCCGATCTCTTCTTCCGCTCGTTTTGCTCGGCCTTTTTGTGGCGCCGGCCAGCGCCCAAATCGACGTCAGGCTGCAGATGTCGCGCAACACCTTCGTGGCTGGCGAGCCCGTACCGGTCTCGATCAGCGTCACCAACAACTCCGGACAGGACTTGGTTTTTCAAGGCAACAGCCGGTTCGGCTGGATCGATTTCACCGTTACGTCGAACCGCGGGGTACCGATGACTCCGCTGGGGCAGCCTACGTTTGGCGCGGTGAAAATCCAGCTTGGCCAGACCATGACCAAAACGATCGACATCGCGCGCCTGTTCCCGATGCAATCCATGGGCAACTATTCCATCTACGGGGTGGTCCGGATGCCGGGCCAGACCACCGACGGGTTCATTTCCAATCGATTGCTCTTCAACATCAATACCGCTCGTCCTTACTGGTCGCAGAAGGTGGGGAAGGACCGCGAATACCGGGTTCTCAATTTCACGGGCGGCAAGAAAAACATGCTCTATGCCCAAGTCATCAACACCCGAACCGGCAGTCCTCTCCAGACCCATTCGCTGGGCGAGGTTTTGATGTTCCGCAAACCCAGCGTGGCATTGGACAACCGCCAGGTGATGCACGTGCTCTACCTGATCGGACCTACCGCGTGGGCCCATGCCCGGGTCGGGGCCGATGGCAGCCTTCTGGGTCGCGAACTGCACAAGCGGGGAAATGGGCCGGACCCGCAGTTGGTCACCGTGGCCGGCGGAATTGTCCAAGTGGCCAATAGCATCCCTTACGATCCTAAAGCTGAAGCTGAAGCTCGCGGCCGCGTTCGGAAGGCTTCAGACCGGCCCTCTTTCATTTTCCAATAGTTGCAAGGATCCGAAGCAAAAAATGTGGGGATTTGCCCTTTACATCAGCCTTCACGAAACTTAAAAAATTCGTATTGTTTTGGGTTTTAAACCATCTCTTTTCATGAGGAAGCTTTCCCGTCTTTTCCTACTTGCGATAGGCCTCCTGGCCGTCAACGCCCCTCTGGAGGCGCGGTCCTTCCGCACCGTCGTCATCGACCCGGGACACGGAGGCCACGACAAGGGTGGCCAATGGGGTCTCGTCTATGAAAAGCACCTCGCCCTCGACACCTCGATCCGCTTGGAAAACGAGCTCAAGAAGCGGGGTTTCCGGACGGTCCTGACCCGTAGGAGTGACTATTTCATTTCGCTGCCTGAGAGGGTGCGGATCGCAAGCCGCTATTCTGACGCAATTTTCGTCAGCGTGCACTACAACTACACTTGGAAACAGCAGGTCTCCGGCCTTGAAACTTTTTACTGCACGAGCCAGAGCCAAGCACTCGCATCTTACGTCCACTCGGGCATGATGTCGAAGGTGCGGGTCGTCAATCGAGGGGTGAAATTCGCTCGTTTTTACGTCATCCGCAACGCCACCTGCCCCTCGATTTTGGTTGAGGGGGGCTTTGTAAGCAACGCGAACGAACGCAGTCGCATGAAGTCCGCTTGGTTCCGCCAGGCGCTTGCGGAAGGCATCGCCGACGGGATCGTGCGCTTCCGGCGTGCAGGCTGAGCAACTAACCTCGGCTTGCAGCGACGGAGTCCACGCAGCTAAGGTGGTGCCATGCCCTTTCTCACAGCTGCGGCCATGCGGTCGTTGGAGGATGATGCCGTCCTGCGCGGCGTTTCAGCAGAGTCGCTGATGGACCTCGCCGGTGCGGGTATCGCCCGCCGTCTTATCGGCCACTTTCCGCAGCCCGGTCTCGCCGTCGCCTACGTGGGCAAGGGCAACAACGGCGGCGACGCCTTGGTTGCCCTTCGACATCTCCGCGACGCCGGTTGGCAAATCGCGATCCGCCCCGCTTTTCCCGAGATGGAATGGACCATTCTCGCCCGCCGGAAGCTGCGGGAGCTCGGAGACGTGCCGGCACCGGCCGGCATCTTGAATCAAGCCGGTCCCTGCCTTCTGCTCGACGGGCTGCTTGGCATCGGCTCGAAGGGAGCCCTGAGACCTCCTCTTGCCAATCTCGCGGCCGAAATGACCAGGCATCGTGAAAGCCGCGGTGCCGTGATCGCCGCCATGGACCTGCCATCCGGCATGGATGCCGACACCGGGGAAGGCGGGACATTCACCGTCGACCTCACTCTCACGGTGGGAGTTCCAAAGCTCGGCCTGACCTCGGAGTCCGGCATCTCGAGGGCCGGTCGGATTTTCCTCGTCCCGCTGGACGATCTTCCTCTGCCGGACGATGGCAACCTGCGGCTGTTTTGCCCGGAGGCTTATCCCGGTCTACTGCCGCCCCGTCCCCACGACTTTCACAAAGGACAGGCCGGCCAGCTGGGCATTCTGGCCGGGTCGCCCGGCATGACCGGAGCCGCCGTACTTTGTGCAGAAGCCGCCCTGCGCGGCGGCGCCGGCTTGATCACCCTTCATGTCGGGCGCGACTTCCTGCCGACTCTTGCCGCCGCGATGCCTCCCGAAATCATGGTCCGCGTCTCGGAAGATCCGGTGACGGACGCCTTCGACTCCGGCCACGATGCCCTGGTCATCGGCCCCGGTACCGGAAACGTGACGGACGCCTGGCGCGCCTGCCTGCTGGATCGTTTGGGGAGTTCCACGATCCCGGTCCTGCTGGACGCCGATGCGCTCAATCTGCTGGCCGTTACCGGCAGACTCGATCTCTTGCGACCCGAGCACGTCATCACCCCTCATCCCGGGGAATTCCACCGCCTTGCTCCGGACTTGAAGGGGCAGGACCGCTTGCAAGCCGTCTCCACTTTCACCTCCCGACACGCTTGCACCTTGCTTCTGAAAGGAGCACGCACCCTGGTTGGCGCGCGGGGAATGAGCACTCGCTTCAATCCGACCGGACACGCCGGCATGGCCTCGGGTGGACAAGGTGATGTGCTGTCGGGCGTCGCCGGAGCGTTGCTCGCGCAAGGATCAAGCGGTCCTGACGCGGCGGCGCTCGCGGCCTGGCTCTGCGGCCGGGCTGCCGAGCGCGCCTTGGATGAAGGCCCTTTCACGGCGGCGGGAGCCACCCTCCGCCACCTCGGCGGAGCCTTGCGCGACTGGCAGGAATGCCGGCGCTGAGCATGAGGTTCAACCAGCCGCCAGTTCGGCGAATACCATTGTCCCGCCGCTGGTCTGCAGGGTGCTGATCACCACCACATCCTGGGTCGTGCCAATTTTCGCCACCGAGTGATTGACCACGATCATCGTGCCATCAGGCAGATAGCCGACCCCCTGATGCTCGTCCTTGCCGCCCCGGACCAAAGCCAGCCTCACCTTCTCACCGACCACGATCTGGGGCCGGAGCGCGTCACCAAGGTTGTCCAGATTCAGCACCTCGATGCCCCGGAGCTTCGCCACGCTACAAAGATTCTCGTCGCTGCTCATCAAGCGCGCTCCCAGGAGCTGGGCCACCTGGAGCAGGCGCCCGGTCAGCGTCTCGTCACCGGACACCCCGCCGCTGTCCTCGATGCTGACCTGAAGATCTTTGGCCGACCGCATGCTCTCCAGACTGGCCAATCCGCGTTCCGCCCGCTGGCGTTTCGCGGGGGTGGGAGAGCCGGCTTGCACTTGGATTTCATCCAGCACGAAGCGTGGAACCACCAACCGGCCGCTGAGGAAACCGGAACGCACCACCCCGGGCACGCGGCTATCCATCACGGATTCGGCATCGAGCACGATCGGCTGGCCGGAGCTGCTGTCCTGGCGAAAGCGGACATAGGGCAGGATGAAGGCGAAGTCGTCCCGGCTGCTGCGTAGCGCAAGCACCGCCCCCAGGAAGCCGAGGCTGGCGTAGAGGATGATCTGGACTGTAAAACTGAAGGTCGTGATCAGCGCTTCGGCTCCAACCACCTCCCGGCCATCGGTCGAAGTCAACCGGTCACGGACAGCGAGGGAAATCAGGGTCGAGATATCGATACGACTTAGTAGCCAGGCACAAAACACGCCCACCAGCAGACCAAAGGTCGCAGTTGAAAACCCGCGCAAGCTGAAGCCCCGGATCAGTGATTCGATCCAAATGAAGAATCCGCCGACCACCAGACCACCGATCAGACCGACCGTCATCGAGATCTCAACGGCAGTTCCCTTAGTGCTCAAGGCGATCGCGACGCCCGCACCCTCGCAAACCAGCAAATAGATCAAGCGGGCGACATTGACGGATGCGGGGGCCATGAGTGGAAGCATCTTCCTGCATTCGCGACGCTGCCGCAAGCCCAAGCGAGGGGCGGTGTTTCAGCTTTTCAGTTTTTCCCAAAAAGCCCCGTCCCCCGGCGGAGGGACAAGGCTTTGAAATAATTCGGGTTGAAGACGAAAGGCGGATTCAATCCCAGTCGCCGCCGCCCTTGCCGCCACCGTAACCGCCGCGACTTCCACCACCGCCGCCGTAGCCGCTTTTGCCGCCGCCACCGCCGCGGCGATCTCCGCCGTAGCCGCCGCCACCGCCCCGGCGTTCACCACCTCCGCCTCCGCCACCTCCGAAGCCACCCGGCTTCTTTTCACGGGGTTCGGCCGGATTGACGCGCAGCGGGCGTCCGCCAAGCTCCTGTCCGTCCACGGCATCCGCCGCTTCCTTGACACGTGAGGTGTCAGCCAAAGTCACGAAGCAAAACCCGCGGGGGCGGCCGGTTTCACGGTCGGTGACGATTTTTACTTTCTCCACCCCGCCAAAGGCGGTGAAGAGCCCGGCCACTTCTTCTTCCGTGGCTGTGAAGGGCAGATTGCCCACGTAGATGTCCATTGTCTGTAGTCGCTACGCCAATTCTCAAATCCACTTCATCAGCCGATGGCGCAGAGACCGAAAGAAGCGTGCCCGGGAAATTGCCCCTGACCTTTTTCCCGTTACACGGTCGGACGATCTACGGCAAGTCCATAAATCATCGTGATTTGACGAAACTCCGGACAGCCCGACGACCGTCTCAAAGTCCAGCCGGATGGCGCATCACATGACCGTGCCCCGGCCGGGTGCGGGTGTGCCAGCGCGGGCCGCTTCGGTCCTCGCCCCACCCGGTGTCGAGCCTCAAGCCGGCGACCGTCATGAAGACGTGGCCGTTCCGGACATAGACCGTGATCCAGTCGCCATCTCCCTTCTTTCCGTAGCTGAAAAACCCGCTGCTCGGCATCTGCCCCTTCATCAATCCGGCCTCGCGCAAGACGTAGGAAACCGTGCCCGAACAATCGTAACCGCTATCGTTGAGCCGGGCATGGCCGCCACCCCACTTGTAGGGCTTGTTCTGCAAGCGGTTGCCGGCGGCGATCGCCCGCTTGACGGCCAGCGGGGCCCGCTTGGGTGCGTAGGCGATTCCGTCGCGCAGAAGCGCCGTGCGGCCGCTCTCAAAGTGATACGAAACCGGCCGCTTGGCTTTCACTTGGCTCGAGCAGGAACTCAAACCGACGGTCGCAAGCAGGGAAATCAGCAGGAAAATTACTTTCACGCGGCGGACCTTATGGATTTCTTAAATTTTTTCAAAAGTTTTCTTCGCGGCTGTCAAATCGTCGTAGCAACCGAGCAGCAATTCCCGGAGATTCCCCCGGTTCGTTTGCCAGCGGCTCTCCACTTCGGGCAGGAACCGCCCGGCCCACTCGGGCGAGGCGCGCTTGAGCAGGATCGCGGCAAGCACCGGGCTGCTGCGAAGGCGGATCAACTCCGGCCACCCGCCGCGACCGTGGCGCGCGACCAGCACTCCTGCCGCTGCCTGCAATGCCCGCCGAAGCTCCCGGCGGCGGAGCCAGGGCAGGTGGTTCTCGCCGTCGATAAACAGGACTTTCCCGGCGCACGATGCCAGCACGGCGCGGTCCGCCGCATCGAAGTCGCGGTGGCGGTCGTTGAAAAACAAACGCAGCGGGGCCTCGTCGAAGCGCTCCGCCCAGGCATCGAGCAGGCTTGTCTTTCCACTGCCCCGGTGCCCCGTCACCGCCCCCCGGCATCCCAGTTTCCGCCAACGGGACTCCAGCAGCTCCCAAGTCGTCCCCGCCAGCACGGGATCGAAGCCCAGCACGCGCCGCAGCCGCCCCGGTGCAAAAGGATTGTCGCGCGCCGTCATTTGGGTCGCGGGATGAATCGCTTCAACCACTTCGCGGACTTCCCGGCACTGCGCGGATCGGTCACTTCTCCGAGCTTGCGCTCCTTCCGGTCCGGGGAAACGACCAGCTCCTCCAAGGCCAGGCCGCCTTGCTTCTTCGCGACGACTTCCAAGGCCCAGGCGATGCTGATCAGCGGGCCGTCCACGCTCCACGGCTCGCCGGGCAGGACGAAGGAGAACTCGCGCGCACCGCTCGCGGTGTCGACGAGCGGCAGCGTCTCGACCGTCTCCGACTCCTCCGTGCCGCGGCCGCGGGTGAACCAGCAAAGCCGCAGTTCGAGATCTTTCGGCACCGCGTCGAGCGTCCATTCGACCCGACCGGTGACCGTTTCATAGGGACGCAGGTCCTTGCGCTCGACGGTGAGGGTGATCATGGAAGTTCCTCCTTTGACAGGGCGGTGACGGTGATCTCGCGCTCGTCGTTGAGATCCGGCAAGCGCGGCACCGTGGCGCGGATGCAGACCAGCCAGCGGATCTTGTTGTGCTTGCCGTGGAAGGTCGGCACCCCGTCAGACGGAACGGTTAGGTCGACCCGGCCCTGGTCCATCGCCAGCGGCACGGTCGTCTCGAACAGCACGCGTTCATGGAACACCGACTTCGCGGTCGAGGTGCTGGTGCCTTGCGAGTAGGTCGCCTCCTCGCGGCCAACCAGGAGCAGGAGGAAATCGCGCGGCTGTCCCTGGCCACCGCTGCGCCGCCATTGGATCGACGTCGATCTCCCCGGCACCAGCCGCCCGTCCCCCATCTTCACTTCATAGCGCGGCGCGAACAGGGCCACGAAGGAGTAGAGCGCACCGGTCGCGACCGCGACACCGACCAACACGAAAGGGATCATGAACAGCCCCAGCCCGCCACCGAAGATCCGACCGATCCCTGAATTGTTAGAGAGCCCCGACCAGGCATCGCGCAGGCCAAGCGAGACGATGCCGTTCC
>NEUO01000061.1 GCA_002304315.1 Verrucomicrobiia bacterium Tous-C4TDCM
GGATCACCCGGGACGATGCGCCCTTTTTCACGGCCCACGGCACGAAGGACAATCTGGTTCCCTTCGCCCAGGCGCAGGAACTCCACGGCGCGCTGGAGAAGTCCGGCGTGGAGAGCCACCTGATCGCGATGGAAGGCGCGGGTCACGGTTTCGCGAACCCGGAGCTCAATCGCCGGATCAAGCTGTTCCTCGACGGCCACCTGCGCGGGGTCGAGGGCGAGATCTCGTCGGCACCGATCCGGGTGCGTTGAGGTTCGGCGGGGCGTCTTCCGCCGCCTCCGCGCCTTGCTGCGCCTCGTCCGCTTCGTGGGCCCAACGGCAGGAGGGCTACGGCGATGATTACAACTTCACCACCATCTTGCCGACATTCTTGCCTTCAAAGAGGCCGATAAACGCGCCGACCGCCTGATCAAGCCCGTCCACCACGGTTTCGAGGCTCTTGAGTCGTCCTGCTTGGTAATGAGCGCCGACCTCCTTTTCAAACTCGCTCTGACGATGCAGCCAGTCGCCCACGATCATTCCCTTCATCGTGAGTCTTTTCGTCGTCATGTTGAAGAGATTCGAGGGGCCGGGTTTGGGGGCCTCCTCGTTGTAACCTGAGATGCCACCGCAGGCGATGATGCGCCCGTTGACTCGCAGGGCCGACAGCGCGGATTCGAGGGATTCACCACCGACATTGTCGAAATACACATCGATACCATCGGGGGCCGCGTCATTCAGTTGTTCGAGCACCGGACCCGTTTTGTAGTTGAAGGCGGCGTCGAAGCCGCATTCTTCTAACAGGTGCTTCACTTTCTCTTCCGAGCCTGCGGAGCCGATCGCCCGGCAGCCACGCAGCTTCGCCAATTGGCCGGCCACGTTACCTACGGCACCTGCGGCACCTGAGATATAGATCACCTCGCCCACGGCACCACCATCGAGAACCTTTCCAATCTCAAAGGGAGACACGTAGGACTTCCGGTCATTCATGCGGCCGCGCATGTAGGGGTCGACCGACATGAACCGGTTGCGAACGAGCAGTTGCCCGTCTTGCACCGGATCCAGCGTCGTTTCTGCCAGAGTGAAGTTGCCAGCGGTGGGAACGCCGGTGGGTCGTGACGCAAGGCGGACCTCGCGAGTGGTGATGTTCGACATGGCGGTATCGGGTTACGCGGTTGGTTTGAGGGAGGCCATGTCGATGACGAATCGGTATTTCACATCGCCCTTCACCAGTCGGTCATAGGCTTCGTTGACCTGCTGGATCGGGATGAGTTCGATGTCGGAGGTGATCTGATGCAGTCCGCAGAAATCGAGCATTTCCTGGGTTTCCTTGAGCCCGCCGATGAGGGATCCACTGAAGTTGCGGCGGCCGAAGATGAGGTTGGTCACATCCACTTCGAGCGGCTCGGAGGCCACGCCGACCTGGGTGAGATTGCCATCGCGTCTGAGCAAGACGAGATAGGCGTTGATATCGTGCTTGGCACCCACGGTATCGAGAATGAAGTGAAAGCTGTTGAGATGCTCTTTCATTGCGGACTCGTCTTTGGATAGCACCACCTCGTCGGCACCGAGTCTCAGTGCGTCTTCCACTTTGCTCTGGGAAGTGGTGAAGACCACGACGCGCGCGCCCATCGCCTTCGCCAGTTTCACGCCCATATGGCCGAGTCCACCGAGTCCCACGATGCCCACTTTCTGACCTCGGGTGACACCGTGGTGGCGCAGAGGTGAGTAAGTCGTGATGCCGGCGCAAAGGAGCGGGGCGGTGCCGGCTAGATCGAGATTTTCAGGGACACGCAGCACGAAGGCTTCATCCACCACGATGCTTTCGGAATAGCCGCCATAGGTCACGCCGCCGCTGTGTTTGTCGGGAGAGTTGTAGGTGAAAATCGCCCCGTTCTCGCAGAACTGCTCCAGGTGTTCCTCACAACTTCCGCAGGTGCGGCAGGAGTCCACCAGGCAGCCGACGCCGGCGATGTCGCCCGTTTTGAACTTCTGGACCTTCGCTCCGACCTTGGTCACCCGGCCGACGATTTCGTGTCCGGGCACGCAGGGGTAGGTGGTTCCCTGCCACTCGTTGCGCACCGTGTGAACGTCCGAATGGCAGACGCCGCAAAAGAGGATCTCGATCTGAACGTCATGCTCACCGGGCACCCGGCGTTCGAGGCTGAAGGGTGCGAGTGGGGTCGTGGCCGAACTGGTGGCGTAGGAATTGGTTTTCATAGAGAGGTGGATTGGTTTGGGAGAATCAGGCCGGAGCATCAATCGGGGCGACGCGGACGAGCTTCTTGTTCACAAACTCCTGGATGCCGTGGCTGGAGAGCTCGCGGCCATAACCGGAGTTTTTGATGCCGCCAAAGGGCAGGTCCGAAGCGGTCCAGGTTGGATGGTTGATGAATACCATACCGGTCTCGATGCGGCTCGCGATGCGTTTGCCGCGCTCGATGTCTTGAGTGAAAACAGAGCCGCCGAGGCCATAATCCGAGTCATTGGCGAGGGCGATGGCCGCATCCTCGTCCTTGACACGAAAGAACAATGCCACAGGTCCGAAGAACTCCTCGCGGTAGGCGGGATTATCAGGGGCAATGTCCGTTAGGATGGTTGGCTCCATGAAGGCACCGGGACGGTCGACTCGCTTCCCTCCGAGCACCAGTGTGGCACCGTGGGCGACGGCCCCATCGACTTGTTTCAAGAGTTGGATCAAGGCGGTCTCGGTCGAGAGTGGGCCGAGAGTGGTGTTCTTATCCATCGGGTCGCCCGGGGTGAGCGATTCCATGGCTGCTTTGAACTTCGACAGGAATGGATCCGCGAGTTCTTCGACGATGATGAAGCGCTTCCCGGCGATGCAACACTGGCCCATGTTGTTCATTTTCGCCCACATCGCCCAAGTGAGGGTCTTGTCGAGATCGGCGTCCTCCAGCACGATGAAAGCATCGCTGCCCCCCAGCTCCATGGTGGATTTTTTGACGTTCCTGCCGGCTCTCTCTGCAACGCCTTTCGCCGCGGCCACGCCACCGGTGAGCGCGACGCCCCGGACGCGGGAATCGTCGATCACCGTGAGGACCTGATCATGGGAGATAAGCAAATTGGTGTAAGCTCCCGCGGGTGCTCCTGCCTCAAGCCAGAGCTGCTCGAAGGCGATGGCACACTGGGGGACGGTGCCCGAGTGCTTCACCAGCACGACATTGCCCGCCATCAGGTTCGGGCCGGCGAATCGTGCGAGTTGGTAGTAGGGAAAGTTCCAAGGTTGCACGCCGAAGAGCACGCCGAGCGGGCTGCTTTCGATGACGGCTTCCCCGGAAGCCGGATCCAAGAACTCGGGCTCAAGGAAGCGCTCGGCGTGCTTCGCATAGTAGTCCAGAATGTCCGCGCTGAGCATCACTTCCCCAACCGACTCCGCGAAGAGTTTGCCCATTTCGAGGGTGACCGGCCGCGCAAAGTCATCGACCCGGTCACGCATGATGTCAGCGGCTTTGGTGACGATGACGGCCCGCTCGCGGAAGCTCAGGTTCTTCCATGAATGGAAACAGGTCTGTGCGGCGGCGATGGCCGTTTCCAGCTGCTGATCCGTGTGTTCCTCGAAGCTCTTCACAAGTTCGCCGTTGTAGGGATTGATGCTCTGGTAGCTCATGGGGTTAGCATGTGGCTGAACGCCCTTCGGGGAAGTGGGGTGAAACCCGACTTTTGCGGATGGAGTCGGACCTCCCGGTTCCTCGATGGGCATCTGCGCGGAGTGGAAGGCAAGATCCCGTCCGACCCGATCCAAGGGCGTTGAAATTTGTGGCGGATTCTCCACTTGTTCTACCCGGGTCGCATCGTGCAGCCTGCGAGCGTGAGTGAAGAAATTCTTTGGAAAGGCAGTCCTTCGCAGGTCCTCAACCTCGGCAAGTATGCGTTCGCCCTGGCATTGGTTGTGGGGATCGGCATCGGCGGGGCTTTCTTCTGGCCCGCCTGGATCGCCCTGATCCTGCCGCTTGGCTGGGCGCTGTGGATTTTCATCGAGACCCGCGCGACCCGCCACGAGCTGACCACCGAGCGGATCCGGCTTTGCTCGGGCGTCTTCAACCAGCAGATGGACGACGTGGAGCTTTACCGGGTGAAGGACACCTCGATGGAGCGGCCGTTCTGGTATCGGGTCTTCGGGCTATCGACGCTGATCATCGAGACCTCCGACCGTTCCCAGCCGCGGATCGAGATCAAGGCGGTGCACCGCGGCGACGAGTTGCGGGAAACGCTGCGCAAGCAGGTCGAGTTCTGGCGCGACAAGAAGCGCGTCCGCGAAGTGGACTTCGAGGACGGCATGGTCGCGGACTCCGGGGATGACGCCACGGGTTCGGACACGATCGTTTGAATTTGCCTTTGAACGCAAATCCCGCGTGCCATCGGGGCGGGGTTCCGTTTTGATCCCGGCATGACTGAATTGCCCGGACGCACGCCGCACACGCCGATCGCCGTCAACATCGAGATGTGGTTCGAAGGCTCCTTCGTGGAGCGGATCGAGCAGGCCGCGGCGCTGGGCTTTCCGGCGATCGAGCTGTGGACCTGGCGCGACAAGGACCTCGTTGCCGGGGCGGCGGCCTTGAAGCATCACGGCATGATCGCCACCCAGTTCACGGCCTGGGGCTTCGGCAAGCAGATCAATGATCCGGCGTTTCCGGTGGAGGACTTCGTTGCGGAGATCACCGCCGCCTGCGAAGGCGCGGCCTTGCTGCCGGGATGCGAGCGCTTCTGCGTGGTGGCGGGCGATGACATCGACGGGCTGACCAAGGAGCAGATGCACGCGTCGGTCATTGCCAAGCTCCGCGCTGCAGTGCCGGTGCTTGAGGCGCAGCGGAAGATGATCATCCTGGAGCCGATGAATCCCTACAACCACCCTGGCCACTGCCTTTACGGCAGCGCGGACGGGATCGAGATTTGCAAGGCGGTCGATTCGCCTTGGGTCCGGCTGAACTGGGATCTCTTCCACATGCAGCGCTTCGAGGGCAACCTGATCGACAACCTCGAGCAGCACCGTGAATGGATCGGCTACGTCCAGTTCGCCGATTCCCCTGCGCGCAACGAACCGGGCACGGGCGAGATTCGCTTCAGCGAGATTTTCCGCAAGGTCCGCGAGTTGGACCTGCCGCTTCCGTTAGGGGCGGAGTGCATCCCGCAAGAGGGCGACGCCCGCCGCGCCGCGGAGCGGCTGCATGCAGCCGACGCCGCCTCGAAGTAGCATAACTCTGGGAGAGCTGAGCCAGACTCCGCAATCATAGGGCGCATTGCGTCAGTGAGTGTAGCTGGAGCGTCTCGCTCCAGTCCGTTCCGGGGGCGTCTCGCCCCCCGGATCTCACGGGCTTCCCATGTTCAAGGGGCGAGACGCCCCTTGGATGGACTGGAGCGAGACGCTCCAGCTACGTTTTGGCCTTCGGCCGCCTGCTGTGTGGTCGCGTTACTTCTTTTCGACCTTCGGCTCTTCCTTGGCAGGAGCCGGCGCGGCGGCGGGGACGAACTTCAAGGCGACGCCGTTGATGCAGTAGCGCTGGTCGGTCGGGGTGTCGAAGCCTTCGCCCTTGAAGACGTGGCCGAGGTGGCCGTCGCATTTGGCGCAGATCACCTCGGTGCGGACCATGCCGCCGGAGAAGTCGTCGCGGGCGATCACGTTCTTCGCCTTGGACGGGTCGTAGAACGAAGGCCAGCCGCAGCCGCTGTCGAATTTCTCCTTCGAGGTGAAGAGCTCGGCATTGCAGCCGCCGCAGTAGTAGGTGCCTTCGCCTTGGTGCTTGAACTCCTTGTAAACCTGGCCGTTCGCGGCTTCGGTGCCGGCCTTGCGAAGGACGCGGTACTGTTCCGGGGTCAGGATCTTCTTCCAGTCCTCGTCGGTCTTCTCGACCTTGGTGGTCGGCTGTTCCGGGGCTTTGTCGGCGGTTTGCATGGCGGGTTTGTTTTTCTCCTCAGCGGTGCAGGCGCACAGCGTGAGGGCGGCGGCGAGCATCAGGGCGGCTTTCATCGGGGAAGATTTACGCATGGATACGGGAGGATGCAAGGAGCGGGCTATTCCGCGAGGTTTTGGATTTCCGTCGGGTCGGGGCCGGTATTGGATCCCGCCATGTCCGATTCCATCGTCGACCTCACCGCCCGCATCCGGACCTTCGTGGCCGCCCGCGACTGGGAGCAATTCCACAATCCCAAGGACATGGCGGTCGCGATCGCGGCGGAAGCGGGGGAGCTGATGCAGCATTTCGTCTGGCAGCAGCCGGACCAGGTCGAGCGGCGGGCGGTCGAGAAGCGCGAGGAAATCGCGTCGGAGATCGCGGACGTGGCGATCCTGCTGTTCGAAATGGCGGACCTGCTCGGGATGAAACTCGGCGAGGTGATGGAGGCGAAGATCGAGCGGAACGAGATCCGCTACCCGGCCGAGAAGTCGCGGGGGAACAATTTGAAGTACAACGAGCTCTGATCCCGCCTTGACCGGCGTGCCCGGCTTGCGGAGATTTCGGTAATCATCCCATCGATTCCCATGAAACCACTTTACTCGTTCCTTTCCTGTGTCGCCGCGCTCGGCCTGGCCGCCTGTGATTCCAAGTCGGGCACCGCTGGAGCGGACTCGTCCTCAGGATCGAAGTCCGGCGGCGGGGCTGCCGGCGGCGCTTCGGGCGGGGATGAAAGCGGCGAGGCCATGCCCGGGAAAAGTGGGCCGCGCGATCCATCCGCCAAGCCGGCGGTGACGACCACGGCGAGCGGATTGAAATACACGGTGTTGCAGAAGGGCACCGGCACCGTCCATCCGCAGGCCACCGACAACGTGACCGTCCACTACCACGGCACTTTGCTCAATGGCACCGTCTTTGACAGCTCCGTCGACCGCGGCCAGCCGGCGACCTTTCCTCTGAACCGCGTGATCCCCGGCTGGACCGAGGGCGTTCAGCTCATGAAAGTGGGCGACAAGTTCAAGTTCGAGATCCCCGCGCCGCTGGCCTACGGCGCCGCCAGCCCGAGCCCCGCGATCCCGCCGGACAGCACGCTGGTGTTCGAGGTGGAGTTGCTGGAGATCAAGTGAGGCTCCCGGCGGGACGGGGAGATGACGTTCCGCTCGCCCCTCGACCTGAAAGGCCTGCTTGTCAGGTCGGTCGGTCGGTAATACGGTAATACCCGTGAAGACGATCAGTTTCAAGGTCACGGACGAAGAAGCCCGGGCGATCCGTCAGGCGGCGAAGCGGCGACGTTTGACCGTTTCGGAGTTCCTGCGGCGGCGTGCCGCGGGCACCGAGTCTCCAGGCGGGGCTGTCGAGAAAGTGCGATGTGAATTCACCGGAGCGGAGATCTTTGCACCACTGACGGGTACCTCTTTGCTGACCTCCGAACAGGTCCGTGAAATGCTGGCCGATTTTCCATGAACTATCTGCTGGATGTGAACGTGCTTCTGGCATGGGGCTGGGCGGATCATGCGGATCACCGTCGCGCCGCATCCTGGATCGCGTCGATGAAGCGCAAGCGGGCCACGATGCTTCTCACTTCGGCGATTCCCGAACTCGGGTTCGTCAGGGTCTCGGTGCAGCGTGCGCAAGGGAGGGTTGCGGTCGGGGATGCGGTTGCAACGCTTGCCTCGATGTTGGGATCGCTCGGAGCTTGCCACGATTTCCTGCCCGACGACCGCTCCTCGTCAACCGGATTTCCCGACTGGTGTTCCGGGGCGTCGTCGACGACGGATGCACATCTATTTGCCTTGGCGAAGGCCCATGGAGCGATGCTCGCGACCATGGGCGGGGGGATTCCCGGGGCCATGCTTTTGCCGCAGCCTTGAGTGGCAGAAACGATTTGCCGCCGTGATCATCGTGGCTTCCCATGGCCATCCTGGCGTGGCTGGATGCAGGAGGCGGATTTTGAGGGGCGGCACGGTTGAGCCGGGGCCAGGCGGCGGGAAGTTCAGGAGCCTGGCCGTGGTTGTCTTCATGTCACGAGAACCACTTCACCCCCGCGGCGAAGATCGGCTGGTGCTTTTCGCCGGGGATGTTCTTGGCGACGCGGGTGCCGCTGCGCTCGGTATGGCCCATCTTGCCGAAGACCCGGCCGCAGGGGCTGGTGATGCCTTCAATGGCGAACCGCGAGCCGTTCGGGTTGATGGCGATGTCCATCGAGGGCGTGCCCTTCTCATCGACGTATTGGGTGGCGATCTGGCCGTTGCGCGCGAGATCGGCGATGACTTCGTCGCTGGCGTGGAACTTGCCTTCGCCGTGCGACAGCGGGATCGCGTGGAGGTCGCCGGGCTGGCAGAGGGCAAGCCAGGGCGAGGTGGTGCTGACGACCTTGGTGGTGGCGTAGCAGGAGATGTGGCGACCGATGTCGTTGTGGACCAGCGTGGGAGTGTGTTCACGGGCGGGCCGCCCGTGCCCCTCTTGGTCTTCGAGGATCTCGCCGTAGGGGACGAGGCCGGTTTTGATGAGGGCCTGGAAGCCGTTGCAGATGCCGAGCACGAGGCCGTCGCGGTTCTTGAGCAGATCCATGATGGCATCGGACACCCGCGGGTTGCGGATGATGGTGGCGATGAACTTGGCGGAGCCGTCGGGCTCGTCGCCGGCGCTGAAGCCGCCGGGAAACATCAGGATCTGCGATCGGCGGATCTGCCGCGCGAAGGCTTCGAGCGATTCCTCGATGTGGCGGGATGTGAGGTTGCGGAAGACCAGGATTTCCGCGTCCGCCCCGGCTTCGCGGAAGGCCTTGGCGGAGTCGTATTCGCTGTTGGTGCCGGGGAAGGCGGGGATCAAGACCTTCGGTCTGGAGATGGTGGATGGTGGATGGTGGATGGTGGATGACGAGCGCTCCGCGCCAGAGATAGCAGATGGAGGATGGAGGATGGTGGATGTCCCGAGCTCTGCCCGGGGCATTTCCAAATCTACCATCTGCGATCTACCATCTACCATCCCGCCTTTCGTCGGATAAACCGGCTCGAGCGTGCCTTCCCAGGCGGCTTGGAGGTCGGCGAGGGCGTGGGTTTCGCTGGCGAAGGTAAGGACGGGCTCAGCGGTGGTGTGGCCGATGAGGGTGGCACCGAGGGCGGCGGGGAGGTCGGATTCGTGCTCGAGGAGGAAGGAGAAGTAGCGCTCGGTGGACCATTCTGCTGCGGGCGAGCCGCCCGCACCCCTCTTGTGCTCGACGAAGCCGATGGCGTTGCCGAAGGCGGAGGTGGCGAGGGCGTGGAGGAGACCGCCGGAGCCGAGGGCCTTCATCGAGAGGAGATGGCCGGCGGCGTTGAGGTCGTGGAGGGCGGCGGCGAGGTCCTTGAGCTTGGCAAAGTCGGGGAGCTGGTCGGCGTCGCGCGGGACGGTGACGAGCGAGACCTTGCTGCCGGCTTTCTTGAACTCCGGGCTGAGGGCGAGGCTGGCCAGGCCGGGGGCGAGGGCGAAGGAAACGAGGGTCGGCGGGACGTCGAGCTCGTTGAAGGAGCCGGACATGGAGTCCTTGCCGCCGATCGCGGCGAGGCGGAGTTCGTGCTGGACGTGGAAGGCTCCTAACAGCGCGGCGAACGGCAGGCCCCAGCGGGCGGGATCGTTGCCGAGTTTCGGGAAGTATTCCTGAAGGGTCAGCCGGATGTCGGACAAGCGGGCTCCTGCGGCGACCGCCTTGCAGACGGACTCGGTGACGGCGTAGGCGGCGCCGTGGAAAGGCGACCAGGAGGAGATGCGGGGATTGAAACCCCAGCTCATGTAGGTGCAGACGTCGGTGTCGCCTTCGAGCAGCGGGAGCTTGGCGACCATTGCGTCGGGCGGGGTGAGCTGGTGCTTGCCGCCGAAAGGCCAGAGGACGGTGCCGGCACCGACCGAGCCGTCGAAGCGGTGGCCGAGGCCTTTCTGGGAGCAGTGGTTGAGGTCGCTGAGAAGAGCAATTGCCGATTGAGGATTGTCGATTGTTGATTGGAAGAAGCTGGAAGGGCAGGCCGGGGCGGCCACATCGGCGGGGCGACGGAAGAGGACGGGATCGATGAAGATCAGCGTTTCTCCGTCCGTTCCAATGAGCACGTTCTCGTCGTGGAGGTCTTCAATGAAAAGATCGAGCGATGGCAGATAGTAGTCGTCGTTACGGAAGCGGAAGGCACCGAAGCGTGCGGCCATTTCATTCTCCACTTGGCTGCGGGTGGCACCGCTGACCTTGCCGGACGCGTCCCGTGCGGCGCGGTAGGCTTGCTGGGAAACGACGAAGGCAAGGGAAAGTCCGTCGTTGATGAGTCCTTCGAAAGCGTAGGCGGTTTCCGGAAAGAGAAGCAGGTGGAAAGCAAGCCGCTCGAAATACTGGGACCAATGCCCGTGGTAGGATCCGTTGTTCGACTTCAGAATCCGATCGGCACCCTCGACGACGTGAACCCTCTGCTCGGCGCCTTCGACAGACCCTTGCTCACGCCAGCGAATGTCAAATTCCCTGGCATCAAGGAAGGCGTCGCTCAGGCGGCGGAGTTCTCGCTCCTCGACGGTTCGTAGCGCTCGCTCGAGTTCGAGTCGCTTGGCTCGTTCCGTCGGCTGGCCGAGGCCAGATCGTGCGCTTGCTTCGTGAACTCTTCGGAGGACATCGGCGACTGCTTGGCCGCGAGAGCCAAGGCTTTCTCTGAACTCTTGCGATGTGCTTCGCTCAAGTAGGTGGGCTTCTTGTTCATGGTTTGAATGTAAGACGGCTGTCAACCCGCCGCCACCAAGCGGCGGGATCGGGCGGACGTGGATTTTGGCGGTTTGCTGGACGCCGTTGGTGTCGAGGAAGGCGCGGGAGAGGTCGACGATGGTCTTGCCGCGCCATTTCATCCGCAGGCGGCCGCTGTCGGTGACGTTGGCGACGTGGACGCACTCGAGGTTTTCCTTGTCGGACTCGGCGATGAAGTAGGCGGCATCGGCGGGGTCGATGCAAACCGCCATGCGCTCCTGCGATTCGGAAATCGCGAGCTCGGTGCCATCGAGGCCGTCGTATTTCTTCGGCACGGCGTCGAGGTCGATGTCGAGCGAGGGCGCGATCTCGCCGATCGCGACCGACACGCCGCCGGCGCCGAAGTCGTTGCAGATTTTGATCTTCTTGGTGAGTTCCGGATTGCGGAACAGGCGCTGGATCTTCCGCTCGGTCGGGGCGTCGCCTTTCTGGACTTCGGCGGAGTTTTCGAGGGCGGTGTCGGTGTGTTCCTTCGACGAGCCGGTCGCACCGCCGACGCCGTCGCGGCCGGTGCGGCCGCCGATGAGGAGGATGACATCGCCGGGCGAAGGCGAGCCGCGGAAGACCTGCGAGCGCGGCGCGGCGGCGACCACGGCGCCGATTTCCATGCGCTTGGCGACGTAGCCGGGGTGGTAGATTTCCGCGACCTGGCCGGTGGCGAGGCCGATCTGGTTGCCGTAGGACGAGTAGCCGGCGGCGGCGACCTGGCAGATTTTCTTCTGCGGGAGCTTGCCGGGGAGAGTGTCCGAGAAAGGTGTTAGAGGGTTGCCGGCGCCGGTGACGCGCATCGCCTGATAGACGTAGGAGCGGCCGGAGAGGGGATCGCGGATGCAGCCGCCGAGGCAGGTCGCGGCGCCTCCGAAGGGCTCGATTTCGGTCGGGTGGTTGTGGGTCTCGTTCTTGAACATGACGAGCCACTCTTCCGAGATGGTGGATGGTGGATGGTAGATGGAAGATGTTTTTGAAATCGGGACCTGGACGACGATGGAAGCCGCGTTGACTTCTTCGGAGACTTCGAGGTTGTCGAGTTCGCCGGATGCGCGGAGTTCGCGCATGCCGATGAGGGCGATGTCCATCAGGGTGACGGGCTTGTCCTGGCGGCCGAGTTGCTCGCGGGTGGCGAGGTAGGTCTGCCAGGCGCGCTCGACCGGGGCGGTGCCCTCGGCGAAGGTGACTTCGTCGATCTTCGTGAGGAAGGTGGTGTGGCGGCAGTGGTCGGACCAGTAGGTGTCGAGCATCCGGATTTCGGTGATGCTCGGGTCGCGCTTCTCCTCGTCGCGGAAGTAGGTCTGGCATAAGGCGACGTCCTCGGCGGACATCGCGAGACCGAACTCGGCGCGGACGGCGGCGGGGTCGCGGGTGGTGAAGCCTTCGAGGATGGCGACGTCGGCGGGAGCGGCTTGCGAACGACGGTCACAGACCGCCGCTACAGGGACTTCGTGGGAGTCGACAGCGTTGATGACGTAGCCCTTGATGCGTGCGAGGTCGTCGGCGCGGAGATTGCCGGCGAGGAGGATGACCTTGGCGGAGACGACGAGCGGGCGCTCCTTGCCGGTGAGAATCTGAACGCACTGCGCGGCGGAGTCGGCGCGCTGGTCGAACTGGCCGGGGAGGTATTCGACGGCGAAGGCGCTCTCGTTTTCGCCAATGGAAAGGGTGGTGGAAGTCAGATCGACCTGGGGCTCGGAGAGGATCTGGCGGACGGCTTGGTCGAACTCGGGGTCGCTGAGACCGTCGACGTCGTAGCGCTGGACGATCCGCACTGCTTCGAGGCCGGGAAGCCCGAGCGACTCGCGCAGGTCGGAGAGGAGGTGGCGGGCTTCTCCGTTAAACTCGGGCTTCTTTTCGACGAAAATGCGGTTCATGGGTGGCAGGGACCTGCGGGAGCGGTCGATGCTAGTCGCCGGTCCGGGGAGGGCAAGCCGGGTGATTCGCGAATCAGGCGTCGCGCCAGTCGGGCGGGATCGGAGGGATCGGCTGCGGCGCTCGGTGCCATTCCCAGGAGGAAAGGGGATCGGCTGTGGCGATGTTTCTCTTTCCTCAATTTCTGGTTTCCCGGAACCGCAGTCGTCGGAGTTCCGGACCCCGAACGAAGGGCGGTGCTGGCATCCCCGCTGCTGTCCGTCTCGTCCCCGCGGCGGTCTTCCCCGCAAACCCAGTCCTCCCAATGTGTCGATTTCTTCACCTGCGGGGTATTTGCTTTGCCCCGCAACCCACGCGGGGGATTCTGTTAACGGTGTCCCTCCCCCGCATCCTCAGCGCGATGGCGTTGCTCGCCGTTTCGCCCGTCGAAGCGGCCGAGAGTAAGCCGCGAGAAGGTGGGGAAATTATTCTCACCGAGAACGAAGTGGACCGCAGCGGGGCGGCTGCGAAGTGGACCAAGGCGGCGGTCGGCGACGCGGTGAAGTGGCAGGAACAGGTCCGTACCGGCGAGCTGAGCCGCGCGGGGATCGAGCTGTCCACCGGCGGGGTGCTGCGGATGAGCGAGCTGACCAGCCTGCGTCTCCAGGCACCGCCGGCGGGCCAGGCGGGCGGGCGGAGCAAGATCGATTTCGGCACGGGCGTCGCTTACTTCTTCAGCCGCTCGGAGGCGGAGGCGGACATCAAGACGCCGACCGCCAGCCTGAACATCCGCGGGACGGAATTCGTGCTGGAGGTCGAGGGTGGGAAGACGGTGGTGACGATGATCGACGGCGAGGTCGGGCTGTCGAACGGGTTCGGCGCGATCGATCTGGCGAGCGGCGAGCAGGGGATCGCGGAGCCGGGAAAGCCGCCGCGCAAGACGGCGGTGCTCGATGCCTCGGAGGACATCCAGTGGTTCCTCTACTATCCGGGCATCGCCGATCCGGCGGGCTTTGGGGGGCTGGGTGCGGATTTTGCGGCGTCGCGGAAGGCGTATGCGGAGGGCGATCTACTACGTGCACTGGAGTTGCTGCCGGCGGCGGGGAATGCGAACGAGCACCGATTTGCGGCGGCGGTGAAGCTGGCGAGCGGACGGATCGACGAGGTGGAAGCGGAGCTTCGGCAGGCGGGCGGCGGGCCGATGACGGATTCTTTGCGGTTGCTGATCGACGTCGTGCGGAAGCCGGCCGCGGAGATGGCGGAGGTGAATGCGCCCGCGACTCCGGATGGCCGGATGGCGCTGTCCTATGCGCGGCAGTCGCGCGGCGATCTGGAAGGCGCGCTGGCGGCGGCGAAGGAAGCGGTGGCCACGTCACCGGACTTCGGGCTCGGCTGGGCGCGGGTGGCGGAGCTGGAGTTCAGCTTCGGGCGGATCGAGCAGGCCATCGCGGCGGTGGACAAGGCGCTGGCGATTTCACCGAGGAACGCGCAGGCGATTTCGTTGAAGGGCTACCTGGAACTGGGGCGGAACCGCATCCCGGAAGCGCGGAGGTTTTTCGCGGAGGCCATCGCCATTGATCCCGCGCTGGGCAACGCGTGGCTGGGGCAGGGGCTGGCCAGCTTTCAAGGGCGGGACCGCGAGGAGGGCCTGCGCTTGATCACCATCGCCGCCGCGGTGGAGCCGAACCGCGGCTTTTTCCGCAGCTATCTCGGTAAGGCATTCGCGGAGTCGAACAAGGACGGACGTGCGACGCATGAGCTAGGTCTGGCGCGCCGGCTCGATCCCGGCGACCCGACGCCCCTGCTTTATCAGGCGCTGCT
The DNA here is from genome assembly GCA_002304315.1 of Verrucomicrobiia bacterium Tous-C4TDCM. Taxonomy (GTDB): domain Bacteria; phylum Verrucomicrobiota; class Verrucomicrobiia; order Verrucomicrobiales; family Akkermansiaceae; genus Haloferula. The sequence continues at coordinate 14,305 of NEUO01000061.1, forward strand.
CGACCAGCGCGGCAATGCCTACAACAAAGGCATCGCGAACCTGGAGGAATCGATCGAGCTCAACGACAACCGCTCGATCTACCGCTCGGGCTACCTGTTGGACAAGGACCGCTCCGTGCGGGAGGCGAACCTCGCCGCGCTTTACGAGAACGCCGGCATGACCGAGGTCAGCCTCGAGGAAGCGCGGCGCTCGGTGGTGAGCGATTACCTCAATCCCTCGGCGCATCTTTTTTTATCTAACAGCATCAACGCGATCCGCGATCCGCGGCGGGTCGAACTGCGGCAGGAGACGCCGTGGTTCAACGAACTGCTCCTCGCCAACCTGCTCTCGCCGGCCGGCACCGCCTTGCTGCCGCAGAACATCTCGCAACAGGAATACGCCGCGCTCTTCGATACGAAGCGCTTCGGCTTCAGCAATCGCACGAACGTCCGCGGCGACGGCGAGCTCCTCTCCACCGGCTCGGCCATGGCGCGCACCGAGCGGACCAGCGTGGCGCTCGACTACGACATCTTCATCGCCGACGGCTATCGTCCGAACCAGGACAGCGAGCGCTACACCTCCTACTTTCAGGTCAAACACGCGCTCACGGCGAAGGACAGCGTTTACCTCAACCTCAAGTTCGAGGAACTGGAAAGCGGCGACCTGCGGCAACTCTACGATCCCACCACCTACGACCCGGATTTCCGCGGCGAGCAGACGCAGGCGCCGGTGACGATCGTCGGCTACCAGCGCGAGTGGTCGCCGCAAAGCCGCACGTTAATGCTCGGCGGGGCTTTGTCGGACATGCTGAGTATCCGCGATCCGTCGGGCAGCGTGCTGGCGATGCTGGTCGATCCCGCCGTGCCCGACCTCCAGACCCCGGTGGCCTTCAGTGCGGACGTGCTGCAGGAGCGGGAAACCGAGGTCTATTTCGGCGAGGTGCAGCAGATCTGGAGCGACGGGCGGCAGACGCTGCTGGCCGGCGCGCGCTTCGATACCGGCAGCTTTCCGACCGTCAATACGCTGGTGAATCAAGGGCTCGGCGGCGTCTTGCCGAGCGATCCCTTCGTTCTAACAGCCGATCCCTACTACGACCGCTGGGTGGCTTATGTTTATTACTCCCGCGAGTTATGGAAAGGCTTCTGGGCGACGGCCGGGCTGGCTTACGACTGGCAGGAGTATCCGCTGAACAGCAGCGTACCGCCGGTCGCCGATGTGTGGGAGGAAAGCTCCGAGTGGCTGCCGAAGGCGGGCTTCGTGTGGACTCCGGCGGACGCACTCACGCTGCGGCTGGGCTACGCTCGGTCGCAGGCCGGCGCGAGCTTCGACGAGAGCGTGCGGCTGGAACCGACCCAGGTCGCGGGTTTCACCCAATCGTTCCGCACGCTGATCAACGAGTCGCTGGTCGGCGGACTCTCGGCACCGCTGTTCGACATCGGTGGCGCGAGCATTTCCTACAAGCTGCCGACCGACACCTATCTCGGCGCGGAGGGCTTCATCCGCGCGGCGAGCGCGACGAAAGGTGTCGGCGTGCTGGCGGTGGACACCGGGACGTTTCTGTAAGACGGCAGCTTCCAGCTCCGCGAGGAGCTCGACTACGAGGAATGGGGTGGGTCCGCCTACGTGAACCAGCTCCTCGGCGACCAGTGGGCACTCGGCGCACGCTACACTTACACCAGCGCCGATCTCGACCGTGGCTTCCCGGAGCTGGCGGCGGATGGCGTGGCGGGCTTTTCGTCCGCCGAGTCTTCCGATCTGCATCAAGCGGAGAGTTATCTGTTCTGGAACCACGCGAGCGGTTGGTTCAGCCGCTTGAACGCCCGCTTCTTCTCGCAGGACAACTCCGGCTACACGCCCGCCCGGCCCGGTGATTCGTGGACGCAGCTTGATTTTTCGGTCGGAAAGCGTTTCCTCGACAACCGAGGATCGCTGGAACTCGGCGTGCCGAACCTCACCGGCGACGACTACCGCTTCAATCCTCTGCTCACTCTTCCCGAGTCTCCCCGCGAACGCGTGTTCTTCATGGAGATGCGGATCGACCTTTGAGTGACCCATTTCGAAATTCATTTTTACCCACGCCGCACCATGAAATACCTTGGCATCCTCTTGCTTCTCCTCATGGCGATCGCCACCCCGGAGGCCCGCGCCGCGGACCCCGTCGCCCATGCAGGGCCGAACGTGACCGTCGCCGACACCAACAACGATGGATTCGTCACCTTCTCCCTCGACGGCAGCGGTTCCAGCGACCCGGATGGCAACATTACCTCATACGCCTGGACCTGGGCCGGCGGCAGTGCCAGCGGCGTCATGCCCGAGGTCGTCTTTCCGGTGACGAACTCGCCCGTCACCGTCACCCTCACGGTGACCGATGCGACCAGTGGCAGTTCCGTGGACACCTTGACGGTTGCAGCCTTCACCAAGCAGGCCGGGCTGTTCACCGACTTCAAGAAGGCGGCCTACTCGGGGGTCAGCTCGGAATTCAGCCCGTATGATTCGCGGGTCATTGGAAGCTTGCGGGGAGATACGCTGGTCATCGATCCGAAGGGGTCGGGCGTCCCGGAGGTCTATCGCTTCAGCGCCGGGATCTGGACTCCTTCGCCCTTCACCGCCAGCGTGGCCGACATCCGGGCGATCGATGCGGACACGCTGCTGAGTGGAAACATCGCTTCGGGGAATGCCTTCACCGCCCATCGCTTTGTTTCCGGCAATTGGGTTGCCAGCGCTCAGAGCGTTTCCACCTCACCGCCCGGCCGTCGCATTCAGGACAATGCTTATGAAGCGGCGGCCGTCGCCAGCTCGGACTCGTTCGATGATACCTACTTTAACAACGCTGGCCGGGCCTTCGTCTATGATTGGTCCGGCAACACCTGGACGCACACCGAGCTGCTGCCGCCGGAAGGCTTCAGTTCCGGCAAACGCTGGGGCGAGGGCATCGATACCGACGGCACGACCACCGCGGTGACCGACGGGTCCGGCTCATCGGCCGTTCCCAATCTCAAGATCTTCAAGAAGACGGGAAGCTGGGCGCATCAAGCCTCGCTTGCCCCGCCCGTGGAGCCCGGCGGATTTCCGCAGTCCTACTACAGCGGCATCGTCGCGGTGGGCAACGGCGTCGTGGTCGTCCAGCGCGAGTTTCCCTATGCCCTGTTCGTCATCGAATTCAACGGATCGAGCTGGGTGCAAACCAAGTTGCCCGTCACGCCCTTGATTCCCTTTGGCGGCTACTTCGGCCTGGAGATGGACGACGACGGGCAGTCCTTCGTCGCCTACGATCAATCCGGCCGTTTCATCCTCTACCAAAAGGATGCCATCTCCGCGAACTGGGCCACCGCCACGGTCACCCAGCGCCAGCTACCGATCACCGGCATGTTCGGTGGCAACCGTCTCCTCTGCACCGAGTTCTCCGGCGGACGAATCGTGCTCTCGGATTCGGTCAATGGCGTCATCCGCATTTTCGACAAGAACGCGCCTTTCGATACCGCCAACGCCGAGCCCATCGCCAACGCGGGGACCGACATCTCCGCCACCAGCTTCGACGGACAGCCGGTGCGGCTCTTCCTCAACGGCGGCCTCTCCTCCGACGCCAGCGCTAACGAAACCCTCGCCGCCGTCTGGTCGTGGAGCGGCGGCAGCGCGACCGGCCTGCAGACGTTCGCGATGATTCCCGCGAGCGTGACCACCATCACTCTCACCATCACGGACAGCAAAGGAGCGATCTCCCGGGATACCCTCAACACCAACATCAAACGACCACCCGTCATCAACCCCGGAGCCAGCATCGCCATTGCAGACTCCGATGCGGACGGGTTGATCCGTTTGAGGGTGAATCCGACGGTCATTTCGCAAAGCCACCCCATCGTTTCATGGAACTGGCGCTGGCCGGGCGGAACTTTCAGCGGCCAATCGGGTGTGCTCACCCTCGGGCCGGATGCCGATGGCAAACTCATCACGCTGGAAGTCATCGACTCCGCAAGTCTGCTGAGCACCACAAGTTTCACCTTCGATCTGCTCAAGCCCGATCCCGCTCCGGACATCATCGAGCCGGTGGACGGGGTGTCGCTCGACCGCTTCGGCTGGGCCGTGGGCATCCACGAAGGGGTCGCGCTCACCGGGGCGCCGTTCAAGACCGGTAACGGCACTTACTTCGCGGAGAACGTCAATAGTGAGTGGCTCCAGTATTCCTTTGCTTCGCCCGAAAAGCGCGGACAAGCGGTGCTGATCGATGGGGAGTTTGCCTTTGTTGGCGCGGGATTTCAATCAACCGGCTCGGTGGTTGTTTACAAGAATGTCGGCGGTTCATGGGTTGTCTCGCAAACACTCGCACCGGCGGATCCCGAAGGATCCGGCTTCGGCCAACCGATTGCCCGCAGCGGGAACACGCTGGTCATCGGTGCGCCGAGAACCGGGGTTTTTGGTGCGACGACCGGAGCCATCTACGTTTTCGATCTGAGCGCTGGAATGTGGAATCAGGTGCAGAAGATCGTCACACCGGATCCGCCGACCTTCTTTGGCGATGACTTCGGAGCGAGGGTTGCCATCCACGGGAGCTTCCTCGCCGTTTCCCAGCCGGGCTTTGCTTCGAACAGCGCGGTGTTTGTTTATGAGAAGATCGCTTCCTCATGGACTTTCCGTTACAAATTCGAGGCGGACATTCCCAGGCCGCCCCAAAGCCGCAGCCCGAATAGCGAGGGACTTTACTACGGCATCGCGCTGGCGATGAATCAGGACGAGTTGCTGATCGGCTCGAATCGGGATGGCATCGTGTTCCGCTATACCCGCTCCGGGTCCAACTGGACGCGCAACGGCTCGATCCCCAAGTCAGGCAACAGCCTGGCCCTGCGCGATGGCGTGCTGGCGATTGGTTCCTATCCCGACGACTTCGGCAGGAGCTGGCTGGATCCCGATTACATCCCGGGAAATGTTTTCATTTTTCACCTAACGGGTGGGAATTGGCAGCAGGTAGGAAGCGTGTGGCCGAATGGAACGCGGGATCCTCACATCATCGAGGATCCGGAATACGGTCATTCCGTGGCTCATGACGGCAAGGATTTGATCGTGGGTTTGCCGCGGGCTCGGAACAGCTCCGGGGTGCAGTCCGGCAAGGCCTACATCTACCGCAACTACGCAGCACTCAATGCCGGCGCGAACTACGAGCCGTTGGCGGACGCGGGTGTGGACATTGCCATCAACGACACGGTGGTCCGCGGACCTGCACCGGCTTACCTGATCACGGAGCCGTCCGGTTCGGAAATGGTCACGCTCGACGCATCGGCATCGAGCGATCAGGAAGATGCTATCGTTTCCTACTCTTGGACCTGGCCCGGCGGCAGCGCGAGCGGCGTCACGGCGGCGGCACGCTTTCCCGTCGGCACCACGGTGGTGACGCTGACCGTCACCGACGACCAGGGCATCGTGAATTCCGACACCGTGAACGTCGCCGTGGCGCTGGCCCAGACGCCGCCTGATGCGCTTCCGGGATCTAACAACACTCTCACGGTGAATCTGCCGGTCGCCGGGGCGAAGTGGCGTTTGTCCTCCGAGTTCCTCTGGCACGCCAGTGGCGATAGTGCGGACGACGTGGTGCTCGGCGAAACCTATCAGCTTGAAATCATCGGCTTACCCGGTTCGGCTGAAACGGTGACGACCTTCGTGACGGTCAACTCCGCGAGCACCGTCGCCAATCTCACGCTGATCCTGCCGCTTCCGCCGGTGGCGACGGGAACCATCAGTTTTCCGGAGACGGCCCAGGGCTTTGCCTGGCGGTTGCGTGGCGAACCAACCTGGCGGAATGTGTTAGACGATGGCGACGCGTTCGATGAATTGATCAGCGCGACCCTGGCGGCGGGCGACCTGATCATCGACTACAAGCCGGTGACCGGCTACGCCACGCCGGCTTCGCAACTGGTGACCATCCAGACCGGCGAGACGCTGGATCTCAAGTGGAGCGACTACCAGCGGATCGACAACTTCGATCTCGCCAAGACCTTCACCGCGGCGGCTTCGCCGAACCTGAGTGGCGATCCTTACCAATATGTCGGCATGATCCGCACGCCGCTGGGGCGCGGGACCGGCACCGTGGTTGCGGAGCGCGTGGTGCTGACGGCGGCGCATTTGTTTTTCGATTCCACAGGCCTCCAGTGGGCGGATACGCAGTGGTTCCCGCGCCAGCAGCAGGGCGAGCGGCAGGGCGAGCGGCAGGCCCCGCCGGTAGCGCCGCGCGGCATTCTCTATCAGACGGCCTACGCGCAGATCGTCGCGCCGGACTCCGTGCAGAACCCGGTCGCGACCGTGCCTGCTGACAAGAAGGAGGCGGACTTCGCGGTGCTCTACTTCAGCGGCGCAGGCGATTGGGAAGGAGGCTCGGCGAACTATCTGCAAAGCACCGCCGAGCGGAACTGGCTGACCGGCACCGAGAACAAGCACGCGGTCGGCTACGCCCAGCGCAGCCAGCCGCATGAGCAGCGCGGGAAGATTTTCGGCAAGACCTTCGCCGCGCCCTTGAGTCCGCTCGATTCGAACCCGCTGCCGAAGCTCTACGAAACCGGCGAGCTGTTCGGCGACGGCGGGGCCAGCGGCAGCGCACTCTTCGTCCAGCCGCAGGGCGTGACCGGCTTCTACCCGGCGGCGATCCTGTTAGCCGGCCAGGACCGCGCGGTTTACCGGGTGATCGACAGCGACGTCGGCCGGATGATCCAGGACGCGCAGGACGCGGCGAGTGGAAACGACGAGGTGCTGAACAACAACTTCTCGCTGGTGACCTACGGCGGCAGCGGGCTGCGGGCGCTGCAAGTCGGCATCGTCACCCCGGCGGTGTTATCGACTGCGCGGTGGGCGGTGAGGCCGAACGTCGGCACAAGTTACTCCAATCTCACGCCGACGCAGCGGGTCGGCTTCAGCAGCACTTGGAGCAGCGTGACGGTGTCGTTCTCCGCGGTGCCCGGCTTCATCACGCCGCCTTCGATCACGCTGCTCAGCGCGCAAGTCCCGCCTGGAGCGATCGTTACCATCGGCAACGTGATCTACGAGCCGGTCTCCGGCTTCGATCTCTGGAAGCAGGCCCGGGGGATCACGGGCGATGACGATGACCGCGATCGGGACGGCCGCAGCGCCTTGATCGAATATGCGCTGAACGGCAATCCCGACAGCGGTTCCGACTCCGTGCCGATCCGTGTGGCGGCGGCTCCGTTGCAGAGCTTGAGCGCCGAGTTCGAGGTGTTCGTCAGCTCGACCGCCGATGGCATCCGCTACGAGGTGAAAGCCTCGGACACCCTGCCGCCGACCAACGTCGTGACGCTCGCCACTTTCACCAAAGCCGACGGGACGAACGGCTACAAGCGGGTGGTCGACAGCCAGCCGAGGAGTGCGTCGCCCCGGCGTTTCGCCTGGGTCGAGATCACCCACGACCGCAGCCTTTCAACCGGACCGTGAGTAAGACCCGCTGGACCAAGCGCCGCAAACGGCTGGCCGCCGCGCTTTTCATCGGGCTGGCCGGAATGCTGTTAGGCGGGCTGCTCTTGCAATCGGCGCAAGGCCTGCGGCGGGCAAGCTACGACCTGCCTTTCCGCTTCGGCGAGCAAACGCCGCCGGGAGACGTGGTGCTGGTCTATCTCGACGAAGCCTCACATCAAGACCTCGACCAACCGCTTTCCCAGCCCTGGGACCGGCGGATTCATGCACAGCTTGTGGAAAAGCTCACTCGCGAAGGGGCGCGGGTGATCGTGTTCGACATCCTCTTTCACGACGAGAACCCGGAGCAGGACGAAGCCTTCGCCGCCGCCATTCAAAAACATGGCAACGTGGTGCTGGCCGGCGAGCTGGTCCGCACTGAAAGCGAGGTGGATGAACGGACCAGCCTGCTACTCGCAACTCCGGCGCTTCGCCGCGCGGCTGCGGGTTGGGGGCTGGCCGAGGTGCCGATCGATCCCGACGGCGTGGTCCGCCGCTCCAGCCATTGGATCCCGACGGACTTTGGCGACAAGCCGAGCTTGAGCGAGTTCGTGCGGCAACGCGCCGCCGGTGACGGGCCGCGTAACTACGACGGGGAGCCGTGGATCAACTACTACGGCCCGGCGGGAAGTTTTCCCGGCTATTCGTATGCCAGCGTTTTGCAGGAGCGGCAGGGGCTCGATGGCGTCTTTCGCGACAAGATCGTGATCGTCGGCGCGCGCCTCAATGCCGGCTTGTCGGATGCAGGGAAGGATGTCTTTGCCACGCCCTACCTGCCGGTGCCGATCAAGGATGAAGACGGCAACCAATCGCGCCAGCTCACTCCGGGCATGGAGATCCAGGCGACGCTGATCTCAGGGCTGTTAGAGAACCGCCGCATCGTCCGGGCGGGCCACGGGACCGAGCTCGCCGGGATCGTGCTTGCGGCCTTCATCCTCGCCTGCGCCGCCTCCCTGCTGCCGCCCTTGCGCGGCATCCTGGTATGCGTCGTTCTCGGCGGGGGCATTGCATTGGCCGGCATCCTCGCGCAACTCGGCGGCGGCTTCAGCTTCCCGTGGACGATCCCCGCCTTCGCGCAGACGCCGCTGATCGCGATGCTGGCGCTCGGCGCGCACTACCGGATCGAATACTCCGCCCGGTGGAAGCTCAGGCGGGCTTTCAAATCTTACATGTCCGACGAACAGGCGCGGCAGATCGACGAGGACGACGTGAGCCTGGAGCCCGGCGGTAAGGAGATCGAGGTGACCGTCCTGTTCAGCGACCTCGCGGGCTTCACCTCGATGTCGGAAGGCCTGCCGCCGCAGGCGCTGGCGAAGGCGCTGATCGCCTACTTCGAGTCCGCGACCGAGGGCATCCTCGACAACAACGGAACCATCATCAAATACATCGGCGACGCCGTCCTCGCCACCTGGGGCGCGCCGCTCAAGACCGACCGCAAGGCCGGTCGGGCGATCGACGCGGCGATCCAGATGCAGGTCGCGGCCGTAGCCCGGTGACGCTGGAGACCGACAACGGGAACATCGAGCAGGTGCTCGAGACTCGCGTCGGCATCAATCACGGGCTGGTCCTCGCCGGCAATCTCGGCAGCAGCCGGCGCTTCGATTACACGGTGGTCGGCGACAGTGTGAACACCGCCGCGCGGCTGGAAGGACTGAACCCGAAATCCGAAGTTGAATGATTTCGAGCTAAGCGGCGCACGTTTTTGCCGCTGATGCTCCGTCTGCCATCTCCTCTCCGGGTGGCTCTGGCGGCAACTTCGGCGAAGTTGCTCCA